>NZ_CP178837.1:2147748-2454569 GCF_047946755.1 Leucobacter sp. HNU | reverse complement strand
CGCGTCCGATCGCCGTGGTCAGCGCGTTCCTCGGGTTGATCCAGGTCTGCTCGCCCCATCGTGCGAAGAATGCCCGGTGGAGCTGTTCGCGTGTGAGGCCGGAGCCGGATTCCTCCACGACGAGCCGGACCATATCGACCGATCTCACTCGGCCGCCCTCGAGCCGAAAGTCGAAGTCAGTATCCGTGTCCGGGGTGGAGGGTGGGGGAGATCCGTCCGAGGGCGACCCCGGCAGTCCTTCGGGGGCGTCGTTGCGCGTCATCGCCTGGATGGCCTGGATGGCCTGGGTCAAGTGCTCTTGGAGCGCCTGCTCCGCCGCGAGATCCGCTTCGAGGGAGGCCAGCTTGCGGCTTGACACGGTGCGCTGGGATTCGAAGGTGCGGAGGACTGCGGAGAGTGACACATCGGACATGTGGAGAGACTATCGCTAACATGTGACCGGTCACAAGTTGAGTGTGGGGAGTGGAGCTTCGTGTCAGCGACATGTGTGGGTGTGGTGGGCTCCGCTTCGGAAGGAGATCCGGCGTCAGAAGGTCGATTCCGCCGGGTTCCTCCTTCTGAGCGTGGATCTCCTTCGGGAGTGCGGCATATTCGTCCGTAGACGCACCAGGCGCCCGGACTCTTTCGGAGCCCGGGCGCCTGATGCGGTGCGTCTGCGGTTACTCGGCGTCGACGATGCTGAGCAGCACATGGCCGTTGGACACGGTCTGGCCGAGAGGCGCGTCGATGCCGCGCACGACACCGTCACGGTGCGCGTAGATCGCCTGCTCCATCTTCATGGCCTCGAGCACGACGATCAGCTCGCCGGCCTCGACCTGCTGGCCCTCCTCGACCGCGAGCTTCACGACGGTGGCCTGCATCGGGGCGGCGACCGAGTCGCCGGTCGCCGCGGAGACACCGGCACCCTTGGCGCGCTTGGGTGCGGGGCCGCGGGTGATCTGCTGGTCGGCCAGCGGGATCAGCGTGGCGGGCATGACGACCTCGACGCGGCGTCCGTCGACCTCGACCACCACGGTCTGGCGCTTCGGATCCTGCACGACGGGCGCGACCTCGCCCTCCCACGGCTCGATGTCGTTGTGGAACTCGTTCTCGATCCACAGGGTGTAGACACCGAAGCGGCCGTCGGGAGCGGTGAACGCGGGATCGCGGACGATCTTGCGGTGGAACGGCAGCACGGTGGGCAGGCCCTGGATCTCGAACTCGTCGAGGGCGCGGCGGGAACGCTCGAGCGCCTCCTCGCGGCTCGCGCCCGTGACGATCAGCTTGCCGAGCATCGAATCGAACGATCCCGAGATGACGTCGCCCGACTGCACGCCGGTGTCGACGCGCACGCCCGGGCCGAGCGGCGGACGGAAGAGCGCGACGGGGCCCGGCGCGGGGAGGAAGCCGTTGCCCGGATCCTCGCCGTTCAGGCGGAATTCGAAGGAGTGGCCGTGCGCGACCGGGTCCGCGTAGTCGATGACGCCGCCCTCAGCGATGCGGAACTGCTCGCGGACGAGGTCGATACCGGTGACCTCCTCGGACACGCAGTGCTCGACCTGGAGCCGGGTGTTGACCTCGAGGAACGAGACGGTGCCGTCCTTCGCCACGAGGAACTCGCAGGTGCCGGCGCCGACGTAGCCGACCTCCTTGAGGATCGCCTTCGAGGAGGAGTACAGCTGCTCGATCTGGTCGTCGGTGAGGAACGGTGCGGGCGCCTCCTCGACGAGCTTCTGGTGGCGGCGCTGCAGCGAGCAGTCGCGGGTGGACACGACGACGACGTTGCCGTGGGCGTCGGCCAGGCACTGGGTCTCGACGTGACGGGGCTTCTCGAGGTACTTCTCGACGAAGCACTCGCCGCGCCCGAAGGCGGCGACGGCCTCGCGGGTGGCCGATTCGAACAGCTCGGCGACCTCGTCGCGCTCGTAGGCGACCTTGAGACCGCGGCCTCCGCCGCCGAAGGCGGCCTTGATGGCGATCGGAAGACCGACCTCATCGGCGAAGGCGAGCACCTCTTCCGCGTTCTCGACCGGGTCGCTGGTGCCGGCCGCGAGGGGCGCGCCGACTTTCTCGGCCACGTGGCGGGCCGAGACCTTGTCGCCGAGGCGCTCGATGGCGTCGGGGCTCGGGCCGATCCAGATCAGCCCGGCGTCGATGACGGCGCGTGCGAACGCGGCGTTCTCGGCGAGGAAGCCGTAACCGGGGTGCACGGCGTCGGCGCCCGAACGACGGGCGACGGCGAGGATCTTGTCGATGACGAGGTAGGTCTCGGCGCTGGTGGTGCCGTTCAGCGCGTAGGCCTCGTCGGCGAGCTGGGCGTGCATCGCGTCGCGATCCTGATCGGCGTAGATCGCGACCGAGGCGATCCCGCTGTCTTTCGCGGCGCGGATGATGCGGACGGCGATCTCGCCGCGGTTGGCGATGAGCACTTTACGAATGCGCGACATGCTGAACAGCCTATTGGAGGGGTCGCCCCGATCCTTGGATATGCACGACAAACCTCTCGGGGAATCGTTGCCGATGGCTACAGTGCTTCGCCCTCCCCAGCGCATCTGCGCAGGATCCGTCGCGGCGACGATGGCCTGCCGCTACGCTGGCCTCCAGACGAGCGGATCCGCTGCCGAAGCGGCTCCAGAGCTCGGCACCGAACCGCGCGAAGGAGCAACCCGAAATGGCACAGAACTCCGTGAACCTCGACGACCTCATGCAGCAGATTCCCCTGGGCGATCTCGCTCAGCGTTTCGGCGTCGATGAGGCCACCATGGGCGCCGCGGTGCAGCAGGCGCTGCCCGGGCTGCTCGGCGGCATGGCCGTCAACGCGCAGGACGCCGAGGGCGCGGGCAAGCTCGAGGCCGCGCTCGACAAGCACGCGCCCGCGTCCGGCACCATCGACCTGAACGCCATCGACGAGGAGGACGGCGGCAAGATCGTCAACCACGTTCTCGGCGACAAGCAGGGCGAGGTCGCGCAGGCGCTCGGTGCGAACAGCGGTGACTCGACCATCGCGAAGCTCATCCCCGTGCTGCTCCCGCTGCTCGCGCCCATCGTCATGCAGTTCCTCTCGGGTGCGTTCTCGAAGCAGCAGTCGGGTTCGGCCTCGGGCGGCGGCATCGGCGACCTGCTGGGCGGGCTGCTCGGCGGCGGATCGGGTTCCCAGCAGTCCGGCGGTGGTCTGGGCGATCTGCTCGGCGGCCTGCTCGGCGGTGGGTCCGGCGGATCGCAGTCGGCGGGCGGCGGCCTGGGCGATCTGCTGGGCGGGCTCTTCGGCGGCAAGAAGTAGCGCTCCGAGGCCGGAGGTAGCTCACACGGGCAACAGCCGAGGCCGAGCGGGCCCTGCGTGCCCCCCGGCCCAGCAGCCAGCAGCCGGGCCGGGGTCGGCAGCTGAGCCAGGGCGTCATGTTCCAGGCTCGCGCAGCCGTATCTTCTAGACTGGCGTCGTGGTCAACCCAGACATTCAGGGGCGCACGTATCCGCCCACCGAGTCCTACCAGGTCGGACGCGAGAAGGTGCGCGAGTTCGCTCGCGCCGTGCTCAGCTCGGCCTCGATCCATCACGATCCCGAGGCCGCGCGCGCCGCGGGCTACGCCGACGTCGTCGCTCCGCCGACCTTCGCGGTGGTGGTGCAGGAGAGCACGCTGCAGCAACTGCTCGCCGACCCGGACGCGGGGATCGATTTCTCGCGCGTCGTGCACGGTGACCAGCGATTCAGCTACACCCGCCCCATCGTCGCGGGCGACGAGCTCACCGCGACGCTCACCGTCGCATCGGTCAAGCAGCTCGGCGGCCACTCGATGGTCACCGCGTCGAGCGAGATCGTCGACGCAGCGGGCGCGCACGTCGTGACCGCGCTCTCGACGCTCGTGGTGCGAGGAGGAGACGAATGACCGCTCAGACCCCGACGTTCGAGTCGCTCGTAACCGGCGAGGTGTTCAGCGAGGCGACCCTCGAGTTCACCCGGGACCGGCTCGTCCGCTACGCGGGAGCATCGGGCGACTTCAACCCGATCCACTACCGCGACGACATCGCGCAGTCGGTCGGCCTGCCCGGCGTTCTTGCGCACGGCATGCTGACCATGGGCGCGGCCGCGTCGCCCACCCTCGAACTTCTCGGCGCAGCGGCCAGCGTGGTCGACTACCAGTCGCGTTTCACCCGCCCCATCCCGGTGGACGCCGAAACCGGCGCCGAGGTGACGGTCACCGCGACCGTCGGCCCCCTCGACCCCGAGGCGCGCACCGCGCGCTTCGACCTCAAGGTGGTCTTCGACGGGCAGACCGTGCTCGGCAAAGCGCAGCTGCTGGTGGCGTTCACGTGACCGAGACCTCCTCGGCCGGGCGCGCGGGCACCGAGCTCGCAGCCGACACTCCGTTCTCGGAGCTGACCACCATGCGGGTCGGAGGCCCGGCGGAACACCTGATCGAGGCGCGCAGCTCCGACGAGCTGGTGCGCGCGGCACTGCAGCTGTGGGAGTACGACGACCCCTGGCTGCTGCTCGGCGGCGGTTCGAACACGGTCATGGCCGACGACGGCTTCGCCGGCACCGCGGTGCTCGTGCGCAACACGGGAATCGAGCGCATCGACGCCGAGCCCGGAGTCGTGCGCCTCCGTGTGCAGGCCGGGCACAACTGGGACGAACTGGTCGAGACCTGCGTCGAGCACGGCTGGGCCGGCATCGAGGCGCTCTCGGGAATCCCCGGGCTCGCCGGTGCGGCCCCGGTGCAGAACATCGGCGCCTACGGCCAGGAGCTCTCCGATGTGCTCCACTCGATCACCTTCCTCGACCGGGAAGCCGGCGAGGTGCTGCGCATTCCCGCCGAGGAGCTCGAGCTCGACTACCGCAGCTCCTCGATCAAGTCCGGCCGCGAGGGCGTCGTGCTCTCGATCGATCTGCTGCTCACCGAGAGCGAGGACACGGCCAACCCGCTGAGCGCGCCCATCGCCTACGGGCAGCTCGCCGACGCGCTCGGCGTCACGGTCGGCGATCGGGTCTCGATCCGGGAACTGCGCCGCTCGGTGCTGCGGCTCCGCGCCTCCAAGGGCATGGTGCTCGACGCCGCCGACCACGACACGTGGAGCGCCGGCTCGTTCTTCACCAACCCGATCATCACCGAGCGCTCCGCCCGCGGTCTGCCGGCGACCGCGCCGCGCTTCCCGGTGAAGGGCCTCGAGCCGGCTCCCGCCGTGACGACCTTCGAAGAGCTCGAAGCCGGCGTGCCGCTGCGCGTCCCGCCGACCCCCGAGCCGCCGCAGGTGAAGCTCTCGGCGGCCTGGCTCATCGAGAACGCCGGGATCCCGAAGGGCTTCCGGATCCCGGGCTCCGGCGCATCCATCTCCGAGAAGCACACCCTCGCCATCACCAACCGCGGCGCGGCCACGGCGGAGGACGTCGCGCAGCTCGCACGCTACGTGATCCAGCTCGTGCAGTCCGAGTTCGGTGTGATCCTCGTGCCCGAGCCGAACCTCATCGGCATCGAGCTGTAGCCCGGGCGCCGTGCGGATCCAGATCGTGGGCCGGGGCCGCATGAGCGCGGCCCTGTCCGCCGTGCTCGCGAGCGCGGCGGACCTCGAGATCATCGTCGGGGGCCGCGGCGCTGACGGCACTGCGGAGGACGGCGCCGCCGTCGATCTCGTGCTGCTCGCCGTGCCCGACGCCGCCATCGCCGACGCGGCGGGCGCGATCCGACCGGGCCCCCTGCTCGGCCACCTCTCGGGCGCGACCGGCCTGGGCGCGCTCGGCGCTCGCGAGGGCTTCAGCCTGCACCCGCTGCTCACGGTCACGGGAGGCCCCAGTGCGGCCGAACCCGGACCCGAACCCGAACCCGGACCAGCTGAGCGCTTCGCCGGCGCGTACGCCGCAGTCGACGGGACGAGCGAACGCGCCGTCGCGGTCGCCGAGTCGCTCGCCGATCGCCTCGGCCTCCGCACGTTCCGCATCGCCGAGGCGGATCGCCCCGCCTACCACGCGGCGGCGTCCGCGGCGTCCAATTTCCTCGTCGTGGTCGAGGGGCTCGCCGAACGGCTGGCCGCCACCGCGGGAGTGCCGCGCGAGGCCCTCGCTCCGCTCGCCGCGGCCGCACTCGCGAACTGGAGGCGCGACGGCGCGGCAGCGGCACTGACCGGGCCCGTCGCGCGCGGCGATGAGGAGACGGTGGCGCGGCAGCGCGCCGCCGTCGCGGAGCGCGCACCGTCCGACCTGGATTTCTTCGACGCGCTCGTCAGTGCGACCCGCGCGCTCGCCGCCCGGCAGAAAGGCCCCCGATGAAGATCGTCCGTACGGTGCAGGAGCTGCGTCGCGAACTGGGTGCCGCTCGCGCGGCAGGCCGCGGCCGCGTCGGCTTCGTCCCGACCATGGGCGCGCTCCACGAGGGGCACCTGTCGCTCGTGCGCGCGGCGCGCGCCGAGAGCGACGTCGTCGTGCTGTCGATCTTCGTGAACCCCACCCAGTTCACCGAGGCATCCGACCTGAGCGCCTACCCGCGACAGGAGGCGGCCGACGCGTCCCTCGCCGAGGGCGCGGGCGTCGACCTGATCTTCGCCCCGGAAGCATCCGAGATGTATCCGAACGGCTTCGCCACGACCGTGCACCTGTCGGGCGCCCTCACCGAGACGCTCGAGGGCGCGGCCCGCGGCGGCGCGCACTTCGACGGCGTGGCCACGGTCGTCGCGAAGCTGCTGCTCGCCGTCGGCGCCGACGCAGCCTACTTCGGCCAGAAGGACGCGCAGCAGGTGCTCGTGGTCACCCGCATGGTCGCCGACCTCGGGATCCCGACCCGGATCGTCGCCTGCCCGACGTCGCGGGACGAGGACGGACTCGCGCGGTCGAGCCGCAACGTCCGGCTGAGCCCCGAGGATCGCGAGCGCGCGCTCGCGATCCCGCGCGCGCTCGCCGCGGCGGCCCGGGCGGTCGCCCGGGGCGAGACCGCGGTCGAAGCGGTGCGTCGCGTGGCCGCGGAGGCCCTCGCCGAGTCCGGGATCGAGCCCGAGTACCTCGCGTTCGTGGATCCCGCGTCGCTCGAGCCCGCACGTACGATGGACGCACCCGTGCTGTGCGCGATCGCGGCCCGAGTCGGCGAGGTGCGCCTCATCGACAACGCCGTCATCGAGCCGGCTGCCGGAACCGAAGGAGGGGCGGCATGACCCGCATCACCATTCCCGAGCTCGCCGCCAAGAAGGCCGCGGGCGAGCCCATCGTCATGGTGACCGCCTACGACTTCCCGGGCGCCCGCGCCGCGGAGCGGGCCGGCGTCGACATGGTGCTCGTCGGCGACTCGGGCGCGCAGGTCGTGCTCGGCCACGACTCCACCGTCTCGGTCACGACCGACGAGATGCTGGTCCTCGCGAAGGCCGTGCGCCGCGGCACGGAGCACGCCTTCGTCGTGTGCGACGTCCCGTTCGGGTCGACCGAGGTGTCGGACGCGCAGGCCGTCGAGACCGCGATCCGCTTCGCGAAGGAGGCGGGCGCCGACGCGGTCAAGCTCGAGGGCGGATCCGAGGCGCGGCTCAGCCGGATCCGAGCGATCGTCGCGGCCGGGATCCCGGTCGTCGGGCACATCGGACTCACCCCGCAGACGGCCGTCGCCCTCGGAGGCCTCCGCGCCCAGGGACGCACCACCGCGAGCGCCGAGCGGCTCGTCGCCGAGGCGCTCGGCGTGCAAGCCGCCGGCGCGTTCTGCCTCGTGATCGAGGCGGTTCCCGCGGAGATCACCGAGCTGCTGCGCGCAGCGCTGCGGATCCCGATCATCGGGATCGGAGCCGGCCGCGTCGACGGCCAGGTGCTCGTGCTGCACGACCTGCTCGGCATCACGGAGGGGCGTACGGCGAAGTTCGTGAAGCGCTTCGGCTCCCTGGGCGACGAGATGACGGCCGCGCTCTCGGCCTATGCGGCCGAAGTGCGCGCCGGGCAGTTCCCCGGAATCGAGCACCAGTACGCCGCGAGCGACGAGGCCGTCGAAGCGGCCCGGGCGACGCTCGCCGCGCTCACCGAATAGCGGCGCCGCGCTCGTCGCCGCTCAGAGCGCCGCGACCCGGTCGAGCGCGCCGCGCAGATCCCGGATCAGGTCGTCGGCGGACTCGATCCCGACCGAGAGCCGCAGCAGACCCGGCGTGATGCCGAGGCGCTCGTTGATCTCGGGCGCGAAGGTCGAGTGCGTCGAGGTGTGCGGGTGCAGCACCATCGAGCGCGTGTCGCCGATGCCGGTCATGCGTGAGAACAGGCGCAGCCCGTTGACGAAGGCGCGCGCGCCGTCGATGCCGCCGCGCACGGTGACGCCGAACACCGAGCCGGTGCGGCCGTAGCCGGTGGCGTCCAGCCCGTAGTCGCGGGCCGCGAGCGCGTGGAACGGGGACGAGGGCAGGCCCGCGTAGTCGACCGAGAGCACCTCGGGCTGCTGCTCGAGCCAGGCCGCGATCCGGATCGACGACGCCACGTGCCGATCCATGCGCAGCGACAGCGTCTCCATGCCCTGGTGCATGAGGAAGCCGTGCAGCGGCGAGAGGGTCGGGCCGATGTCGTTGACCACGGACTCGCGGGCGGCGCGCGCGTAGGCGCCTCGACCGAAGCGATCGAGCATCGAGGCGACGCCCGGACGCGACGACTGCGTGATCAGGGGAACGACCGTCCGGCCCGCTCCGCGGCCTCCCAGTCGAAGTTGCCGCCGTCGACGATCGCGCCGCCGACCGCCGCGCCGTGGCCGGTGAGGAACTTCGTCGCCGAGTGCACGACGATGTTCGCGCCGTGCTCGATCGGGCGGATGAGGGCCGGCGTGCCGACGGTGTTGTCGACCACGAGCGGCAGGTGGTAGCGCGCGGCGACCTCCGCGATGCGGCGCAGGTCCGTGATGTCGTTGCAGGGGTTCGGCACGGTCTCGGTGTAGATCGCCTTGGTGTTCGGGCGGATCGCGCGCTCCCACTCGGCGTGGTCCTCCGCGTCCCACACGTAGTCGAACTCGATGCCGAAGCGCTTGAAGCTGCGGCCGAAGAGGATCCGGGTACCGCCGTAGACGGACGCCGTCGACACGATGTGGTCGCCCTGCTGCGCGAGTGCGAACAGCGCCGACGAGATCGCCGCCTGTCCGCTCGACACGGCGACCGAGACGGTGCCGCCCTCGAGCGAGGCGAGGCGCTCCTCGGCGACCCAGTTCGAGGGGTTGCCCTGGCGCGAGTAGATGGGAGCGTGCTCGCTGGGCGAGAAGGCGTCCCCCTCGCCGCGGGGGCCGTCGTCCTCGGCGCGCCAGTGGATGCTGCCGTCGAAGCGGCTCACCTGATCGTCGAAGTCCTCGAACAGGTAACCGGCGGACAGCGCGATCGGCGGAACCCGGAGGCCGTGGTTCCTGTCGGGGTACTCGCCGGCGTGCACCTGGCGGGTGTCGAAGTCGAAACCGTCCCAGTCGTAGATCGGCTGTGCGATGGCGGTCATTCCGAAGCTCCCTCGGTGGCGGTGGTGTCGGCTCCGGCGGCATCGCCGGGCAGGATCGCGGCGATCCGGTCGATGGCTGCGCGCAGAGTGGCGGGCGCGCAGGCCAGATTGATGCGCGCGTGCCCGGCGCCGCCCGCGCCGAACGCGCGGCCGTCGCTCAGCGCGACGCGCGCTTCGGCGAGGATCCGCCCGCGCGGGTCGTCGCCGAGTCCGGCGCCGCGGAAGTCGAGCCAGGCGAGGTATCCCGCGCGGGGCACGGTGACGCGCACTCCGGGGAGGAGATCGGCGGCGAGCTCGCGGAGCAGCCCGACGTTCGCCTCGATGGCCCCGACGGCGCGGTCGAGCCAGGCCCGGGCGTCCCGGAACGCGGCGATGCTGGCGTGCACGCCGAGGATGCTCGCGCGGGAGCCGACCTCCGGCGGCAAACCGTCGAGCAGCGCGGCGTCGGCATCGGTGGCGGCGATCACGAGCGAGCACTTGGTGCCGGCGAGATTCCAGCCCTTGCTCGCAGAGGTCGCGGTGACGGAGCGGGCGCCGGCGCGCTCCGCGACGGGCGCGAACGGCGTGAACGGGACCCCGCGGTGCACGAGCGGCGCGTGGATCTCGTCGGAGAGCACGAACACGTCGTGCTTCGCCGCGAGAGAAGCCAGTGCGCCCAGGGCCTCTGCCGTGTGGGCGAGGCCGTGCGGGTTGTGCGGGTTGCAGAGCAGGAAGGCGTCGACTCCCGGACCCTCGGCGAACGACGCCTCGACGGCCGCGAGGTCGAGAGCGGCGGTGGGGCCCTCGGCGGCATCGGAGACCGCGAGCGGGACCTCGACGATCTCGACGCCGAGCTCCTCCAGCATCTCGAAGAAGGACGGGTACGCGGGGGTCGCCAGCGCGATCCGGCCTCGCGAGCCCGTGGCGATCCCTCGGCCCGCGCGATCGGCGAGGACGAGTCGCAGCACCTCGACCACTCCGGCGCTCACGTCGGTGGCGAGATGCACGCGCGCGGGATCGACGTCCCAGCCCCAGCGGTCCCGGGCGAACCCGGCGAACACCGGGGCGAGCGGGCTCGCCGCCTGCCCGTCGAGGTACCCGAAATCGGAGGCCGCGACCCGTTCGGCGAGCGTCGAGCGGATCTCGGGTGCGACCGCGTAGTCCATCTCGGCGACGAAGAGCGGCAGCACGTCCGCCGGATAGCGGGTCCACTTCTGACTGCTGCGGTTCGCGCGCAGCGACGCAGGATCGAGCTGCGCGAAGGGGAGGCCACTGGGGTCGGAGCCGCGCGGGCTGGGGCAGTCGGGGTCGCCGTCGGATGACATGCCCTCATGCTCGCGCACGCACCCGTGGGCTCCCAAGGCGGCGGGTAAGGGGGCGTCATACTGGGAATGCGATGCGGCGGAGACCGCGCGGGAGGACGAACGCATGCGGAAGACACGACTGGGGAAGCGCGACGCGTCGATGCTGGGGCTCGGCATGATGGGGATCGAGCCGCTCGGCGACGCGGAGATCCGGGAGCTGTTCGGCACCGCTCGCGCACTCGGCGTCGACGTCTTCGACCACGCCGATATCTACGGGTCCGAGTGGCACGCGTGCGAACGGAGGTTCGGCGAGGCGCTCCGGCTCGCACCGGACGAGCGCGATGCGATCGTGATCCAGTCGAAGTGCGGGATCCGGCGCGACGCCCACGGCTTCGACTGCTCTGCCGAGCACATCGTGCGGCAGGTCGAGGGCTCGCTCTCCGCCCTCCGCACCGACCGTCTCGACGTGCTCCTCCTGCACCGGCCCGATGCGCTGGTAGAACCGGACGAGGTCGCTCGCGCCTTCGACGCGCTCGAGTCCGCGGGAAAGGTGGTCGCCTTCGGCGTCTCCAACCACACGCCCGGGCAGATCGAGCTGCTGCGCTCGGCGGTGCGGCAGCCGCTCGTCGCGGACCAGGTGCAGTTCGGTCTCGGGCACGCGGGGCTCGTGGCGCAGGGGATCGCCGCGAACATGGAGGGCGTCGCGCAATCGGCCGTGCGCGACGGCGGACTCGTCGACTGGGCGCGGTTGAACGGGGTGCGGCTGCAGGCCTGGTCGCCGTTCCGCCGCGGCTTCTTCGAGGGGTCCCTCTTCGACGACGGCGCCCCGAGCGCGCTGCGCGATACCCTGGCTCGAGTCGGGGCGTCTCACGGACTGACGGCCTCGGGAGCGGCGACCGCCTGGATCTCCCGGCACCCCGCCGAGATCCAGACCGTCGTGGGCACCACACGACCCGAGCGCCTCCGCGAGGCCGCCGCCGGCATCGACGCGCGGCTGTCGCGTTCGGAGTGGTACGAGATGCTCGGCGCCGCGGGGTACACGATCCCCTAGGCATGGCTAGCGCTGCTCGCAGCCCAGCCCAGCCCAGCCCAGCCGCTGGCACGGCATCTAGCGCCGGCGCTGTCCGGTGAGCAGCCGCACCGTTCCCGAGACGAGGGCCTCGAGCGGGCCCCTGCGGTGCAGCGCGGCGAGGATCGCGCCGATGACGATCGCCCCCGCGAGCTGGGCGCCGAACGCCGGCAGGCCGATCGCGTACCAGGGCAGCGTCGTGGGATCCGGCGCGTCCTGCAGCATCAGTGCGGTCATGGCCGGCTGCATCAGCAGCGCGGTCGCGATGACGTGCAGCGCGTAGATCGTGAGCGGGGCGGCACCGGCCGAGCGGAACACGTTCAGCACGAAGCCGGGCTCCCGGTCCGATCGTCCGCCGTCGAACACCGCGACGAGCAGCCCGATCACGAGCAGCGCGATGCCGACGGTGCGGAGCAGATCCATCGGCGAGCCCGAATGCGGGGTCGCGACCAGCATGGCCCAGGGATCCGCCGAGAACGGCGCGCCGAACGTGGGCGACACGAGCAGGGTGCGGAACATCTCGGGATCCACGCCCTCGGGCATGACGAAGCCGAAGCGGTCGAGGTTCGCGACGACCCACGTCGAGACGCCCTGCGCCGCCGCGGCGATCGCCGCGCCGGCGGCCGCGGCGATGAGCGCGGCGCGGCGCAGCGTTCCGCGTGCGGTCGCGGCGACGAACCCACGGGCGATGAGGATCCCGACGAGGAGGTACACGACCCAGGTGACCGCGGGGTACTCGCCGGTGAGGAAGAGCCCGCGGACCGCGCCCAACGGATCGGCCGAGAACGAGTCGAAGGTCACCGAGCCGCCCTCGTTCACGACCTCGAGCGCGGAGCGGGCGAGGGCGTTGAGCGGCGGGACCGCGACGGCGAGCACCGCGGCGATCCCCGCGATCGCCCACGACGGCAGCAGGACCGCGGGTGCCGCGATGATCATCGCGAGGCCGTAGTAGGCGAGCACGATGACGATCGGGACGTCGAGCATGCCGAGGAGCATGCCGACGAGCACGAGGATCGCGCCGCGGATCAGGATCCCCGCGACCGCCGCACCGCGTCGACCATCGCGCAGCGGAGCGCGTGAGGCGAAGACGAGGCTGAGGCCGCCGAGCACCGCGAACAGGGGAGCGGCGATGCCGGAGGTGGCGGTCTGCGCGACGGATCCCGCGGCCTGCTCGAACGGGCTCAGGCCCGGAAGCATCGCGGTGATCGCGACGAGGTGCGTCGCCATCATGCCGGCGATGGCGAGGAAGCGGGCGAGGTCGACGCCGACGTAGCGGACGCGGGGCCCGCCGGCCCCGGCACGGGTGCGCGCCGGTCCTGGCGTGGCGGTGGGAACGGGGACGTGGATCCGGGCCGGGCCGGTCGGCGTGCTCGTAGACATGGATCCCAGCCTCTCCCGAACGGCTGGGCGCGCGCATCGGACGAGAGGGCCACTGCGCGGTACCCGAGTACCGAATGGTCCTGGCCTCGGACCGACCGCGCCAGTACGCTCGGGGCAGTCGGGTCGCCGGGGCGACCCGGAATGGGGGATCCCGATGGACATCGCGCTCTTCGTCGCGCAGCTCGTCGTCGTGCTCGGCTGCATCGTCATGGGCACCCGGTCGAGCGGCGTCGGCCTCGGTCTCTGGGGCGGCACGGGGGTGGCGATCCTCGTGTTCGGCTTCCGCCTCGCTCCGGGCTCCCCGCCCGTCGACGCGCTGCTCATCGTGCTCTCCGTCGTGCTCGCGTCCTCGATGATGCAGGCGGCCGGCGGAATCGACTGGATGGTGTCGATCGCGGCGAAGCTCATCGCCCGCAGCCCGAAGCAGATCACGCTCGTCGCGCCGCTCGTCTCGTTCCTGTTCTCGGTGGGCGCGGGGACCTCGAACATCCTCTATCCGCTGCTGCCCGTGATCCAGGACCTCTCGTACCGCAACGGGATCCGCCCGTCCCGCCCGCTCTCGCTCTCGGTCGTCGCCACGGGCGTCGCGCTCGCGTGCAGCCCGGTCTCGGCCGCCATGGCCGCGATGGTCACCCTCACCGACACCGCGCCCTGGAACTTCGAGCTCATCGACATCCTGAAGGTGACGATCCCGGCCGCGATCGTCGGCATCGTGCTCTCGAGCGTGGTCGTGAACCGGCTCGGCACGGACATCGCCGACGATCCCGAGATCCAGGCGAAGATCGCGAAGGGCGAGCTCGCGGCGCCGCACGCGGACGCGCAGGAGGTCAAGGCCGCGGTGACCGTGACCGCGGCGGGCCGCAACGCGGCGCTCATCTTCCTGCTCGGTGTCGCCGCGATCGTGGTCTTCGGCCTGTTCAAGGGGCTGCGCCCGCTCGACGCCGAGGGCTCGGCGATCTCCATGACCCCGGTCATCGAGATCGTCATGTTCGTGGTCGGCACCCTGATCCTGCTGCTGTCGCGGCCGAAGGTCGCCGAGATCCCCACGATGACGGTGTTCAAGGCCGGCATGGTGTCGGCGATCGCGCTGTTCGGTCTCGCCTGGCTCACCGACACGTTCCTCGGCGCGCACACGAAGCTCATCGCCGACGGGGTCGGCGGCCTCGTCACCGCGGCGCCGTGGGTCTTCGCGCTCGGCGTGTTCCTCGTCTGCGTGCTCACCACGAGCCAGTCGACCGCGACCCGCACCATCGTGCCGATCGGCCTCGCCGCGGGGATCCCGCTCGGCCTGCTCTCGGGTATGTGGGCCGGAGCGTTCGCCGGGATCTACCTGCTGCCCACCAACGGATCGCAGATCGCGGCGGCGAACTTCGACACCTCGGGCAGCACCAAGCTCGGGACGAAGCTCGTGGACCACGCGTTCTTCCTGCCGACGCTGATCCTGGCGGTCACCACGATCGCCGCGGGCGCGCTGTTCGGGGCGCTCTGGGGCGGGTAGGCGGGCGAGCCGCGGGGTGTTCTCTACCCTCGGGCGCGGAACGCGTCCCAGGCGCGCATGCAGGCGTGCGCGAGCGCGTCCACCCGCATCGGATCCTCGTCGACCCAGCCGGTGCCCGGCTCGTGCAGCTCCGCCGTCGCCGCCGGGCCGAGCAGGTACTCGCGCCGGAACTCGGCCTGCACGGCTCCGAGTCGCAGTTCGGCTGCCTCGGCGACCGCCGCGACCTCGCGGAACTGCGCGCCCGCGGCCAGGATCTCCTGGCTGCCGAGGTACGGCCGATTGAGCGCGACGTCCTCGGGGCGGTGCACCTCGAAGCCCCCGCGGTGCGCCTCGGCGAGCGCGCGCAGCGCGTCGCCCGGCATCGTGGGCGGATCTGCGGGCCCGGCCGCCTCGCGCGGTTCGCCCAGCGCGTCGCCGCGGTTCGACAGCGCGACGACGTCGGGCAGGCGATCCTGCTCGGCGCGCGGCACGTTCACCGCGCCATCGCGGGTGGTCGTGGTGTTCATGGTGTCGTGGAACGAGAGCCGCGTGAACGCCCCGCCGCGCGCGAGCTTCGTCGTGAGGAACTGCTCGGTGAGTCGATCGCGAGTCGACTCGTAGACCCCCAGGCCCTGCTCCGCCGTGCGTGCGAACGCGTCGACGAGCCGTGCGAGTCCCGCCTCCGTGTCCGGGATCTCCAGGATGGGGAAGAACGAGAAGGTGACGGGACGGATCGCGTCGACCCCGGTGAGATCCACACGCTGCCAGGCTCCGGCGGCGCGCACCCGCTCGATGGCCTGCGCGAGCGTGCCGCGCACGTCGCCGGGCCTCGGACGGTTGGGATCCCGGATCAACCGCGGGTGCGGGTTGACGACCGCGACGATCCGCGGATCGATCTCGGCCCAGCGGCGCACGACCGAAGCGGTCGCGACGTCGCTGAAGTCGTACTGCAGTCGCTTCGTGAGCGCGGGCGAGAGGAACTCGGCGATCTCCTCGGGGATCGCGGCGCCCGAGTGCGGTGTGCTGACCAGCAGATCGGCCTGCCGGATCGCGTCCTCGAGGCTGCGCGAACCGTCGGCGCTGCCGACGAAGTGGGTGATCTGCTCCGAGGTGAAGACGGTGCCGGAGGGGATGAGGTCGAGATCCGCGTCGCTCATGGCCTCAGCGTAGGCCCTCGGGGTACGCCCGGTCGAGCGACGATGCGCTTGCGGCGCCTCACCTAATTCTCGTTCCGCCCTCACTCAGTGCCGCTCGCGCGCGCGATGCTCAGAAGTGCCGGACGACTGGGGTGAGTCGCCCGGCAGCGGCGGAGGAGCCGTGCTCCTCACGTTCGAATCCGAACGCCGACGGCATTGCGGTGAGAACGAGAGCTGCTTCGGGTCGGGTCCGATCCGACCCGGTAGGCGGCTCAGGACACGGGTGCCCGAGCCGCCTACGCCTCTCGCCGGGAGACCGGACCGCTCGGCGAGCACCCGCACCCGCACCCGCACCCGAACCCGAACTGGAACCCCGATGACCCGAACCATGCGTTCCCTGGTCGCCGCATCCGCGGCGGGCCTCGCACTGATCCTCACCGCCCACGCCGGCGCCCCGGCGGCCAGCGCGGCCCCCGAAGCCGCGGCCCCCGAACCGGCCGCACACGTGCCGCTGCGCCTGTACGTGGCCGACCAGGCGGCTGCGCGCCTGCTCGTCGTGGATCCCGTGACGAGCGAATCGTCCGAGATCGCGCTGCCCGATGTCGGCTCGGCCGTCGTGCTGCAGGCCGACGGCACGACCGCTTACGTGCGGATGCAGCGCGGCAGCGTCGCAGTGATCGACACCGCTTCGGCGAAGACCGTCGCCGAGTGGACGGGGCACGGCGCCTACAGCACGTCCCCGTCGGCGTTGGCGCTCTCGGCCGACGGGTCGCGGCTCGCCGTCGCGGGCGGGAACGCCGCCGGATGCGACTTCGACGTAGTGGATACCACGACGGGGGAGACGGTGCGGCGCTTCAGCGCACTGACCTCCTGGTGCTCGCCGTCGGCGGTCGCGTTCTCCGCCGATGCGAAGCGGCTCTTCGCGCTCGACCGCAGTAGCAACTCCCTCTTCGCCTTCGACACCGCGACCGGCGCACTGCTCGACCGGATCGACAAGTACGCCGATCCCGACCGCATGCACAACAACCCCGCGGGGCTGGCCCTCACCCCCGACGGCGCTTCGATCGCGGTCGCGTTCGACATGCCGAACTGGCGCAGCGAGCCCAGCATCGTGGTGCTCGACGCGCAGACCCTCGAGTGGCGGTCCGAGTACGTGCTCGAGGAACAGGTACCCGGAACCCGCGGGGCCGGTCAGCTGACCGTATCGCCGAAGACCGGGCACATCATCTCGGGAATCGGCGGCTACTCGCCGGTCGTCTGGTCCGTCGATCCGGCGTCCAAACGGATCGTCAGCGGCACCCAGACGAGCTGGCTCAGCGGCGCCGGCGTCGCGTCCGGTCGTGCCGGGGAGACGTACGCGGGCACGGGCGACGGGATCGCGATCCTCGATGCGGCGGGCGGCGTGACGCGCACGCTCCAGGTGCCCGGCCTACGGCCGTCGGGGATCGCCCTCTCCGGCGAGGTCGCCCCCGTCGCCTCCGTGCGATCCACCCCCGGAACCACCGCAGCGCCCGTCGTGCTCACCGCGGATGCGTCACGTCGCGCCGGGGCGCTCCCGATCGCCTCGTACGACTGGGACTTCGGCGACGGTCGGACGGTGACCACCGACGTACCGACGGTCGAGCACCGCTACGCGCGAGAGGGAGAGTACACCGCCTCCGTCACGCTGACGGACATCTCCGGCAACTCCACGCGAGTCGTCTACGACGGCTCCCGCACGATCCGGAACGGCTCGGAGACCGCGCGCGCCGCGACTCGGGTGGTCGTGTCGAGCGGACCGGTCGATCCGGGGAGCGCGTCCGACGCGGACAGCGACAGCGATAGCGCGGCGGGCGGGGCCGCCGCCGACGGCACGACCGGAAGCGGTGCTTCGAGCACGGGGCGGAGCGACTCGGGCGCGGACGGGACCGCCGGGAGCGCCGCGCAGGACGGACGTGCGGAGGGCGCGACCGGCGCTGCTCGTGGCGGCACGCCCCCGCTCGCCTCGACCGGGGGCGAAGCTTCGACCCCCATGCTGATCGCCGCGGCGTGCGCACTCGGCGTCGTCGGTCTCGGTTGCGTCGCGGTGGCGGCCCTCATCCGCTCTCGGCGCGCGCGATGACCCTCACCTAATTGACCCCGAACGGGCATCCGGGCTCACTCAGGCGACCGGAGCGGCGCCTAGCGTGGAGAACGTCCGAGGGCCGCGAGCCCCGGACCCTTCCGAAGTCGGCGGCCCCCAAATCGAAACCGATCCCGCCGCTTCGACGCCGCGGACGGCGTCCCCAATTCCGTCGTCCGCCCGGTGGCGGGGCCGCGGCCCCGCCACCGCCTCTTCCGTTCGCCCATCGGGACGGAACGCACGACTTCCGCACGGGACCCGTGCGATTCGACCGGCCTGGAGCATACTGGGCCACGGGCGCGGATCACGCACCGCTGAGAGGGGTTGGGGTGTTTCTCTTCAGAGACGAACTCGCGACGGCCAGGGCGGGGCTCCGCGCCGGGAAGAGCGTCCGGATCGTCGGAGCCAGACAGAGCGGGATGAGCACCCTGCTGATCGAGATCGCGCGGGACGCCGAAGCCTCGGGGGTCGACGTTTCGATGCTGCGCGGCGACCTCATCGCCGAGCAGCAGCCCGGGCGGTTGATCGAGGAGTGGCGGGCCGGTCTCGGACTGCACCGGCGTCATCGCGATCTCGGCGAATCGATCGATGAGATCGCTGCCCGACTCCACCCGGGAAGCGTGCTCGTGGTCGACGACCTCCACTTCGCCGATGCGCTGAGCCTCCGGGCGGTCGACGTCCTACGTCGGCGACTCGGCCTGCGGCTCGTCACGGCCGAGGGGCTCGGGCGGGATCGGGACGCCGACCTGCCGCCCGTGTGGCCCGAGACGTTCATCGAGGTCACGGCGGTGGATCTCACGACCACCGGGATGATCATGCGGGAGATCCTCGGCGGCCCCGTCGCTCCCGGCGCTCTCGCGCGGGTGTACGGAAAGTCGGGCGGAGCCGTCGGCGTGACCGTGGCGATCGTCGAGAGCGCGCGCGACCGCGGTCTCCTCCGCCTCGAGCACGGCTCATGGGGCGTTGCGGGCCGGACGCTCTGGTCGCGGGAACTCATGCCGTTCGTCGACGGGCTCCTGATCGGATGCCGGGAGACGCTTCGAGCGCTCGTGCGGCACACCGCCTGGAACGGGCCGCTCGACCTCGACGCGCTGACCGAGAAGTTCGGCCTCGAACTGGTCGAGGAAGGTGTCGAGCGTGGCTTCCTCACCACCGCGTCCGGCCCCGGAGAGACCGTGCTGCAGGTCTGGCCACCGGTGCTCGTCGATCGGTTCCGGGAGACCCCGATCCGCGTGCTGCATCGACGCGAGGCCGCGATGCCCTCCGCGTTCCTCCCCGGTTCCGTCCCGCACTCGGGGGAGCGCAACGAGGGGGCGATCCTGGCGCGCACCTTCGCCACCCACCTCGAGCAGGTGCTCCCCGGACTCTACGCCGCCTGGCGCGAGACCCGCCTGCCGGCGGAGGGGCTCGCGTACCTCACCGAGGCGCTCGGCCTGGCCAGCGAAGCCGAACGCGTCGACCGGGTGATGGCTGACACGCGGATCACCATGCGCTCACCCGACTCCCACGAACTCGATTTCATCCTGCAGCAGGTCGCCTGGCGACTCATCGAGCGGGAGGACGAGGCGGGAGCCTGGAAGCAGCTCGACACCCTCGCGGCGTTCGCGCCGCATCTCGCCGGCAGCGTCAGCGCAGTCCGGGCCCTGTTCGAGCGCTGCGCGGCGATGGCGCGCCACCCATCGACTTCGACCGCGAGCACGACCCGATCGGCTTCGCCACCGCGGCGCGGGCCGCGGGCGCGGTGATGCGGGGCGCCGTGTCGGTCGCGAAGCTGGAGCTCGGCACGCTCAGCTCGAACCCGAGCCTTCGGTACCTCTACGTCTACCTGCGCGCGGTGCTGCAGCTGCTCGACGGCGACCCGCATGGCGCGCTCGCGTTCATCGCGCGCGAGCGCAAGGCGGCCGCCGAGTCCTTCGACCGGCCCCTGTTCGCGACCCTCTCGTATACCGCCGCGCTCGTCGACTACTATCTCGGCGACTCCCGGGCGGCGCTCGCCTCGATCGAGGAGGGGCTCGTGATCGGACGGCCCCGGCTCACCATGAGCCCGGTCTATGCTGCGATGCTCAACCTGCAGGCGATGGCCGCACACTTCCGCGGCCAGCTCGCCGTGCGCGACGATCTCGTGCGCACCGCCGCCCAGCTCTCGCCGAATCCCGGTCCGTTCCTCGGCACCGGCTTCGACATCATCGAGACGATGATGACGGCGGAGCGCGATCTGGCGCGGACGAGCGCCGACCGGGACCGAGACGTCGCGGCCGCCGTGCGGCTGCGGGCGGACAGCGGCTACGTGATCGGCGCGGTGCAGACCGCGGCGGCGGTGCTGACGCTCGAATTCAGCGACGAGGCCGCGCGCGCCTTCGTCGAGGCCGATGCCCGCGCCGAAGAGACGGTCTACCGGCGGCCCGCGAGGATCGCCGGCGCGCTTGCCGATCGGGACTTCGATCGCGTCGTCGCCATTCTCGACGAAGCTCCCGCTGCGCACGACCGGAACCTGCTGCTGCGGCTGGTCTCGGCCGCGGGACGTCGCGCGGGCCTCGACGGCGACGCGGAGCGCTCGAAAGCGCTGATAGCGCTCGCGGCCGAGGAATTCCCCGCGGCCCGCGCCGCGATGCCGGTGCCGACGACCTCGCCGCTCAGTCGGCGCGAGGGGGAGATCGCGAGGCTCACCGCCACGATGTCGAACCCCGAGATCGCGGCTCGTTTGAGCCTGAGCCGGCGGACGGTCGAGAACCACATCGCGAACGCCCTGCGCAAGACGGGACTGCGGAACCGCGTCGAGCTCGCCCGGTTCGCCGAGGAGGCGGTGGCGGCGCAGGGCTAGGAGCGCCCGCGATTCTTCCGGCGGATCCTGCGCTCCGGCTTCTCGCCGAGATAGGAGGCCGCGGAGTCGACCAGGAACCCCCGGCGCAGCGCCTCGCGGCCGATGAGCATGCGGAAGACCATCTCCTCGCGGCTCGTCAGCGTGACCTCGGCGGGCACGCGGCGTCCCACCAGCTCGATGTCCATGAGCACGACGATGCGGTCCTGCGAGTGGCCCGACGAGCTCCGCACGGTGCGGCGATCGTGCACCGGGAGCTCCACCCGGACGGCGTCCTCCTCCGAGTTCTGCCAGGGATGCACCTCGAACCGGACCCACGGCGCGCCGTCGCGCTCGAACTCCTCGAGCTCGGCCGCGTGCAGCGCAGAGGTCTGGGCACCCGTGTCGATCTTCGCCTTGATCCAGGGAACTCCCGCCGCAGGCAGGCGAACCCATTCACGCCAGCCCGTCAGGGTGCTTGAATGGTGGGGTTCGATCACGGCACCTATCTTGGCAGGAAACCACGTGAAACTCGCGATTCTCTCGCGCGCCCCGCAGGCGTACTCCACGCAACGACTCCGCGCGGCCGCCGAGCAGCGCGGCCACACCCCGAAGGTGCTCAACACGCTGCGCTTCGCGATCGATCTCACGAGCGACGAGCCCGATCTGCAGTACCGGGGCAAGCAGCTGAGCGACTACGACGCGATCCTGCCGCGCATCGGCAACTCGATCACCTACTTCGGCACCGCCGTCGTGCGCCAGTTCGAGCAGATGGACGTCTACACGCCCAACACGTCGAACGGGATCACCAATGCGCGCGACAAGCTGCGCGCGATCCAGATCCTCTCCCGGCACAACATCGACATGCCGGCCACGGCCTTCGTGCGCAACCGGGCCGACGTGCGCCCCGCGATTGAGAGCGTGGGCGGCGCGCCCGTCGTCATCAAGCTGCTCGAGGGCACCCAGGGCATCGGCGTGATCCTGGCACCCCAGGTGAAGGTGGCCGAGGCCATCATCGAGACCCTGCACTCGACGCGGCAGAACGTGCTGATCCAGCGCTTCGTCGCGGAGAGCCGGGGGCGCGACATCCGCGCGCTCGTGGTGGGCGACCGGGTGGTCGCCGCGATGCGCCGCAGCGCCGCGGGCGACGAGTTCCGTTCGAACGTGCACCGCGGCGGCACCGTGGAGGCCGTGCAGCTCGATTCCGCCTACGAGCAGACCGCGGTGCGCGCCGCGCAGATCATGGGACTCCGTGTCGCGGGCGTCGACATGCTCGAGGGCGACGAGGGGCCGCTCGTGATGGAGGTCAACTCCTCGCCGGGTCTCCAGGGCATCGAGGCGGCGACCGGGCTCGACGTCGCGGGCGCGATCATCGACTACATCGCCGGACAGGTGAATTTCCCGGAGATCGACGTGCGCCAGCGCCTCTCGGTCTCGACGGGCTACGGCGTCGCCGAACTGCTCATCCATTCCGGTGCCGAGCAGGTGGGCAAGACGCTGGGCGATCTGGGGCTCTGGGACCGGGACATCACCGCGCTCACGCTGCACCGGGGCGTCCAGGTGATTCCGAATCCCCGCAAGCATCAGGTGCTCGAAGCCGAGGACCGCCTCCTCTGCTTCGGCAAGCTGGAGGAGATGCGCAGCATGATCCCCGAGCGTCGCCGTCGCCGCGCGCGGGTGCGCAAGCTGTCGAAGGAAGCCCAGGAGCTCGCCGAGGGGCAGTAGCGGGCCGGCAACGGGCTCGTCCGGGGCGCTCCGGGTTATGCACAGGGCGCAGACGCGCATGTCCTGAGCCGGGGGAGCGCCCATAGCTTGGACCGAGCAGCGGCGACCGCCGCTGCTCGGTCCAAGCCCCAGGAGGCCCCGTGCAGTCCACTCGTCCCCATCTCGTGAGCGTGCTCTGCGCGCTCGCCGCCGCGCTCGTCCTCGTCTGCGCGATGCTCGCGTTCGGGCAGACGGCGCGGGCCGCGGCCGCGGGTGCGCTCCCCGCGCCGGCCGCCGGCACTGCTCAGCAGGCGCGCCTCATCGGTCCCTGGGTGATGCGGCACGCGGCCAGCGAGTACCCGATCCTGCGCGGCGCCCAGCGCATCGCCTTCGTCAACGGCGGTTCGCCCGATCAGGCGATCACCGCCGAGTTCCCCGCTCTCGGCAGGCAGGGGCCGATCAGACTCGGGGCGGAATGCCTCACCCTCCTCCCGACGAACCATGTCGGGTTCGCCGAGTGCAGCGGCGCGGCCGACCAGGTCTTCGCCCTCGTGCCGCAGCAATACGACTCGCACTCGGGGGCGCGTATCGTGTCGGCGCTTCGCCCGGGTGCGTCGCTGCAGCTCTACGGCGTCTGGAAGATGGAGACCGACGCGTGGTCGACGGGTGGCGCGTCCGCCGCCGCCATCGAGTTGCTCGACACCCGACTGCTGGTCGAGGCGACGGGCGACGCGCCGGTGCGTATCGACGGGCCGGTCTCCGGCGAGACGGTCGACACCGCGTCCCCCGTGATCTTCGGATCCGCGGAACCGGGCGGCCGCGTGATCCTGACCGGTTCCGACGGAACCGAAGTCGGCCGGGTCGTCGCCGGCGCGGACGGAGGCTGGGCCGTGGAACTCCCGACGCTTCCGGACGGCGCGCACACCGTGACCGCGAGGCCGGAGCACGGCGGTGCCGGTGAATCGGTGTCGTTCTTCATCGCGACGGCAACCGCAGAGGCGCCGTCCGAAGCCGGGGCCGTCGCCGGGGCACTGGTCCTGGCCGGAGCGCTGGTGGTGCGCGGGTTTCGCAAGCTCGCGCGTCCGGGACGCTAGCCCTTGTGCGCCAGCAGCTGGAACTCGACGAACCCCTTGGGCTCCACCTTCACGAACCCGAGGCTCGGCGCCTCGACGCCGTAGTCGGCGAACGTGATCGGAATCTGCCCGGCGATCTGGGTCTGCGAACTGTCCGAGCGCACGGCGACCTCGAACGTGACGGGTCGGGTCTTCCCCGCGATCGTCAAGTCGCCGGTCACCGATTGCTTCACCGTCTCCCCGGCCTTCGGCGCGGTCGCCGGCTTCGCGGCCTTCGTCAGCACGAACGTCGCCTTCGGGAACTGATCGGTGCGGAGCGCCGTCGAACGGAAGTAGTCGTCGCGATTCTGGCTATCGGTCGCAATCGAGGCCACATCGACCGAGAACTCGGCCTTCGTGAGCGAGATGTCCTGCACCGTCAGCGAGCCCGTCACCTCGGAGGTCCGGCCGGTCACCGTGACGTCGGTGCCGTTCAACACCTCGTTCACCCGATAGCCCGCTTCGGATCCAGAACCCACCGACCAGACCCCGTCGACGTCCGCGGCGGTGAGCCGGCCGGTCGGCGTGCCGCTGAGGGTGCCGGGTCCTGCAGAGATCGTGGGCACCGCATCCGCGGGCTTCGCGATCACGTCGCGATACACGATCGGCCCGGCGATCGCGATGGTGCCTCCGATCAGCACCACTGCGACTGCGGCGCCGATCAGCACCTTGGTCCGTCGCCTCATGTGCGCTACCCCTCGCGGATTCCCAACCGAAACAGATACGTCGACGGCGACGCTCCCGCTGCACCTGCCGCGAACGCGACGCCGTAGCACCTACTCTCACGCGAAAAACAATGCGCACGCTGAGAACCGGCTCCACAGTCGGAGAGAATCGGGCAGAAGGAGACGGCCGTAAACTTGAGCGGTGAGCAGCAACGCCTTCGAGATCCGCCCCATCCGCCCCGAAGAACACGCTGCGGAAGCCGACGTCCTGCACCGGGCGTACGCAGCCGGGCCCTACGCCGCCGACCTCGACGGCAATGACGCGTGGCTCGCCACGGAGCGCGACACCGCCGGGCGCGATGCCGCCGGACGGGTGCTCGTCGCAGTCCGCCCCGAAGCCCCCGGTCGTGTGTTCGGTGCGGTCAGCGTTCTCCGCGGGGGAGGCGCGTTCACCAAGCTCACTGTCCCAGGCGAAGCCGAGATCCGTCTCGTCGCCGTCGATCCGGCTGCCCAGGGAACCGGGCTCGGTGCCGCCCTCACCCGCGCCGGTACCGAACTCGCGATGCGTTGGGGCGTCGACGCGATCCGTCTCGACACCGGGGAGCGCAACCCCGCCCAGCACCTCTACGCGAAGCTCGGGTACGAGCGCACGCCCGAACGCGACGCGGACCTTCCGGACGGCGGATACGGAGGATCCCTGACCTACGCGTTCCCCCTGACGGGCGACGCCGCGGGCCCGCTCGACACGAGCGTGCGCGTGCGTGAGATCCGGAGCGCCGACGTCGAAGCGATCAGCGCGCTCGTGCTCGCCGCGTACCGGGACACTTACGACGGGCTCGACCCCGCCTACCTGAACGAGATCGCGGACGTCGCGGGACGCATGCGCGACGGCATCGTGTGGGTCGCCGAGGACCGCGACAGCGGCGAACTGCTCGGCACCATCACGACGCCCCGTCCCGGGAGGACGCTCAGCGACGTCGCGCGCCCCGGCGAGCTCGACATCCGCCTCCTCGGCGTCGGGGCGGCGGCCCGCGGACGCGGCATCGGCGAACGGCTCACCCGGCTCGGGATCACCCTCGCGCGGCTCCGCGGCAACAGCCGCCTCGTGCTCAACACCGGATTGATGATGGAGCCCGCCTGGAGACTGTACGAGAGCGCCTCGGCTTCGAGCGCCTCGTCGACCGGGAGCGCCAGTTCACGCGACCCGACGGCACCGTGGTGCACCTGCTCGCCTACGGATACGACGTCTAGACCCCGGGGCCTGGGCCTGCACACCCGTGTGCCCTGCTCCACCCCGAGCGAGTCGTCGAGTGGCGTCAGACCGCTGGATTGCGGGTGGATTCGACCTGTGTGCCGCCTCTCGGCAGAAGAGCCCGCCGAAGGAGCCCAGGAGCCCGCCCAACGGGCCCTACTCGCCGGGACCGAACAGCGCTTCGACGGCGGCCCGTGCCTCCGGCGCCCGCCCGGAGCGTCCCAGCTGGCGCACCCGCACGGTGGGCTGGTGCATGAGGCGGCCGGCGAAGTGGCGCAGCGCCGCCGCGACCTCCGGGTCGCCCGATCGTGCGATCTCGTCCTCCAGGATCCCGTGCACGTGCCCGCGCAGCGTCACCAGCGCGGGCACCGCATCGAGCTCCGCCCGGTCGGCCGCGAACTCGGCGGCGGCGTCGGCGACGATCTCGCGGGCCTCCGCCTCGGCGCTGAGCTCCGCGATGGGGGCGTGCTTCGCGACGGTCTCGAGGTCGAGCAGTTCGACGCCGGGAACGGTGGCCGACGCGGGGTCGATGTTGCGCGGCACGCCGAGGTCGATGAGGAGTCGAGGGCGCGGCCGATCGGCGGTCGAGACCGCGCCGCCTGCGAGGGCGTGGCAGAACGGCGCGCGGGACGGCGCGACGGTGCGGGCGAATCGTTCGCGCCCGAGGAGCGGGTCCTGCGCGTGGCTGCACGCGATCACGAGGTCGGCGCGTTCGAGCTCGAGTTCGAGCGCCTCGTGCGGGATCGCTCGCACGCCGTGCGATGCGGCGAACTGCTGGGCACGGCCCGAGGGAGAGTAGACGCCGATGCGTTCGGCTCCGCGCGCGCGGAGCGCGGCAAGGCTGGCGCCCGCGTACGCGCCGGTGCCGACGAGCACGATCCGGGTGCCGCGCCAGTCGCCGATGCGGCTCTCCGCCATGCGCAGCGCGAGGCGCACGAGCGAGCGCCCCTTGGACTGGATCCCGGTGCGGTGCTTGATCGCCTTCGATACGCCGGTGGCGCGCTGGAAGAGGCGTTCGAGTTCGGTCGTGACCGTGCCTGCGGTGCGGGCCCGGTCGAGCGCGCGGCGCACCTGGCCGGCGATCTCGCCCTCGCCGACGACCGCCGACTCGAGGCCGCCGGCGACCGCGAACAGGTGCTCGGGCACTTCGTTGCCGGCGTGCACGGCGCTCGCCCCCGCGAAGCGTTCGGCGGGCAGATCCGCAGCCTCGGCGAGGCTGCGGAGCACCGCGTCGCTGTCGAGCGCGGGGGAGTCGAGGTAGGCCTCGAAGCGGTTGCACGTGGCCACGACGACCGCGCCGGTCGCGAACTCGGGATCGGTCAGCCGAGCCGTGAGGTCGTCGGCGCGTCGCTCGATGTGCTCGAGCAGTTCGAGGTCGGCCCGGTGGTGGTCGACGGATACGCAGAGCAGGCTCATCAGGCTGGAACTCCGCGGAATCGTGCGGAATCCCGGTGCCTGAGAGCAAGCTGAACGAGAGTGTGCATCTTCATCGGATGAATACGTTAGCATCATCATCTGATGAATGCCCTGCCCTCCTCGCACCCTCTCCGCACCGGCCGCACCTCGGACGCCCCGCTCGTCCGCGCGCTCCGCGGAGACCGCCCCGAGACGACCCCCGTCTGGTTCATGCGCCAGGCGGGACGCTCGCTCCCCGAGTACCGCGAGCTGCGCGCCGGCGGCGACATGCTCGAGGCCTGCACGACTCCCGAACTGGCCGCCGAGATCACGCTGCAGCCGGTGCGCCGGCACGGCGTGGACGCCGGGATCTTCTTCAGCGACATCGTGGTGCCCCTGCTGCTCGCCGGGGTCGACGTGCGGATCGTCGCCGGTCGCGGCCCGGTCTTCGCCGAGCCGGTGCGCACCGCCGAGCAGGTCGCCCGGCTTCGGGCGGAGCACGGCGCGGATCGACTGCGCGAGCACCTGGATCCGATCCGGCGGGCCGTCGAGATCACGGTGGCCGAGCTCGGGTCGACCCCGCTGATCGGCTTCGCGGGAGCCCCCTTCACCCTCGCCTCCTACCTGGTGGAGGGCGGCCCGTCGCGCGACCATCTGCGCGCTCGCGCGCTCATGCACGCGGAGCCCGAGACGTGGGCCGCGCTGCTCGACTGGGCGGCGGAGCTCAGCGGCGCGTTCCTCGAGGCGCAGGTGCTGGCGGGCGCGAGCGCCGTCCAGCTGTTCGACTCCTGGGCCGGATCGCTGCGCCCCGTCGACTACCGCGAGTCGGTCGCCGTCCACTCGGCGAAGGCGCTCGATGCGGTGCGCCACCTGCACGCGCCGGATCCCGGGCTCGAGGGGTACGCCGCCGCCGGCGCACGGGTGCCGCGCATCCACTTCGCCGTCGGAGCCGGGCACCTGGCCGAGCAGTTCGCCGGTCTCGGCGTCGACGCGGTCGGCGTCGACTGGCGCACCCCGCTCGACGAGGCCAGCCGGGCGCTCGGCGACGCGGTGGTGCTGCAGGGCAACATCGATCCGGCGTTCCTGGCGGCCCCCGCCGAGGTGCTCGACGCGCACGTCGACGACGTGATCGCCCGCGGGCGGCGCGCGCCCGCTCACGTGCTGAACCTCGGCCACGGGGTGCCGCCCGAGGCCGACCCCGCGGTGCTCACCCGGCTCGTGGAGCGGGTCCATGGGCGCTGACGACGAGGACCAACACCTCGGACGGGCCGCGCGCCGTGCGGCCGCGGAGCGCGCCGTACCGGCGCGGCCGCGCGTCGCTGTGATCGGGGGCGGGATCGCCGGGCTCGTGGCCGCGCGCGACCTCGCGCTCGGCGGTGCCGAGGTCGTCCTGCTCGAACGCGGCGACCGTCTGGGCGGCAAGCTGCGCGGGGAGCCGATCGCGGCATGGGCCGGTGCCGGAAGCGGCGCCGACGCGGTGGTCGCGGACCTCGGCGCCGAGGCGTACGCGACCCGTGGCGACGGCGTCGCCGTGCTGCTGACCGAGCTCGGCATGATCGATCGGATCGAGGCCCCGCGGCAGCTGGGCTCGTGGGCCTACGACAGCGGGACCGCATATGCGCTGCCCCCGGGCCTGCTCGGGATCCCCGCGCGGCCGTTCTCCCGATCCGCGCTCCGGGCGCTCGGCCTCGGCGGGGCCCTGCGGGCCGCGATCGAGCCGCTGCTGCCCCGGTCGATCGGCCGCGACGAACGGTTCCTCGGCGGCCTGGTCGAAGCCCGCTTCGGATCCCGGGTGCTCGACCGGCTCGTGCGCCCGGTGGCCCGCGGCGTCTACTCGACCGACCCCGAGAGCCTGCCCGTCGCCCGGGTCGCTCCGGGACTGGCATCGACCCTCGCGAAGGGCCGATCGCTCACTCGCGCGGTGCGCGCGGCGAACGCGCGTCGCACGTCCGCCGGCGGAGCGGTCGCCCGGGTCGCCGGAGGCATGCACCGGCTGCCCGCTCGGCTGGAGGCCGAGCTGCGCGAGCTCGGGGTCTCGGTCAGACTCGGTGCCGAGGTCCTCGACGTGAACGGCGTCGACGGCGGCTGGGACGTGCAGCTCGCCGACCAGTCGATCCGCGTCGACGCGGCGCTGCTCACCGTCCAGCTTCCGGGCCTCGTCCGGGATCCCGGTTTCGACGTGGAGGTGGTGCTGCTCGCGATCGAGGATCCGCGCCTCGACGAGGCGCCCCGGGGCACGGGCCTGCTCGTGGCGGAGGCCGGGCACCACGGCCCCGCCGCGAAGGCGCTGACCCACACCTCGGCGAAGTGGCTCGCCGCCGCAGCGCAGCTCGGATCAGGCCGCCACCTCGTACGGCTCTCCTATGGCAGCGCGGACTGGATCCCGGCCACGCGCGGGCTCGGCGATGCAGCGGTGCGCGAGCGCGCCGTCGCCGACGCCGCCGAGCTGCTCGGCGTCGAACTGCGCGCCGGCGACGTTCGGGAGATGCACCGCGCCGTCTGGAGCATGCCCCGCGCCGCTGCCCTGGTCCCCGGTGGCGCTCCGGCAGCCGCCGCCCGGCCGGCTCCGGCCGCACAGGCGCAGGATCCCGCGACGCACCGCATCCCCGTCGTCCGCACCGGCGAAGTCGCTTCCGGGACCGGCCTCGCCCAGGTGATCCCGCACGCGCGCGCCGCGGCGCGCGAACTGCTGGCCGGCCTGTCCCGGCCGGCCGAACGCACTCCCGCCCGGGTCCCCGGCGGAGCCCCCGAATCGTCCACCCGCAGCGAGTCCCAGCAGAGGAGTCACACCCCATGAGCGCACACGAGCAGTCCGCGGCGAGCACCGCCGAGCCCGGCCCGAGCGGCTACACCCTGTTCGCGGTGTTCCGCCGCGACCCGCAGCGCCCCGCACCCGCGGGCGAGGCCGCCGTGCAGACCGAGCTGGCAGAGCTGACCGCCGCCGGCGAGCGCCTCGCGTCCGACGGGGTCGTGCTGCGCGGTTGGTACGACGTGTCGGGCCTGCGCGCGGACGCCGACCTGATGGTCTGGCTGCACGGCGATACCGCCGAGGGGCTCCAGGCCGCGCTCCGCGTGCTGCGCCGCACCGCCGCCATCGACCGCCTGCTGCCGACGTGGAACGCGCTCGGCGTGCACCGCACCGCCGAGTTCAACCGCGCCCACGTGCCCGGGTTCCTGCGGGGCGAGTCCGCCCGCGACTGGCTCGTGCTCTACCCGTTCGTGCGCGACGCGGAGTGGTACCTGCTGCCCGAAGAGGACCGCCGACGCATGCTCGCCGATCACGGGCGCAAGGGCGCCGCGTTCCGCTCGGTCGTGGCGAACACGGTCTCCTCGTTCGCGCTGGGCGACTACGAGTGGCTCCTGCCGATGGAGTCCGACGAACTGACCGACCTGGTCGACATGATGCGCGAGCTGCGCAATACCGACGCGCGGCGCCACATGCGCGAGGAGGTCCCGTTCTTCACGGGCCGACGCATCACCGAATCCGAAGCACTGGAGGTCCTTCGATGAGCCCCGAATCCGTCCGCACCGCTGCCGCGGGATTCGATGAGCAGCCCCACGACTACGACGCGATCCTGCTACTCGGCTTCGGCGGTCCCGAGGGCCAGGACGACGTCATCCCCTTCCTCCGCAACGTCACCCGCGGACGCGGGATCCCCGACGAACGGCTGGAGGAGGTCGCGCACCACTACCGTCACTTCGGCGGCGTGAGCCCGATCAACGAGCAGAACCGCGAGCTGCGCGACGCGCTGGTGGCGGAGCTGGATCGTCGCGGGATCGACCTGCCGGTGCTCTGGGGCAACCGCAACTGGGATCCGAGCCTGCCCGATGCGCTCCGCGAGGCCGACGCCCGCGGCTTCCGCCGGATCCTGGCTCTCGCGACGAGCGCCTACGCCTCGTATTCGGGCTGCAAGCAGTACCAGGAGAACATCGACGACGCGCTCGCCGAGACCGGTCTCGCGGGCACGCTGGTCGTCGACAAGGCACGTCCCTATTTCGACCACCCGGGCTTCATCGCGCCCTTCGTCGAAGCGCTGCGCGGCGGCCTGGCCGAGCTGCGCGCGAGGATCCCCGGACTCGATCCGGCGCAGGACGTCCGTATCCTCTTCGCCACCCACTCGGTCCCGAACAGCTACACGGGCGACTTCGGGCCGCACCCCGAGGCGCTCGGCGGCGAGGGCGCCTACGAAGCGCAGCACCTCGCCGTGAGCGCCGCGGTGGCGGAGGCGGCGGGCGAGGGCGCCGCGTGGGACCTGGTGTACCAGTCGCGCAGCGGCCCCGCGCACCAGCCGTGGCTCGAGCCCGACATCAACGACTTCATCGCCGAGATGCCGAAGGGCGAGACGAAGGCGATCGTCATCGTTCCCGTGGGCTTCGTGAGCGACCACATGGAGGTGCTCTGGGATCTCGACACCGAGGCGATCGAGACCGCGGGCGAGCACGGCCTCGAGGTCGTGCGCGTGCCGACGCCCGGCACCCACCCGGCCTACGTGAGCGGGCTCATCGACCTCGTGCTCGAGCGCCGTGACGGCATCCCCGTCGCCGAGCGGGCCTCCGATCTCGCCCTCGGCCCCTGGTTCGACGTCTGCGGCGAGGGCTGCTGCGACACCGAGGAGCGCCAGGCCGCAGTGCGCGCGCACCGCGCCCGAGCGATGCAGGCGGCCGGCGCATGACCGCATCCACCGGGATCCTGGTCTCGCGCGAGCCCGTCCGGGCACGCGAGGGTCTGATCCGCGTCGGCACGCGCGGCAGCGCGCTCGCCGTCACCCAGACGACGGGCGTCGCCGAGCGCATCGCCGCTGCGACGGGCGCCGAGGTCGTGCTCGTGATCGTCACGACGCACGGCGACACCTCGCGGGCGCCGCTGTCGCAGCTCGGCGGCACCGGCGTGTTCGTGAGCGCCCTGCGCGATGCCCTGCTCGCCGGTGAGTGCGACCTCGCCGTGCACTCGCTCAAGGACCTGCCGACCGGCCCGTGCCCGGGCATCGCGCTCGGTGCGATCCCGGAGCGCGTCGACCCCCGCGACGCGCTGTGCGCCCGCGACGGCCTGACCCTCGCGGCGCTGCCGCAGGGCGCCGACGTCGGCACGGGGTCGCCGCGCCGCGCCGCGCAGTTGCTCGCACGCCGCCCGGACCTCGCCGTGCACGATCTGCGCGGCAACGTCGATACCCGGCTCGGCCGCGTGGGCCGCGACCTCGACGCCGTCGTGCTCGCCGTCGCCGGGCTCGAGCGGATCGGGCGCGGCGGGGCCATCACCGAGCGGTTCCCGCTCGAGGACGCCCCGACCGCCCCCGGACAGGGCGCCCTCGCGATCGAGGCGCGCGCGGAGGACGCCGCCGCGCCCGGAGCGATCGCCACCGCGCTCGCCGCCGTGGAGCACATCGACTCGCGCTGCACGGCGCTCGCCGAGCGCAGCCTGCTCGGCACGCTGGAAGCCGGCTGCGCCGCGCCGGTCGGTGCCTGGGCGCGCATCGACGACGACGGTCGCATCGTGGTCGCCGGAGCCGTGTACCGGGTCGACGGCAGTGCGTCGCTCGTGCGGGAGAACTCGGCGCAGCTGCCCGACGATCCCGCCGCTCGGGTCGAGACCGCGTACTCGCTCGGGGCCGCCGTCGCGCGGGCGCTGCTCGACGCGGGCGCCGCGCAGCTCGCCGATCTCGGGGCCGCGCGATGATCCCGGTGCGGCGCGCGCCGCTGCCCCTCACCGATCGTCGGATCCTGCTGCCGCGCGGCGGCGTCTGGGGCGAGCGCGTCGCCGCCGAGGTGCGGCGTCGCGGCGGTGTTCCGGTCACCGGCCAGCTCATCGAGCTGGCCGACCCCGACGATGCCGAGCCCCTGCGCGCCGCGGTCGAGGCGTGGAACCGCGGCGACTACGAGTGGCTCGCCGTCACCTCGGCCAACGCCGCCGCCGCGCTCGTGCGGGCCGGTGCTCGTCCGCGCGCCGATTCGCGCGTCGCGGTCGTGGGGCCGAGCACTGCCGAGGCGCTGCAGCAGCACGATTTCCGCATCGCCGTGATGCCGGCCCGAAACTACTCGGGCGAGGGACTCGCCACCTCCATGCTCGCCGCGCTCGGCGCGGGCCCGGGCGAGGTGCTGCTTCCCGTCTCCGATCAGGCGGGCACCGGCCTGGAGGAGGCGCTGCGCGATGCCGGCCACTGGGTGTCGCGCGTCACCGCGTACCGCACGGTCGAGGTCGCGCCGGATCCGGCCCACGCCTCGGCGCTCGCGGAGGGCGGCTTCGACGCCGTGCTCGTGACGAGCGGGTCCGTCGCCCGTGCGCTGGCCGCGGCCTGCCCGGTGATCCACGCGGAGACCCGGGTCGCGGCGATCGGCGGCCCGACGGCGCAGGCGCTCGTCGACGCCGGCCTGCGCGCCGACACGGTCGCCCCGATGCACACCGTCGACGGACTGCTCGACGCCCTCTCGGCCGCGTTCGCCCTCGAGCCCACGCAGCCGTTCGAATCGACCTCGCCGTTCGCGGGCCTCGCGCCCGACGACGGCACCGCACCCGAGAAGGACCCCGATGCCCAGCCCTGACGCCCCCAGCATCCGCCCGCGCCGCCTGCGCAGCACACCGGCCATGCGCCGGCTCGTCGCCGAGACCCGGCTGCACCCGGCCGAGCTCGTGCTCCCGCTCTTCGTCCGCGAGGGGATCGACGCGCCCCGCGAGCTGCAGGCCATGCCCGGTGTCCAGCAGCACACCGTCGATTCGCTGCGCCGCATCTCGGCCGAGGCCGCGGCCGCCGGACTCGGCGGCGTGATGCTCTTCGGCGTGCCCGCGGTGCGCGACGCCCGCGGCTCCGGCATCGACGACCCCGAGGGGATCCTCAACGTCGCCACCCGTGCGGTGCAGCAGGAGGTCGGCGACGCGCTCGTCGTGCAGACCGACCTCTGCCTCGACGAGTTCACCGATCACGGCCACTGCGGCGTGCTCGCGGGCGACGGATCGGTCGACAACGACGCCACGCTCGAGCGCTACCGCTCGGCCGCCGTGGCGCAGGCCGACGCCGGTGCCGCCATGCTCGGCCTCTCGGGCATGATGGACGGCCAGGTCGCCGCCGTGCGCGACGCGCTCGACGCAGCCGGGCACGAGGACACCGCGATCCTGGCCTACGCCGCGAAGTACGCGTCGGCCTTCTACGGTCCGTTCCGCGAGGCCGTCGACTCGCAGCTCACGGGGGACCGCCGCAGCTATCAGCAGGATCCCGCCAACCGACGCGAGGGCCTGCGCGAGGCCGAGCTCGACCTCGCCGAGGGCGCCGACGTGCTCATGGTGAAGCCGGCGATGTCCTACCTGGATGTGCTCGCCGACGTCGCCGCCACGAGCCCCGTGCCGGTCTGGGCCTACCAGGTCTCGGGCGAGGCGGCGATGATCGAGGCCGCGTCGGCCAACGGCTGGATCGACCGCTCCGCTGCCATCCACGAATCCCTGATCTCGATCCGTCGTGCGGGGGCCGACGCGATCCTCAGCTACTTCGCCCTCGAGGTTGCGGAGCGACTGCGATGAACCCCACCACCGGTACCACCGGGACCGAAGCCGCCACCGCTCGGAGCGCAGCCCTGCAGGAGCGCGCGGCGCGCGTGATCCCCGGCGGCGTCAACTCGCCCGTGCGGGCCTTCGGATCGGTCGGCGGCACGCCCCGCTTCCTCGTCTCGGGCACGGGCCCCTATGTGACCGACGCCGACGGCAACGAGTACGTCGACCTCGTCGCCGCGTGGGGCCCCGCCCTGCTCGGCCACGCGCACCCGCCCGTCATCGACGCCGTGCAGCGTGCGGCGGCGGCCGGCCTCGGCTTCGGCGCGTCGGCGCCCGGCGAGGCCGAGCTGGCCGAGGAGATCATCGCGCGCGTGCCCGCGGTCGAACGTCTGCGTCTGGTGTCGACGGGCACCGAGGCGACCATGACCGCGATCCGCCTCGCACGCGGCGCGACCGGGCGGCCGCTGCTCATCAAGTTCGCCGGGCACTACCACGGCCACTCCGACGGTCTCCTCGCCGAGGCCGGCTCGGGCCTCGCGACGCTGTCGCTGCCGGGTTCCGCGGGCGTGACCCCGGAGACCGCCGGGCAGACGCTCGTGCTGCCCTACAACGACATCGCGGCGCTCGAGGCGGTCTTCGCCGAGCACGGCGACCGGATCGCCGGCGTCATCGCAGAGGCAGCCGCCTGCAACATGGGCGTGCTGCCGCCCGAGCCCGGCTTCACCGCCGCGATGATCGAGCTCGCGCACCGCCACGGCGCGCTCGTGATCCTCGACGAGGTGCTCACCGGATTCCGCGCGAGCGCTTCGGGCTACTGGGGGATCGAATCCGCCGGCGTTCCCGGCGGAGTGCAGCCCGATCTCTTCACCTTCGGCAAGGTCGTGGGCGGCGGACTGCCGCTCGCCGCGGTCGGCGGTCGTGCGGAGCTGATGGAGCAGCTGGCCCCGCTCGGGCCGGTCTACCAGGCCGGCACCCTCTCGGGGAATCCCGTGGCGGTGGCCGCGGGGCTCGCGACGCTGCGCGGTGCCGATTCGGCGGCGTACGGCCGCCTCTCGGCCGCGTCCGATCGGCTGTCGGCGTCCGTCGGTGCAGCGCTGACGGAGGCGGGCGTCGCGCACCGCGTGCAGCGCGCCGGGACCCTGTTCAGCGTGCTGTTCGGCGACTTCGCCGAGGCGCCGCGCACCTACGCCGAGGTGCAGCGGCAGGAGGCGTTCCGCTACCGGGCGTTCTTCCACGCCATGCTCGACGGCGGCGTCAACCTGCCCCCGAGCGCGTTCGAGGCCTGGTTCGTGACGGCCGCGCACGACGACGCGGCGCTCTCCCGCATCGAGGCGGTGCTGCCGGCGGCGGCCGCGGCCGCAGCGGCGGCCCGGCCCTAGCGCGGGGCGGCCGAAGCGCGGCCCGGCCGTCGCAGCCGCCGAGACGCCCGTCTACCGTCGAAACACCGCGCTGCTTCGTGGTGGTTCGCAGGCAGGCGGGAGTCTCGGCGGCAGGACGTGTGAGCGCGGCAGAAGAGGCGGGCGCACGGGCGCCATGCCCCGCGCGACGAAGCCCGCCGCAACGACGAAGCCCGCCGGATCCTCGAGGACCCGGCGGGCTTCGTCGTCTGCGGAGATGCCCGGGGCGCTCAGACCCGCGCGGCGAGCGCCTGCACGGCACTCGTGAAGAACTTCGCCCCGTCGAGGCCCGAGCGCATCGCCTCGGGAGTATCCGGGCCGAACCCGGCCTCGACCGCGTGCTCGGGGTGCGGCATGAGGCCGACCACGTTGCCGCGCTCGTTGGTGAGACCGGCGATGTCGTTGAGGGAGCCGTTGGGGTTGACGCCCGCGTAGCGGAACGCGACGAGCCCCTCGCCCTCGATGCGCTGCAGGGTCTCGGCGTCGGCGATGTAGCCGCCGTCGCCGTTCTTCAGCGGGATGGTGATCTCCTCGCCCTGCTCGAACTCGCTCGTCCACGCGGTGCTCGCGTTCTCGACGATGAGCTTCTGATCGCGGCGGATGAACTGCTGGTGCGCGTTGCGGATCAGGCCGCCCGGCAGGAGGTGCGCCTCGACGAGGACCTGGAATCCGTTGCAGATGCCGAGCACGGGCATGCCGGCATTGGCCGCGGACACCACCTCGGTCATGATGGGCGAGACTGCGGCGATCGCGCCGGGGCGCAGGTAGTCGCCGTAACTGAAGCCGCCGGGCAGCACGATCGCGTCGACCCCCTGCAGGTCGTGATCCGCGTGCCACAGGGCCACGGCCTCGGCACCTGCGAGGCGGATCGCGCGCTGCGCGTCGCGGTCGTCGAGCGAACCGGGGAAGGTGACGACGCCGATACGGGGCGACATCACTGGGCCTCGACCGGGACGGACTCGCCGTCGACGCTGATCGCGACGACGTCCTCGATGACCGCGTTCGAGAGGATCTCGTTCGCCACGGTGCGCACCTCGGCGAGCACCTCGGGGGTGACCTCGCCGTCGACGTTCAGTTCGAACCGCTTGCCGATGCGGACGTCGTGGAAACGGCCGTGACCGAGGCGGTCCAGCGCTCCCGACGTGGCCTTGCCCTGCGGGTCGAGCAGCTCGGCCTTGGGCATGACATCAACAACAATCGTGGGCACCCGGGTCTCCGTCCATCGGCGCTGGCATCGAATCGGCGCGGTCGCGCTCCCGCCAGTCTACCGGCTACTCGGCGCCGGTCACCCGCACGCGCACGCGGTTGCGCCAGGGGTCGAGAACGGTGAGCTCCCGGCCGTCGTACTCGCGGGCGACGCCCTTCGACGCGAGGCGTTCGGAGAGCGCCCCGATGGCGTCGACGGTGGGCAGTTCGATGGTCACCTCGCCGAGGCCGAGGGCGGGGGAGCGCTCGCCCGCGCCGCGGGACTCCCAGGTGTTCATCCCGAGATGGTGGTGGTATCCGCCGGCCGAGACGAACAGGGCCTGGTCGCGCAGGGTCGCGGTGACGGCGAAGCCGAGGGTGTCGACGTAGAAGGAGCGCGCGGTCGGGATGTCGCCGACTTTCAGGTGTACGTGGCCGACCGTCGCCGGGGCATCCGTCACCGCGAGGGAGCCGGCCTCGGTGAGGTGCTCCTGCAGATAGCGGTTCGGATCGAGGGGCAGCGTGCCCATCGTGATCTCGCCGCCGTTCGCGATGCTCCAGGTGTCGCGCGGGCGATCGACGTACAGCTCCACCCCGTTGCCCTCGGGATCCGCGAAGTAGAAGGCCTCTGAAACGAGATGGTCGCTGGATCCTTGGAACCGGCTCGCGTATCGCCGTGCGACGGACACGACGACCGACGCGAGATCCGCGGCGGACTCGAACAGGAACGCCGTGTGGTAGAGCCCGGCGGCGGTCGCGGGGGCGTGCGCGAGCGCACCGTCCTGGTCGAGCACCAGGACCGGGACGCCGCGTCGGCCGAGGATCGCGGTGCCGCGCTCCTGCGCGAGCACCTCCAGGCCCATCGCCCCGTGGTAGAAGTCGAGCATGCGGTCGAGATCGGCGACGGCGAGCGTGACCGCTCCCATCGCGGTGGCGTCTGGCAGGAGGTCGGTCGGGAGCTGAGCGGTCATGTGCGGCTTTCGATGCGTGCGGTCCGTCGGGCGGCGGGGTCACTTGAACGAAACACGTGAAGCTTCATGTATATTCCGCGATTCCGGGTCGGCGGATCACGGAAGCACGTACGCGCCGCTCTCGCCCGGGTTGACCGCGATCTCCCAGCGGAACCCGTCGGGGTCGCGGAAGTAGCCCGAGTATCCGCCCCACTCCCGATGCTGCGCGGGTTGCGCGACGGCCCCCAGCGTCTCCGCGAGCGCGAGCACCGCGTCGGCCTCGGCCTCGCTCGCGACGTTGTGCGCGAGGGTGATCGGCGCGAGTCCCTCGGCCGGGGCCTCGCCGATCTCCGCGGTGAAGCCCTCGACGCTCCAGAGCGAGAGGATCAGGTGCGCGCCGACGGGCAGCATCACCACCTCGTCGTCCTCGAAGATCGGGGTCCACCCGAGGCCGTCGACGTAGAAAGCGCGGCTGCGTGCGACGTCCGCGACCGCCAGGGTGATGAAGCTGACCCGCTGTTCCATGCCGTCAGTGTCGTCGAGCCCGCCGGCCGGCGCAAGTGCCGGTCCCCGCGCTGGCGGGACGGCCGGGGGCTACGCGGTCAGGCGGTCGAGCAGCTCCTGGTAGCGCTCGCGGGTGCGCTCGACGATCTCGGCGGGCAGCACGGGAGGCACGCCCTGCTTGTCCCAGTTCGCCGCGAGCCAGTCCCGCACGATCTGCTTGTCGAAGCTGGCCAGTCGGCCGGGGCCGCCAGCGGCGTAGACCTCACCGTCCCAGTAGCGCGACGAATCGCTCGTGAGGACCTCGTCGGCGAGCACCAGCTCACCGGTGACGGGGTCGATGCCGAACTCGAACTTCGTGTCGGCGAGGATCACGCCGCGCTCGGCGGCGAGCTCGCGCGCCGCGGTGAAGATGGTGAGCGAGGCGTCGCGCAGCGCCGTCGCCGCCTCGGCGCCGACCAGCTCGACCGAGCGCTCGAAGGTGATGTTCTCGTCGTGCTCGCCGAGCGGGGCCTTGTAGGCCGGGGTGTAGATCGGCTCGGCGAGCAGGTCGCCATCGGCGATCCCCTCGGGCAGCTCGATGCCGCAGACCGCCCCGGTGCGCGCGTACTCGGCGTAGCCGGATCCGGTCAGCGCACCCCGCACGACGCACTCGATGGGGTGCATCTCGAGGCGGCGGCCGACGACTGCGCGGTCGGCGACCTCGGCGGGCACCGCCGGGACGCCCTCGGTGCCGGCCGGCACCAGGTGGTTGGGCATCTCGATCCGGTCGAACCACCAGTTCGAGAGCCCGGTGAGCAGTGCGCCCTTGCCGGGGATCTCGGGATCGAGCACGTGGTCGAACGCGCTGACCCGGTTGCTCGCCACCACGAGCAGCACGGGGGAGTCGTCGCGGGTGCGCCCTTCGGGTACGTACAGGTCGCGGACCTTGCCCGAGTAGACGTGGGTCCACCCGGCGAGCTCGAGCGGTGCGGGGAGCTGGGTCACGGGATCCTCCTGGTCAGTTCGCGACGCGCGCGGCGATGTCGGTGCGGTGCTGGCCGCCCTCGAGCCCGATGCGGCCGACCGCGTCGTAGGCGCGGGCACGGGCCGCGGCGAAGTCCTCGCCCCGCGCGACGACGCCGAGGACGCGGCCGCCGGTCGCGATCCAGCCGCCGTCGTCGGTGCGCGCGGTGGCCGCGTGCACGAGGTGCACGCCGGGCACCTCGGCGGCCGCGTCGAGCCCGGTCAGCTCGCGGCCGGTGACGACGTCGCCCGGATAGCCTTCGCTCGCGACCACGACGATCACGGCGGGCTCCTCGGAGAAATCGGGGGCCGGCAGCTCTGCGAGGGCGCCCTGCGCCGAAGCGAGCAGGTACCGGCTCAGCGGAGACTCGAGGCGGGCGAGCACGACCTGCGTCTCGGGGTCGCCGAAGCGCGCGTTGAACTCGATGACGCGCACGCCCTTCGACGTGACGATGAGTCCGCAGTAGAGCAGGCCCGAGAACGGGGTGCCCTCGGCCTCGAGCTGGCGCACGGTGGGCAGCGCGACGGTGCGGGTGATCTCCTCGACGAACGCGTCGACCCCGCCCGGCAGCCACGGCAGTGGCGAGTAGGCGCCCATGCCGCCCGTGTTGGGGCCCGCGTCGCCGTCGAAGATGCGCTTGTAGTCCTGCGCCGGGGTGAGCGGCAGCACGTCGTGGCCGTCGGCGAAGAAGAAGAGCGAGACCTCCTGCCCGTCGAGGAACTCCTCGATCAGGACCTCGCCGTGCGGTGCCCAGGTGGCGACGTGGTCGAGTGCGGCGGCGCGATCCTCGGTCACCAGGACGCCCTTGCCCGCGGCGAGGCCGTCCGCCTTGACCACGTAGGGGGCGCCGAACTCGTCGAGCACGGAGCCGGCCTCCTCGGCCGACGCGACGCGGGCCGCGCGGCCGGTCGGCACGCCCGCCTCGTCCATGATCCGCTTCGCGAACGCCTTGGACCCCTCGAGCTGGGCCGCGGCCGCATCCGGCCCGAACACCGGCACGCCCGCGGCGCGGATCGGATCTGCGACTCCTGCGACGAGCGGGGCCTCGGGGCCGACGACGACGAGGTCGAAGCCGCGCTCGCGCACGAACGCCGCGACCGCATCGGGGTCGGTGTAGGCGAGCTCGGGCGTCTCGATGCCTTCCGCCGCGATGCCGGCATTGCCGGGAGCGCAGACGATCTCGTGCTCGGCCGCTTCGGCGAGCAGGGCGCGGACGATGGCGTGTTCGCGGGCACCCGGGCCCAGCACGAGGATCTTCACCGCTCCAGAGTACCGGGAGCCGGCTCTAGAGTGGATCGCATGGCGAAGCGCAGGATCGGGGACGGCGAGGGGCGCGCGGCCGTGCGCGCGGTGCTCGAGGGCGCGACGGACCGGAGCAACCGGGCCACGGCCGTGCGGTTCCTGCTGGAGGAGCTCGCCGAGCGGGCTCCGGGCAACGCGGTCGAGGTGCGCGTGCCGCCCTTCGGGGCCGTGCAGTGCGTCGCCGGACCGAAGCACACCCGCGGGACGCCCCCGAGCGTCATCGAGACCGATCCCGAGACCTGGATCGCGCTCGGCACGGGCGGGCTCGCCTGGGAGGACGCGCTCGGCAGCACTCGCGTCGTCGCGTCGGGCCTGCGCACCGATCTCGCGCTGCTGCTGCCGCTGATCCGGCCGACCTGGCTCGGGTGAACCGGGTCCCGCCCGCGGCGCCGGATCCGGTTCACAGGCGAACCTGAGACAATAGGGGTATGAGTACCGCCGATGCCGTGATCCCCGAGTCCGCCGACTCGGCCCAGCCGACCGCGCCAGAGGGAGCCGATGCGGCCGCCCCGGTCGCGGCCGCCACGGTCACCGAGGTCGAGGTGGGCGTGCGCCGCTCGGTCCGCTACGGCCGGGTCGTCGTCGGCTTCGCGATCCTGGGGGCCTGGTGGGCGCGATCGCCTGCCTGTTCCTCCCCATCCAGAACAACCCAGCGGTGGGCGAGTACTCCATGGCGCAGGTCGCCGGGTTCACCGGCATGATCGGCGCGGGAATCGGCCTGATGCTCGGCGGGATCCTCGCCGTCGTCCTCGGCGCCGTCGCACGTCGGCGAACGGGTTCTGCCACGGCAGAGCTGACTGACGTACGATAGAACACAGACCTCGACTCGATCGGAGCGATCCCACATGCTTGGCAACCTGAGCGGATGGCACTTCGTCATCATCCTCTTCATCATCCTGCTGCTCTTCGGCGCGCCGAAGCTGCCGGCGCTCGCCAAGAGCCTGGGCCAGTCCGCCCGGATCCTCCGCAAGGAGGTCTCGAGCGATGCCGACAAGCCGGCGGAGGGCACCGATGCCGATCCCGCGGTGAAGTCGGAGGCGGCGCAGGCCGATCCGGCGAAGTCGGAACCCGAGAAGCCGTAGGCCTCTCCCCGAATCGCGAAAGCGGGCGGTCACCCTCGGGTGGCCGCCCGCTTTCGCGATTCGGGGAGCGCTGGGGCGGGTGTCGTCCGGAACCGCAGCCCCGACGCGACTAGCTGCTCTGGCTCGACTCCACCCAGGCGAGGTACTCCTCGTCGACGTTGCCGGCGATGTACTCGCCGGTGAAGCAGCTCTGCTCGAGGCGGGTCACCCGGTCCTGGCCCGCGAGGATCGCGCGATCCATGCCCTCGACGGTCTGGTAGATGAGGTGGTCGGCGCCCAGTTCGGCCGCGATCTCCTCGGAGGTGCGACCGTGCGCGATGAGCTCGGCGCGGGTCGGCATGTTGATTCCGTACACGTGGGGGAACAGCACCGGAGGAGCGGCCGAGGCGAAGGTGACCGACTTGGCCCCGGCTGCGCGGGCCATCTCGACGATCTCGCGGGAGGTGGTGCCGCGCACGATCGAGTCGTCGACGAGCAGCACGTTCTTGCCGCGGAACTCGGCGTGCATCGCGTTCAGCTTCTGCCGGACGCTGCGCTTGCGCACCGCCTGGCCTGGCATGATGAACGTGCGCCCGACGTAGTGGTTCTTGAAGAAGCCCTCGCGGTAGGGCACGCCGAGGCGCTGCGCGAGCTGCATCGCGCTCGGACGGCCCGAGTCGGGAATCGGCATGACCACGTCGATGTCGAGGTCCGGCAGCTCGGCGCGGACCTGGTCGGCGAGCTCGTCGCCGAGCCGCAGGCGGGCCTCGTAGACCGAGATCCCGCTGAGCACCGAGTCGGGGCGCGCGAGGTAGATGTACTCGAAGGCGCACGGCACGAGCTCGGGGTTCTGCGCGCACTGGCGCGACGACATCTTGCCATCGGGCGAGATGAGGATCGCCTCGCCCGGCTCGACGTCGCGCACGACCTCGTAGCCGCCGGATTCGAGCACGAGCGACTCGGAGGCGACGACCCAGTCGTCGCCGTTCTCGCTGTCGCGGCGACCCAGCACGAGCGGACGGATGCCCTTGGGATCGCGGAACGCCAGCAGGCCGTGGCCGGCGATCATGGAGATCACGGAGTAGGAGCCCTCGATCCTGCGGTGCACGCGCGCGACCGCGTCGAACACCTGATCGATGCCGAGCGACGAGAGCCCGCGGATGCCCGACTGGAGCTCGTTGGCGAGCACGTTGAGCAGCAGCTCGGTATCGGAGTGCGTGTTGAGGTGCCGTCGGTCGACGTTGTAGAGCTCGGCGGTGAGCTCGCGCGTGTTCGTCAGGTTGCCGTTGTGCACGAGGATGATGCCGTAGGGGGCGTTCACGTAGAACGGCTGCGCTTCTTCCTCGCGGTGCGCGTCGCCGCGCGTCGCATAGCGCACGTGGCCGAGGCCGACATTGCCCATGAGCGCGCGCATGTCACGGGTGCGGTAGGCCTCGCGCACCTGCCCGCGGGCCTTGACCATGTGGAACTGGTCGCCCTCGGCGGTGGCGATGCCCGTCGAGTCCTGGCCGCGATGCTGCAGCAGCAGCAGGCTGTCGTAGATCTGCTGATTGACGGGATCCGATGAGACGATGCCGACGATGCCACACATGCTGCGTGTGTTCCCCTAACGAGACGGGCGGGAGGCCACGGAAACGAGACTCCGACCAGTCTCCCACATCCGGCCTGTGCGGGGACCACGACCGGGTACGCTGGCAGGGTGAGCGAGAACTCGTCGATCTATGCCCAGTCCGGAGTCGATACAGCTGCGGGTGACCTCGCCGTCGAACTGATGAAGTCCGCGGTGGCGCGGACCCACGGCCCCGAGGTGATCGGCGGGGTGGGCGGCTTCGCCGGCCTCTTCGACGCCTCGGCGCTCAAGGAATACCGCCGCCCGCTGCTCGCGAGCGCGACGGACGGCGTCGGCACCAAGGTCGCGATCGCGCAGGCCATGGACATCCACCACACCATCGGCCAGGACCTCGTCGCGATGATCGTCGACGACATCGTCGTGGTCGGCGCGAAGCCGCTCGCCATGACCGACTACATCGCCTGCGGCAAGGTCGTGCCGCAGCGCATCGCCGACATCGTGCGCGGCATCGCCGAGGCCTGCGAAGCGACGGGCACCGCCCTCGTGGGCGGCGAGACCGCCGAGCACCCCGGCCTGCTCGGCGTCGACGACTACGATGTGGCCGGCGCAGCCGTCGGCGTGGTCGAGGCCGACCGCGTGCTCGGTCCCGAGCGGGTCACGGACGGCGACGTCGTGCTCGCGATGGGCGCGTCCGGTCTGCACTCCAACGGCTTCTCGCTCGTGCGCCACATCCTGGCGGAGCGCGGCATCGGCTATACCGATCACAGCGCCGAACTCGGGTCGAGCTACGGCGAGGCGCTGCTCGTGCCGACCGCGCTCTACACCTCGCCGCTGCTCCGCGCGCTCGAGGATCCCGCGCTCGACGGCGCGATCCACGCGCTCAGCCACGTCACCGGCGGCGGGATCGCGGCGAACCTCGCCCGCGTGCTGCCGGTCGGCTCCTGGACCGAGGTCGATCGCGCCAGCTGGTCGCCGCTGCCCGTGTTCCGCCACCTCGCGGACCTGGGCGGGCACGCCCTCGACTCGGTCGAGGGCGCGTGGAACCTCGGCATCGGCATGTTCGCGGTGGTCGAGGCCGCGCGCGCCGAGGGCGTCGCCGAGCGGCTGCGCGCCGAGGGGCTCACGGTCTGGCAGACGGGCACCGTCTCGACCGCGGCTCGCGACTTCGCCGGATTCGAGCAGGGCGCCAAGGGCGTCGACGGCGGTGCGGTGCGCCTCACCGGAGCATTCGCCGGCTGACCTCGCCGTCCGGGGCGTCCGAGGGCCGTCCGGGCCGGACGGTCCTGCCCGGATCCCTCGTGCCGGGGTCCTGACGTTCGGGTGCGGCGAATGGCGGCTTCGCGCGACGAGCAAGCACCATTCGCCGCATCCGAACCGGCGGGGTCGGCCCCGCCGGTCGCTCGTGAAACACGAAACCGTGCGATCACGAACGTCGGGGACGTGATCGCACGGTCTCGTGCGTGTGAAACGACGAACGCCCCGTCGCACGGGGCGTTCGGCTCAGAGGGTGAGGACCCGCCTCACTTCTCCTCTTCGTCGCCGGAGTCGTCGTTGTACTTGTCAGCGTATTCGGCCCACGCATCTTCGTCCGAATGCTGCCCCGCCGCGAGCTCCCGCTCCAGCTGAGACAGGTCGGTGTTGGGGCTGAAGTACTTCAGCTCCCGTGCGACCTTGGTGTGCTTTGCCTTTTGACGGCCGCGCCCCATGCGTGACCCCTTACACATTCGGGCCCCGCGAAAGAATGTTCCGCGAGGCATGGACCTGACAATATCGACGTATGGGCGCAAGCTTATCACGGACCGCTTCCCCCACGCCCGCGAGCTAGCATGATCGCGTGAGTGCAACCCAGCCCAGACGCCGCCCGACCCGAGTGATCCTGATCGCCGTGCTCGCGGTCGCCGTCGTCGTGCTCGTCGTTGTCGTCGCGATCCTCGTGCCGATCCTGACGCACCAGAGCGCGGGCGGGTCCGGGCAAGCGGTGCCGCAGGGCTTCGCGAGCGAGTCGAGCGCCACGGGCGCGGACGGCCGGACCCGCACCATCGAAGTGCGGACTCCCGATGGGAAGCCCGCGGATCTCGCGCGCGTCGCGCCGGGCAGCGAGCTCGTGGTGACCGGCACGGGGTTCGATGCGTCGATCGGCATATACGTCGGAGTGTGCGCGATTCCGGCCGAGTCCGGCCGCAAGCCGTCCCCGTGCCTCGGCGGGATCCCGAAGGGCGCCGAGCAGGGGAAGGCCGCGAAGGAGGGCGCCCAGCCGAGCGTCTGGATCACCGACGACTGGGCGTGGAAAGCGTTCGCCAGCCACGGCTACGCCGATGCCGCGAAGGGGGCCTTCACCGCCCGGGTGCTCGTGCCCGAGGCGAGTTCGGACGGCCTCGACTGCCGCAAGGTGGCCTGCGCCATCACCACCCGCGCCGATCACACGGCGGCTCAGGATCGGGTGCAGGACATGCAGCTGCCGATCGCCTTCGCGCAGTAGCGCGATGCGGCGCGGCGCGGCGCGGTGTCAGCCGACGAGCGGAGCGATGACGAGGGTCGCGATCGTGTAGATCGCCAGGCCGGCGAGCGAACCGACCACGGTGCCGTTGATCCGGATGAACTGCAGGTCCTTGCCGACCTGGAGCTCGATCTTCTCGGCCGCTTCGCTCGCGTCCCAGCGCTGCACCGTCTCGGTGACGACGCTCGCGATCTCGTGGCGGGAGCGCCGCACGACGTGCTCGACCGCGTTCATCACCCAGACATCGATCTTGTACTGCAGCGTCGCGTCCTCGAGCAGGCGCCGCCCGAAGTCCTGCATCGCGGAGACCAGCCGGGTGCGCAGCTCGCTCGAGGGATCGGCGAGCATCTCGACGAGCGCGGTGCGGGCCGAGGTCCAGGTGCTCGCGGCGAGAGCGCGAATGCGCGGGCTGTCGAAGATCTCGTGCTTCAGCGATTCGAGCTGATCCTGCAGTTCGGGCTTCTGCCCGAGATCCCGCGAGAGGTCGCGCAGGAAGCTGTTCGCGGCCGCGCGGAACGGGTGCGCTCGATCCTTCGCCACGTTCTGCGCGAAGCGCACGGCCTCGGCGTGCAGCCGATTGTCGACGAAGCGGTCGACGATGCTGGGCACCCAGCTGGGAAGACGGGAGGAGACGACCCGGTCGAAGGCCTCGGGATGCGCGACGAGCCAGTGCTCCAGGTGATCCGCGGCGATGTCGATGAGCGACTCGTGATGGCCCGCGTCGAGCACCGTCTCGAGTCCGCGACCGACCGTGGGGCCCCACTTCGGATCGATGACGTGCTTCCGCACGAGACCTTCGATCAGATCCTGCACGTCGCGATCGTCGAGGACGGTGAGCGCGGCGGTCCCGGCCTCCGAGAGGATCGCGCCCGCGCGCTCGGCATTGCCGGGATCGCGCAGCCACTCTCCCGCCATTCGCGCACCGCTGATCTCGGACAGCTTGGCATGGACGACCTCGTCGGCGAGGAAGTTCTCCTCGATGAAGGATCCGAGACCCTCGCCGATCTCGTCCTTCTTGTTCGAGATGAGATTGGTGTGGGGGATCCGGAGGCCGAGGGGATGCCGGAACAGGGCGGTGACGGCGAACCAGTCGGCCAGTGCGCCGACCATGCCGCCCTCGCTGGCGGCGCGCACGTACCCCAGCCAGGGCAACCGCTGCTGCAGGGCGAACGAGATGACGAAGACCACCCCCATCGCGATGAGGAGTCCCAGCGCGATCGCCTGCATGCGCCGCAACTGAGCCAGACGCTCGAAGTCCGCTGGGGTGACGGCACCGAGGGTGCGGCGGGTGCGAATGGGCATTGCAGCATTATCCACCCGCACGGAGCCGCCGTGTCACCCGCGCATGGAAGAATGTGGCCCATGCATCTCCTCACCAGGCTCAGCCTGAAGAATCGCGCGCTCATCGCCCTCGTCACGGTGGTCGCGGCGGTCTTCGGAGTGATCAGCATCGGCTCCCTCAAGCAGGAGCTCATGCCCTCGGTCGAATATCCGGCGGTGGCGGTCATCACCAGTTACCCGGGGGCTTCGCCCGAGGTGGTGAGCAACGACGTCTCGACCCCGATCGAGACGGCCCTCAAGGGCGTTCCGAATCTCGAGCACACGACGGCGACCTCGTCCACGGGCGCCTCGACCGTGATCGCGCAGTTCACCTACGGCGTCGATACGGCAGCCACGCAGCAGAAGGTCGAGCGAGCCATCAGCCGGCTCTCCAAGGTGCTGCCGAAGGACGTCGACCCGCAGGTCATGTCCGGCAGCATCGACGACTTCCCGGTGGTGCAGATCGCCGTGACCCCGCCCTCGGGCGGCGACGCCGAGACCACGGCGAAGGCGGTCGAACGCCTCGCGGTTCCCAAGATCAAGGACCTGAAGGGCGTCCGCGACGCGCAGCTCGTCGGTGCCCGGGGGGACCGCGTGACCGTGACCCCCGATCTCGCGAAGCTGCGCGACGAGGCGTTGACCGCGCAGTCGATCACGGACGCCCTGCAGCAGAACGGCGTGCTCGTCGCGGCCGGCACGGTGACCGATGGCGACCGGACGCTCGCGGTGCAGGCCGGATCCAAGATCTCCAGCGTCGAGGACATCACGGCGCTGCCGCTCGTGCGCAGCCCGGAGCTGCTCGCCGCGAAGGCGCAGCAGCAGGCCGCCCAGCAGCAGGGGCAGCGCCCGAGCCAGCAGCAGCCCGGGCAGGATGCCCAGGCCCAGGCCCAGGGCCAGGGCCAGGGTGCCGGCCAGACGCAGACCCAGGCAGCGGAGCCGCTGCCCACGATCACCATCGGCGACGTGGCCAAGGTCGCGCTCGAACCGAATCCCGTGCAGGGCATCTCCCGCGTCGACGGCAAGCCCGCCGTCACCATCGGGGTCACCAAGATCTCCTCGGCCAACACCGTCGACGTCTCGAAGGCCGTGCACGACGAGCTCCCGAAGCTCGAGAAGGAGCTCGACGGCGCCAAGCTGACCGTCGTGTTCGATCAGGCCCCCTACGTCGAGCGTTCGATCCACTCGCTCACCACCGAGGGGCTGCTCGGCCTCGGCTTCGCGATCCTGGTGATCCTGGTGTTCCTGCTCTCGGTGCGGGCCACCATCGTGACGGCCATCTCCATCCCGACCTCGGTGCTGCTCACCTTCATCGGTCTGAACTTCGCCGACTACACGCTGAACATGCTGACGCTCGGCGCGCTGACCATCTCGATCGGCCGCGTGGTCGACGACTCGATCGTGGTCATCGAGAACATCAAGCGGCACCTCTCGCATCCGGGCGTCACCGATCGCGGCCGCGCGATCGTCTCGGCGGTGCGCGAGGTCGCGGGGGCCATCACCGCCTCCACGGCCACGACGGTCGCCGTGTTCCTGCCCATGGCCTTCGTCAGCGGAATGGTCGGCGAGCTGTTCCGCCCGTTCGCCTTCACGGTCACCATCGCGCTCGTGGCCTCGCTGCTCGTCGCGCTCACCATCGTTCCCGTGCTCGCCTACTGGTTCATCCGGGTCAAGCACGCACCGGCGCACGCGGCGGGGCACGCCCCGGCCGGGGGCGAGCACGCTGGCCCGGCCATCGACGACGAGCCGGAGACCGCCATGCAGCGCGGGTACCGGCCGATCATCGGCTGGACGCTGGCCCACCCCGTCATCACGCTCGGCGTGGCCGTCGCGATCTTCGTCGGGACCATCGCGGCCGCGCCGCTCATGAAGACCAACTTCATCGGTTCGGACGAGCAGAACTCGGTCGGCCTCACGCAGACCCTCGCTCCCGGCACGAGCCTCGATGCCCAGCTGAAGCAGGCCGAGCGCGTCGAAGCCGAGCTCGAGAAGATCTCCGACGTCGAGACCGTGCAGGTCACGATCGGCAGCTCGGGCGGAGCCGCGGCCATGTTCGGCGGCGGAGGCGGCGACGGCAGCGTGACCTACGCGATCACCACGCGCGAGGACGCCGACCAGGCCCGGGTGCAGGATCGGATCCGCACGGCCGTGGACGGGCTGAAGGACGCCGGCGACTTCTCGCTCGGGCAATCGGGCGGCGGCATCACCCAGTCCAGCGCCATCGAGGTGCAGGTCTCCGCACCCGACCAGAAGACCCTCGCCGCCGCCAGCGACGCCATGGTCGCCGAGCTCAAGAAGCAGAAGGGCCTGATCCAGGTCGAGAGCGACCTCGGCCGCTCCCGTCCCTACCTGCAGGTGGTCGTCGACCGCGACAGGGCCACGCAGGCCGGGCTCAGCGAGGCCGCGGTCGCGAGCATGGTCGCGCAGCGGATGCAGCCGTCGCAGGTCGGTCAGGTGGTGCTCGACTCCACCACCACGTCCGTCTACCTGTCGCTCGGCACGGCCCCCGCCGACGAGGCCGCGGTCAAGGCGCTGCCCGTGCAGACCCCGACGGGCGAGATGCGTCTCGACAGCCTCGCGAACGTCAAGGTCTCCGACGGACCGGTGTCGGTCAAGAGCGAGGACGGCGCGCGGATCGTCACGGTGTCGGCGCTGCCGAAGGGCGACGACCTCACCGCTGCGGGCACGCAGGTCAACCGGGCCCTCGACTCGGTCAAGCTGCCCAGCGGGGCGAGCGCGCAGATCGGCGGCGTCATGTCGCAGCAGGGCGAGGCCTTCGGGCAGCTCGGGCTCGCGCTGCTCGCCGCGATCCTGATCGTCTACGTGGTCATGGTCGCGACCTTCCGCAGCCTGCTGCAGCCGCTCCTGCTGCTCATCTCGGTGCCCTTCGCGGCGACCGGCGCGCTCCTGCTCCTCATCTTCTCGGGGATTCCGCTCGGCGTCGCCTCGCTCATCGGCGTGCTCATGCTCGTGGGCATCGTCGTGACCAACGCGATCGTGCTCATCGACCTCGTGAACCAACTGCGCAACCGGGGCGAGAGCCTGCACCACGCGGTGATGCACGGCGCCTCCCTGCGTCTGCGGCCGATCGTCATGACGGCGCTCGCGACGATCCTGGCCCTCGTGCCCATGGGCCTCGGCATCACGGGGTCCGGCGGGTTCATCTCGCAGCCGCTCGCGGTCGTGGTGATCGGCGGCCTGCTCTCCTCGACGGTGCTGACCCTCGTCGTGCTGCCCACGCTCTACTACGCGGTCGAGCACGGACGCGAGCGGCGCCGGGACCGCCGCGCTGCGCGCCGCCCGGGCGGCGGACGCCGCCCGAGAACCGGGGGCGATGCCGCGGCGGCGGCCGCGGCGGCCATCGGCGCACCTGCCCTCGCGGCGACCGGCGTCGGGGCGGTCGGGGTGGCCGAACCGGCCGACGTGGCGCCCGGCGACGACGCGGAAGCACCGAGCGCGTCCGGGGGCTTCGCCCCGTCGGCCCCGACGGGACCGGTCCCGTCGGAACCGGTCTCGGCGATCGACCACGTCGCCGGAGAGACCTCCGCGCCCGAGGTGCCCCCGCTGGCCGAGGGAATCGACGAAGCGGCGCCGGAATCCCCGGATTCGCCGGAAGGATCGGAGGCGCCGGAAACGGTGCCCGGCGCGGACGCGTTCGTGCCCGTGCTGGGCGAATCCGCTCCGATGGAGCCGCTGGCCGAGACCGCGATCCTGCCGGTCCCGGTGACCGCGACCATTCCGCCGGAGCCGGAGCCGGAGCCGGAGCCGGAGCCGGAGCCGGAGTCGGAGCCGGAGCCGGAGCCGGAGCCGGAGCCGGAGCCGGAAGCGCCGTTCGCGGCCGAGCCGGCGCACGAGCCCACGGCAGACACGGAGGCCGACGGCGATCCGGACGACGCCTCCGAGCCTCCGAGCGAGGGGCCTGACGCCGAGGTCTCGCCCGAGCTCTCCGCCCTGCTCGGCCGCCTCGGCCTGCCCCTCGAGACCGGGGGCGAGCCGCTCGAATCCGGAGACGAGTCCGCCGATCCGGCACCCGCGGCCGCGGAAGCCGCGACGGAGAACGCGGTCGGGGCGGAGCCGGAGCTCTCGACGGAGGCCGCGCAGACCGCAGACGCCGCCCGGGTCGATCCGCCGGCGGGGCCGCCGGAGACGGGCGTCGAGCCTGAGCCGGAGCCGGAGCCGGAGCCGCAGCCGGAGCCCGAGCCGCAGCCGGAGCCCCAGCCGCAGCCCGAATCCGCTGCGACGGATGCGACCGACGCCGCATCTCCGGGTCCCGACCCCATCGAGCTGCCGGCCGCACCCGAGCCGGATCCCGCGAAGCCGGCCCCGCCGGTCACCGGCGAGCTCGACTGGGCCGAGCTCATGTGGCAGGCCACGCACGACGCCGAGTCCGACGGCGACCAGCACGACGGCCCGGGCACCGGCCCGGACGCACAGCGATAGGCAGAGATGAATCAGCGTCGGCGCGGCTACCGCGCACCCTCCGACTACAACCCCAACCGGGGCAAGTCCTCCGGACGCCGAGGGCGACCGGGCGGGCGCTTCGGTGACGCCCGGCAGGACGGACACGCCGCCGCTCAGGACCGTCCGCGGCGCGACTCCGACCCGCGCGCCGGGCGGGACCGCGGCGCCGAGCGCCGGGGTCCCGACCATCGCGATGGCCGCGACGCCGGCCGCGACGCCGGTCGCCCCGACCGCGCCGGGCGGGATCCGCGGGATCGCGGTGCCGCCCGGAGCGAGCGCCCCGATCGCGCGACCGAGGGGTCGCGGAACCGCGCATCCGGCCACGGATCGGGACGCCAGCGCGCGTCGCACCGCGACGACGCCGCGCAGAGCGGTGGTGCGCGGGTCTTCGCGTTCGACGCCGACGGCATGCCTCGCGGCGGTGCGTCCGGCGACGGGCGACCGCGTTCGGAGCGTCCGCATCGCGGGCACGGCGAGTCCCGCGGCCACCGCCCGCAGGCTGCCGGCCACCGCCCGCAGGATCGACGTGAACCGCCGCAGCGCGGCTCGCAGGAGCACTCGGCGTCGTTCGAACGGCTCGAAGCCCGGCGCACGTCGGCGGAGGACGTCCGGGGCCTCGGTTTCTCGGACCTCGGACTCGGCGGCAATATCGTGCGCGCGCTCGCAGAGATCGGCGCCGAGCGTCCGTTCCCGATCCAGGCCGCGACGATCCCCGACGCGATCGAGGGGCGGCACCTGCTGGGCCGGGCACGCACGGGATCCGGCAAGACCATCGCGTTCGGCGCCGCACTCGTCGAGCGCATCCTGAAGCTCAAGGCCGAGGGCGTGTTCCGTCCGGATCCGCCGAAGCAGCGCCGTGAGCGCGGGGTCGCGCAGAAACGGCAGAGGGGCGAGAAGCCGAGCGTGCGCGCTCCGAAGGCGCTGATCCTCGCGCCGACCCGCGAGCTCGCGCTGCAGATCGACCGCACCGTGCAGCCCATCGCGCGATCCGTGGGTCTCTACACCGGCCAGTTCGTCGGCGGTGCCCCCTTCGAGCCGCAGCTGCACGCGCTGCAGCGCGGCGTCGATATCGTGATCGGCACTCCGGGACGCATCGAGGACCTCGCCCAGCGGGGCATCCTCGAACTGCGCGACGTGCGCGTGACCGTGCTCGACGAGGCCGACCACATGTGCGAGCTCGGATTCCTCGAACCCGTGCAGCGGATCCTGCGCCGCACCGAACGCGGCGGGCAGCGGCTGCTCTTCTCCGCGACGCTCGACTGGGGCGTCCGGGACCTGGTGGACGAGTTCCTGCGGAACCCGGCCGTGCACGAGATCGCCGAGGACGCCGAGGTGCAGGGCGATGTCAGCCATCGGGTGCTCGTCGTGCTGCGCGAGGACAAGAGCGAGGCGCTCGTCGAACTCGCCCGCCGGGGCGAGCGCGTGATCGTGTTCTGCCGCACCCGCGCCTATGTCGAGCAGGTCGCCGAACTGCTCGCGGAGTCCGGGCTCAAGGTGGCGGCGCTGCACGGCGATCTCGCCCAGGCGAAGCGCGAGCGCAACCTCGAGCGCTTCGCGGCGGGCAAGGTGCCCGTGCTCGTCGCGACCGACGTGGCCGCCCGCGGTCTGCACGTCGACGACGTCGACCTGGTCATCCAGGCGGATCCGCCGGATGATGCGAAGACCTACGTGCACCGGGCCGGGCGCACCGGCCGGGCCGGGCGCGATGGTGCCGTGCTGACGGTGATCCCGCGCACCCGGCAGAAGCGCACGCGGGAACTCTTCGAGCAGATCGGGATCGAGCCGGACTCGTTCGGCGACTTCGCACCCGGCGACGAGCTCTAGCCGCATCCGCGCCCGCGCGTCCGCGCGTCCGCGCCCGCGTCCGCGCGTCCGCGCGCCGCGATGATTCGGTTGCGGCATCTGGCGACCTGGCGCGTCGCGCACCCGCCGAATGCCGCAACCGAGCTGAGACGCCGGAGCCGCGAAACGCCGGAGCCGCGAAACGCCGGAGCCGCGAGACGCCGGAGCCGCGCGACGCCGGAGCCGCGCGCGAAACGCTCGCGCCCGTTACCTCGCGGGGTTCGAGTCCTTGCCGTCGAGCCAGAGCACGTCGCTCGCGTCGGCGTGCGTGCCGCCGGATCCGACGTGCGTGTCGCTGATCTGCGGGCCCTTGGTGATCACGTGCACGAGCGCCATGCCGTGCCCGCGGCCGAGGCCGTAGTCGGCCTGCAGCCATTCGAGGATCGGGGTGGCCTTCGTGCCGGGGCCGAATCCGCGCTCGTCGGCGAGTTCGATGAATCGGCGCGGCGTGAGACCGGTCTTGGTCTCGATGTTGTCGAGGTAGCTCTGGAACGACATGCGGGTCTCCTTCGGAAGGGTTCGAACGGGTCCGAGGTGTCGGGCGACACCGGTCGGCCGGTCAGTCGAGGTCGGTCTGGATGATGACGGGTGATGCGTGGATCCCGATGACACGCAGCGGGCCGGATCCGGTGTTCTCGAAGCGGTGCGGCAGGCAGGGCGGACCGGTGACCGTGTCGCCCGCCGTGCCTCGGATCGCCGTGCCGCCGACGGTGAAGGTCGCCTCGCCCTCGAGCACGATCCAGGTCTCGGCGTAGGGGTGCCAGTGGAGGCCGGTCCCACGACCCGGCGCATAGTCGACGGAGAAGTAGGAGACGCCCGCACCGTGGTCCATGCCCTGGAACCGGCGGGTGCCTCCCGTCCCGAACGCGATCTCCTCCGGTGCGACCAGCGTCGCTGCGGCCGGGTGCTCGGTCATGATGCGCTCCTCTCGATCGGCGATCCTGTGCTGACACCACTTTCCCGGCGGACGGCGTCCGCGCGTAGAGTTTCGATGTGGATCGAAACTCTACGCGGCTGCACCAGGTCGATTTCCGGCTCAGTCCCGGAGACATCCAGGCCGTGCGGTTCGGGATCTCTCCCGGGCACGAGCTCGCACACGCGGTGCGCGTGCTGCTGCGCCCGGCGCACTATCCGCTGCAGTGGGGATGGTTGAAGCAGGTGCGGGATCGTATGCCCCGGGAACCGTTCGCGCTGCTCGCCGACGTGATCGGCGCCGACGGCTACCTGCCCGATTTCCTCACGACGACCGCCCGCTGGGATCTGACGCCCGAGGCCGAGCTCGCCGCGCTCCGGGTGGCGGCCCTGCCCGGCATGCGCATCGACCTCGGCAAGATGGTGGACCGGTCGAGCGGCGAGCGGCGCATCGCGCTGGAGCGCATGCGCGAGGACCCCGCCCGGGCACGGGCGCGTATCGCAGACGCCTGGGCCCAGGTGTGGGAGGCGGCGCTCGCACCCGTGTGGCCGCAGCTGGAACGGATCCTGCGGGCCGACATCGCGGTGCGTTCTCGGACGGTCGCCGCCGAGGGGCTCGCGGCGATGGCCTCGCGGATCCACCCCGCGGTGAGCTGGGGAGACGGCGCCGTCCGCGTCGAACTGCGCAAGCACAGCGAGGAGGTCGACTGCCGGGGGAGCGGACTGGTGCTCGTGCCCTCGGTGATGGGCTCGTGGGGGTGCATGGTCCTGACCGAGCCGCCGGCTCAGCCGACGCTCTATTACCCGGCTCGGGGCGTGACCGCCGAGTGGGCGCGCGACTCGGTCGCGGCGCACGCCGCGGTCGCCGCGCTCGTCGGATCGGTGCGCGCCGAGATCCTGTTCTCGGCGCACGTCGCGCGGACGACCTCGCAGGTCGCCGCCGACGTCGGCGTCGCGATCTCGACGGCCTCGCACCATCTGTCGGTGCTGCGCGGCGCGGGTCTCGTGTCGAGCGCGAGGCAGGGCGCGCGCGTGCTGCACCTGCGGACGCCGCTCGGAGAGGCGGTGATCGGGCAGGCGATCTGAGACTGCGGATCGCGGTGTCGGGACGGGCGCGCCCATGGCGCTGATCGACAGCGACGGGCGCGTCTCTTTGGAGAGTATGCACAAGTGATGCGGGTGCGAACGCGCTCCCGTTTTGTGGGGTCGAAGCGGATCGATTGCCGTTGTCGGAGGCCGCTCCTAGCCTGGCGGTATCGCCCGCCGCGATGCGCGCGGGCGCCGCCGTTCGTCTTGGATCGTCGAGGAGCACAGATGACCGCCACGCAGACCGCCGCCCCGCAGAGCGCCGCCGGGCGCTCCGCCGCCCCGCATCGGGAACCCGCCCGCATCGACGTCCCGGCCGTCGCCGACGCACTGCTCGGCCGCTGGAAGGCGGAGCGTCTCGCCTCCCGCAAGCTCGTCGAAGACCCGCGACTGCAGACGATCCCCGGTCAGCCCATGCCCGAGCACCGCGAGCGCGCGCTCGGACAGCTCGGCATCCTCGTGGAGGAGGGCGCGATCCAGCGCGCGTTCCCGAAGGATCTCGGCGGCGGGGACAACCACGGCGGCAACATCGCGGCGTTCCAGGAGCTCGTGCTCGCCGATCCCTCCCTGCAGATCAAGAGCGGCGTGCAGTGGGGACTGTTCGGCGCCGCGATCCTGCACCTCGGCACGCGCACGCACCACGAGAAGTGGCTGCCCGACGTGATGAGCCTCAAGCTCCCCGGCGCCTTCGCCATGACCGAGATCGGGCACGGTTCGGACGTCGCGTCGATCGGCACCACGGCGACCTACGACCCCGCCACGGAGGAGTTCGAGATCCACACGCCCTTCACCGGGGCCTGGAAGGAGTACCTCGGCAACGCTGCGCTCCACGGTCAGGCGGCCGTCGTGTTCGCCCAGCTCATCACCAAGGGCGTCAACCACGGGGTCCACGCGTTCTTCGTCCCGATCCGCACCCCCGAGGGCGAGATGCTGCCCGGCGTCGGCAGCGAGGACGACGGCGTGAAGGGCGGCCTGAACGGCATCGACAACGGGCGCCTGCACTTCACCCGGGTGCGGATCCCGCGCGAGAACCTGCTCAACCGCTACGGCGACGTCGCGGCGGACGGCACCTACTCCTCGGCCATCGCCAGCCCGGGACGCCGGTTCTTCACCATGATCGGCACGCTCGTGCAGGGCCGTGTCTCGCTCGACGGCTCCGCGGTGAAGGCGATGATGGCCGCGCTCACCATCGCGATCCGCTACGGCTCCGAGCGCCGCCAGTTCCCCGGCCCCGACGGGCGCGAGACGGTGCTCCTCGACTACGGCCTGCACCAGCGCCGCCTCATCCCGCGCCTCGCCGAGACCTACGCGATGGCGTTCGCGAGCGAGCGGCTGCTGACCACGTTCGATGAGGTGTTCTCCGGCGTGCGCGACGACGATGCGCATCGCGAGGACCTCGAGACGCTCGCCGCTGCGCTCAAGCCGCTCTCGACCTGGGCGGCGCTCGACACGCTGCAGGAGGTGCGCGAGGCCTGCGGCGGTGCCGGCTTCATCGCCAAGAACCGGGTGGTCGGACTGCGCGCCGACCTCGACATCTACGTCACCTTCGAGGGCGACAACAACGTGCTGCTGCAGCTCGTCGGCAAGCGCCTCCTCACCGACTACGCCGCGCAGTTCGCCGGCGGCGACAAGGCCGCACTCGCCAAGGCGGCGGCCAGCCAGCTCGGCGACCGCGTCAGCCGCTTCGGGCTGCGCCAGATCGGTCAGAGCGTCGCCGACCTGGGTCAGGTGTCGCGCTCGGTCGAACAGCTGCGCGAGACCGAGACGCAGCGCACGCTGCTCACCGACCGGGTGCAGACCATGGTCGCCGAGATCGCCGGTGCGATGCGCGAAGCGACGAAGGACGTGCCGAAGGGCGACAAGCGCGCGAAGGCGATCGCCCAGGCCGACGCGTTCAACGCCCAGCAGCACAAGCTGATCGAGGCGGCCCGCGCGCACGCCGAACTGCTGCAGTGGGAGGCGTTCACCGAGGCGCTCGACCGCTTCGACGGCGAGACCCTGCGGGTGCTCACCTGGCTGCGCGACCTGTTCGGGCTCGGGCTGCTCGAGAAGCACGCGACCTGGTACCTCGTGCACGGGCGCCTCTCGGGGCACCGCGTCGAGGCGATCACCGCGTACGTCGACCGGCTGATTGGCCGGGTGCGCGAGCACGCGCTCGACCTCGTCGAGGCCTTCGGGCTCACGCCCGGCATGCTGCGCGCCGAGATCGCCACCGGCATCGAGGCCGAGCGGCAGCAGGAGGCCGCGGACTACGTGCGGGAGCAGCAGGCCGCGGGCACCTGGCCGATCCACGAGAAGCAGCTCCGCAAGCAGCAGCAACAGGGGTGAATCCCGCGGGGCGGGTGTTCGGATCCCGCCCGCCTGCCAGTTCCCATTCCGCCCGAGACACCGCGTTGCCTGCGAGACCCCGGGTTGCCTGGGAGGGAACGCGTTTCCAGCGAGACATCGCACTGTCGCGAGACACCGCGTTGCCTGCGAGAAACCGCTTGGCTGCCTGGTGTCTCGCGGGTGGGGTGGTGTCTCGGTGAGCGGGCGGAGTGGCCCGATCTTTGCTGCTCGGTCCGATCAGTGCGATGTGGGTCCGCCGCACCGCCTGCCTGCCAGATACGATTCCGTCGGCGAGGCACCAGGTTGCCTGCGAGACACCGCTTGGCTGCCTGGTGTCTCGCGGGTGGGGTGGTGTCTCGCGGGGCGAGCGGACGAGCAGTGTCTCGCGGGGCGATCGAGCAGGCGGGGAAATCGCGTCTCAGCCGAAGGGGTCGCGCGGGATCCGGACGCCGAATGAGCGCAGCATCGACGCGAACGTTCCGATCGAACCGAGTTCGGGATGACCCCAGCGGATGAGTCGTTTCTCCGTTACGCCCGTGATCCAGTCCTGCCGCCGCTTCTCGGCGTAGAGCGCGCGTTCGATCGCGCGATCCTGCGCACCTCGGTCGCCGTCGACCGCCGAGTCGGTGTACTTCGAGCGCCCGTCGACCTCGCAGAGGATGCCGCGGCCGCGGAGCTCGAGATCGACCCGGTAGGTCCCGCCGTTCGGGGACGGGATCTGAACCTGCAGCTCGATCTCGAAGCCCAGCCTCGTCAGGAACCAACGGCTCGCGCTTTCGAGCGGAGACTCCGCCCGCGGATCGGCGAGCTCCAGCACGGTCCTGGCCGCGCGGACCCCGCGAGCGCCCGGCATGGTTTCGAGCGCGGAGAGGAAGTGCGCGGGGGTCGCCCCGGCTCCTGCGGGATTCGAGCCGGGGCGGGAGAGCGCCCGGAGCGCGGCGTCCGCGCAGCCGAGGGCGACCTCCGGTGGTGCCGTACGAGCGATGTCGAGAGCCGTGCGGGGCAGCGTTGTGCAGCGGAGGCCCGCGACCATCGTGATCTCCTCCGGATCCAAGCGATCCGCGTGCCGCGCGACGGAGGGCATCACCCGTGAGCGACGGGAGCTGCCGAGCGTCATGAGGTGCACCGTCGACGCCCGGAACCGGTACAGCGGAAGTCCATGGATCGCCGCCGCCGATTCCCGGCAGAAGACGTCCTCCGGCCCGATGCGGCTGCGCACCGCCAGTATCGCCAGCAGGTGCCGGTCCTCGGCTGAGAGGCACCGCCAGGCTTCTCCCGCGACGAACCAGCCGCGCGCCACGCGAACGAGCCTGCCCTGCTGGACCGCGGCCGCGATCCTGCGGTCGTTCACCATCTCGGAGTTCAGTGCGGCCCGGGAGGAGAGCAGCGACTGGAGCCGGGCGAGCCGCCGGTCGGGTGTTTCATGCGCCATGGCAGGAGCCTGGTCGATCGGGCGGGGGAACGGAACGCGCAAGGAACGCCTGTGGATAAGTCGCTCCGGACTTCGGGCTCCTGGCTCCCGGCCTCGACCCGAGCCTCCCACACAGCGAGACACCACGTTCGCAACGAGACACCACGAAGCATTGTGGAGCCTCGTCGGTGAACTGGTGTTTGGGCGACGGTGCGGCGAGAGCGACAGCGAGAGCGACAGCAGGAGCACGAGTGCGGGGCCTCCAGCGCCCGCCGAATCAACCGCCTGACTAGGCTGAGGGCATGACCGCACCGCTGCGCACCCTCTACCCCGCGATCGAACCGAACCGCTCCGGCCTGCTGCCGGTGGGCGACGGGCACGAGGTCTTCTGGGAGGAGAGCGGCAACCCCGCGGGCAACCCAAAGAGGGTGTTGACGCGCTATTAATTGCCCCAATTCTTGCTGGAGGTGAGCAGCTGGTGGTCTCTCCAGTTGGCTTGGAAGGCCGTTCCGCCCTGGTGTTCGGCACCTTGGCCTCGGCCTCTCGGTGCAGCGTCCTTTATGTGAGGTGGGCGCATTTCCGTGCCAGGATTCGAGTGTGAAGCTTGTTCTGACGCTGCTCTACGTCTTGTCTGCGGTTCTTCCCCTCATTGGCCTGGTTCGTCTCTTCCGTAAGGCGCGTGGCGAAAGAGACTCCGCCTTGAAGGCAAACTACGGTCAGTCTTCTGGTGTTACGTTCAACGCGGTGGGCCCTCTGCTGGAGTCGTTGCTTGCTGCAACGGTGCGTCGGCCGCAGGAAGTCAAGTCTGACCTTGGACTGGTCGGCGGGGGCATTGTGTTGGGTGGTGTCGCCTCCGTTCTCGGGGTTTGGTTTTTGTAGCTAGGGAATCGGCGCTCGTCGGTTGCCGGGTTCTCAGGTTATTGTTGACGACTCAATCATGTAGCCTATGAGTCATTCAGCTGGCTCTCAGGATGGGGGTCGGCGGCTAGACCCTGATCGTGAGGCGAGAAGTGACCCAACCTGTGCCTGATTCCCCGGCGACCAAGAGCAGCGGCATGGCCGCTAAGTTCGGAGCGTTTTCCCTAGCGCTTGGGATTGTTGCCTTCATGGTTGGTTTCGTGCCGATCGGAGGGCTTCTTGCAGGTGCCGGTGCAATTGCTCTCGGTGTTCTCGCTCTCCGTCAGGGCCAGGCCAAGGGCTTCAGTATCACTGGTCTCATCCTTGGCTCTCTAGGAGCTCTCACCTCGCTCGCCATGACGATCGCGTTCTTTGGTGCACTCGCAAATCCTGACGCAGTTGCCGAAGCGCAGAAGACTGCTGCTAAAGAGGCTGCTGCTGCGGAGTTGAAGGCATCTGAAAAGGCCGCAGATGAGGCTGCGGCCAAGGAAGCGCGAAAGGTCGATGCCAAGAAGAAGGCTGAAGCTGCGGCGAAGAAGAAGGCCGAAGCCGAAGCCAAGAAGAAAGCTGAAGCGGAGGCGAAGAAGAAGGCTGCGGAGAAGGCAAAGGTAGAAGTACCCAAGCTCGCTGGCCTCGATGGCAAGGCCGCTGAGGAGAAGCTCGATGCTCTGGGCTTCAAGGTCGAGTTTGATGCCGGAGAGAAGTCGGTGCTGGTCAAGTCGAACTGGACGGTCGAATCGAGTTCTCCTGCTGCGGGGGAGCGGGTCAAGAAGGGTGCGACGATCACCCTCAAGGTGAAGAAGGTCTCTGCTGCTCCGAAGCCTTCGACTCCGGGAACCACGCCTGCGGACGCGGAGAAGGCGTGGCTGGCGGGGCACGGTGTTACGAAGCCTACGGACTTCTTGGACATGCCTGGCTATGAGAACGACCTATCAAACCCGCTGTATGCGATCCAGACGGGCTGGGGAGGGAGCACCTCGGGGTTCCTGGAGATCAAGGTGCAGGAGCCTCTCACGAAAGCTTCGGTGAAGCGACTTGGCATCAACGTCCTCAACTTCATTGGTCCGAAGTTCCGTGACATCGATGGGATTACTTTCACTGACTCCACCGGTCATGACTTCAACTTCTATCGCCACGAGGCCCCCGCTGCGGACCTTGCTCCGTAGCAAGCTAGAGACCAAGGAGAAAGCGATGACTGTAGTTCCGGGCTGGTATCCGAACCCCAGCAATGATGGGTCCCTTGCCTACTGGGATGGTGTGGCGTGGACCGGGCAGACCTGGGTGCCGCCGGTCCAGACTCCAGCGCCCGTCCAGGCGGCGGCAGTTCGCTATAAGTTCAAGACCGTACATGGAAGTGCGGCAGTGAAGCGGCACTTGAGTCGTGGCTGGGAGATTGCGGACTCTTCTGGTCGAGAGTCTTGGGTGTGGGGCTCGAACTACAGAGCCATCATGCGAAAGCCGAAGTAGCTCAAGGCGTGAAGAACTCGGCTGGCGACACTGCGAAGGCTGTCGCCAGCCGAGCTATCACGTCGAGGGTAGGGTTTCGCACACCACGTTCAACGCCACTGACATACGTCCGGTCAAGCCCTGCTCGATTTGCAAGGTCTTCTTGGGACAAGCCGCGCTCGGTTCGAAGCTCCCTGACGCGAGCGCCGAAGGCGGTGCGGTGAGAGGGAGGGAGCATCCCTCAACGCTTTCGCTAAGTGGACTATCAGTCCACGGACGATGAGTCACATCCCCCTCGGAGCTCAATCAGTCGCTCGTAGAGCAGGTTCTTGGCGTCATCGAGGGTGATGCGGCTCTCGATGGCCGCGCCGCGGACGTGGCCGGTGCGATCCAGCACGTTCTCCGCTGCCCGGAGCCGGGTGGCGCTGCTGTCGCCCCGCGCCATCTCCCGCGCGAGCGTTGCCACGGCGGGATCGACCAGCTCGGCCATGCGGATCGCGGCTGAGCGCTTCGCCTGCGGCGAGCTTCCGCCGTGTGTGCGGCAGACCCGCTGCCCGGTCATCGCGGGCGCGCGGCACGGCTCGCCGTTGCTCCGCCGGGCACCGCACAGCCGCCGGTTCTGCGCATCGTGGCGGGGTTCCTCGGGTGCCGTGGTTTCAGGGGTGTTACTCATCGTCCAGCTCCTCCAGCTCCAGCTCCGCCAACGCGAGGATGAGTTCGGCGGCCTCGATCCGCTCCGCCGCCGTCGCGCCGTTCCGCATCCTGTCCTCCAGCCAGTCGAGGTCCGCGATCCCGAGCGGGTCGCGCTCGCCGCCGCTCATCGCGCGACCTCGATCCCGGTCTGCCCGCTCTCGATGTCCGCCCGCAGACCTGCCAGGTCGAGATGCTGCCAAGGGCTCTGGTTCGGCTCACGCCGCCCGAGCACACCCCAGGCCGTCGGGCGCAAGATCAGGTCCCGAGCAGCCAGGTGGTTCTCCAGCCCCGCCGCCCGGAGCACGAGCGCCTGCATGAGCCGGTCACCCACGGTCCGCTCCTGCCGCTCGAACTCGTCGTTGCAGCGCCAGCACACCGACGCCACCACGAGGTCGCCCCCGCGCCCACCAACCGTCTCGGGCCGCAGCCGCAGCGTGGTCCACGCGCGCGCCTTCGCGCTGCTCAGCACCTCCACCGCGCCCACACCGCACAGGTAGCAGCCGCTCCCGCCGGGCTCGGCGACGCTGACGACGCGCGCCGTGCGTGCCGCCAGCATCTCAGCGAAGGTGCGCCGTGCTTCGTCCAGCAGCTCGGGCTCCACCGCGGAGAACGGTGCGGACGCGGCCTCGTCCCGGCGCGCCGCCGCGACCATCCGCGGCGAGTACCGCCCCCGCCAGGTGAGCCCGTGCCCGAGCGGCGCCAGGTAGTCCAGCGCGAAGCGCAGCGCCCGCACGCTGCCCAGCACGAGCGGGATGCCGAGCGCTGCCGCCGTCGCCAGCGCCAGCTCCGCCGCGTCCTCCGCCAGCACGGCCTGACGGAAGCGCCCACGTCCCTCCGGGAACTCCGCCACCGCCAGCACCGCTGCGGCGCGGCGCTCGCCGCAGGTATCGCACCGGGTCATGGTCAGCGTGGTCTCCTGAGCCTGGGCGTGCCGCAGCAGCGCCTCCGGGTGGGCGCTGTTCGGATCGCGCTGGCTGCCAAGGCTCAGGACGGTGATGATGTCCCGGTCCCCGGCCATCGCGACGGGTACGCCGCAGAGGGCGCAGGGGATCGTGCCTGCGGGGAGGTCGCGGAGCGGGTGGAACGCCGGGCCGTCCGGGTTCAGGTTCGGGTCGGTGGTCATACGGGTGATCCTCTCGGTGAGGGCCGCGCGGAGGCGGCTGAAGGGGGTGGTGTGGGGGTTGCTCGGGGTGCCGTTCATGCCGCGGGCTCCTCGGTCTGGCGGAGGACGCCGAGCCAGCCGATCACCGCCGAGAGCGGGAGACGCAGCCCGCCGTCGGCCAGTGCCCGCTGGACCTCGAATGCCGGGGCGTCCGGGCGCAGGCTCCGCAACGCCGCGCGCACGCGCTCCTCGACCGAGATGCCGAGCACCGCCGTCGTCGTCCGAGGCGGGCTGTCGAGCGGCGCGCTGGGGCGCGGGATCGGGTGCGCTACCGCAGCGGTCATCTCGACGCGCTCGGCGCGAGCCTCGGGGTCGGCGAGGAGCGCCGCGACGATGCGCGCTTCGTGTGCGCGGCCAACGAGCGTCCGCGGCTCATCCGCTCCGACCTGGCACCCAACGCCGACCGCAGCGCGGCAGGTGGCGCAGGGCACGGCGTGGGTCTTCTTCACGGCCGCGGCCAGGAGCGCCAGCCAGTTCTCGGGGTCGGTGGGGGTCATGCTGCCGCCTCCTTCGTCTTCTTGCTCTTCGGCTTTCCTGATGCACTGCCACGCCACTTCCCAGCCCAGAACCCCACCGGAGGCCGTGCCGTCTCGGCGTACTCTCCGCATTCGATGAACAGCGGGCACCCGGCGCAGATCGGGAGCAGCACCGTGCTCTTCCGCAGTTGGAGCTTGTCTTCGGTGAACCGTGCATCGCCATTGCACGCTGGCACCCGATCACGCAGCGCTCGGTCCAGGCGCACCGCCGGATTCATCCCGCCTACCTGCGCCGCCATGCTCCCCGGAGCAGGGTGAATCGAACTCGGAATCTCGAACTCGGCCCCTCCTACCCCTTTAGGGGTAGGGGCCGAGGTTCGAGTTCCGCGTTCGGCTCCCCCGACGGGGCTGGCGGCGGTCACGAGGTGACCTCGGGGATCGCGTAGACCGAACCGCCGCCGCGACCCGGCCTCGGCAGCTCCACCAGCCGACCAGCCTTCACGAGAGCATCCCGCGCCGCCCGGATCGCGGGGTTGCTGCCGCTGATGGTCTTCAGCTGGCTGGCCGAGGGCCAGGTGCCGCTGGTCGCGTGGTGCTCGGCGACGAATGCGAGCACCAGCGCCTCGTAATCGGGCTTCTCGCGCGTGTTCTCGGCTTCGGGGAGTCCTGGGCCTTCGTCTCCTCCGCGAGCGTCAGACGGCCATTCTCGTCCATGACCACCTTCGTGGGGGAATCAGCATTCCGCCCATTCGGGGCTTCACGCTGAACTTCCGGGTGGGGTTGTGCGCGTCGGGATCGCGCGCAACGTACCGCCAGGTCCCGTCGGGTCCTGCTGCCGCCGCGATGCCGCCGAGCTGGTGCCCGCCGTTCTGGATCGTATGAGCGACCATGAGCGCGTTGTCGATCCCGACTTCGCGGCAGAGGTTCTTGATTGCCTGTACCAGCGGACCGGGCTTGTCCGCCGGAGTACCCGCGCCTTCCAGGATCGGCGTGAGTCCGTCAACGATGAGTACCGCTGGGGCGCGCTCCCCACCTTCGGTGACTTCCGTCAAGGACAGCTTCCAGCGGTCGTACTTCTCTGGGTCCGTCAGGTCGAACTCGCTCGCGGCCGCGAGGTTGATCAGCCGGATGTTGTCCATCGGGTACTCTTCGGCATCCTCCAGCTCGGCTTCATCAGGCAGATGCTGCACGATGGCCTGCGCATAGTCCTGCGGGTTCACTTCCGCGTTGACCACGACGATGCGGCGAGCCCGCTCTTCCCGAGTCAGGGTGGAACGGAAGCCCAGGAACCGGCCGTTCTCCGTCGCGAGTTCGGCGACGAGCTGAGCGACCATCGTGGACTTCCCGACCTTCGCCTGGCCTACGAGCGCCGGGAAGGTGCCATAGGGCCAGAGTCCCTGGAGCAGCCATCGGCGCTCGCCGTCGAGCGGCAAGCACTCTTCCAGCGAGGTCATCTCGCTGAAGGCGTAGGGGTGGGCCAGCAGGCGACGCCGCAGGCGGTCTGCTGCATCGGCCGCCAGTCCCTCGATCCGGGCGCGTTCGATGAAGTAGTTGAAGTTCTGCAGCTCACTGCCGCCAGTCCGGTAGGCGCGCGGGTGCTCCCGATAGACCTGGCTGAGTGGGCGGCGGTCCGTGTCGTCGTAGGTGTTGACGAAGAAGATTCCTCGCCTGGTGGTTGTGGTGATGGGTACCATGAAGGGGCTTCCTGAAGTGGGGTCGGCGCAAGCGCCTGAGTAGTGTCGGTTCGAGTCGGCCCCGCTTCTATCTCGGGGCGCGTGCGGTCCTAGAACCGATAGGTTCCGTTGGTCATCCGCATGGCGTCTCGTGTCGCGGCCAGGCGGCGCAGCTTCTCTTCGCGGGTGAGTGCCTGGCGGGGTGCCCGCGGCCTGAGCGCCGCGGCCCGCCTGTCGGCTTCGGCCTGCGCCCGGATGATCGCGATGTCGGCCTCGGTCGCGGTCCCGTTCTGCGCGGCGGCGAACGCCTCGCGAACGCGATCCCGTTCGGCCATCTGCGCCCGTACGGCATCGACGCGAGCGCGCAGCTCCTCGCGGCGGCGGCCACGGTCGATCATCCTCTGGAGGTAGCCCAGGTCGGAGGGCGAGAGGGTGGGCTGGTCCGCGCTCATCGGACTTCGCCCCTGAGTCGGGCGGCGATGCGATCAGCCTGCTCGCTGGTCAACGGCGGTGCAGCCGCCAGCGCGCGCTTCACGAACTGGTCGATGTTGGCGGCGGCGAGGTCGCGCTTCGCTTCGATGAAGACTGGATCGTCAGGATCGCGGTCACGGGAGAGGCCAGCAACTCGACCGCGAGCGGTTGCCAGTTCTGGGGAGATGTCGCGCCTGCGCGTGGACATAGGGGTGCCTTCCAAGAAGGTCGCGATCCTCGGCGACTTCGGGGAGGGACTGTTCCACTACTGTGTGGCCGCTTCCCCACTCTCGGGAGATGTCCAACGGCGGCAACGGAGCCTTCTGCTAGGCGAGCTGTACCCGTTGCCAGAAGTATACGGCATACGCTGCTAAAAAGCTACCTGACCAGGGTTAATGTAGTGCGTTATGCGCTACGGCAAGGGTGCCGGTGGCCTATTCGGCCCACTCGATTGCCACGCGGTCCAGGTCCACGATTCGCTGTCCATCCGGACCCTTCGGGGGTGGTCCAGGCTTGCCGCGATTGATCACGATGCGGTCCATGAGTTCTGCGATGGTGCGGCGCTTCGCAATGAGGTCCATCGCCTGCCACTTGGGCTTGACTGCCCCCTTAGCCGCGAAATCGCTGAGCGGCGTTTCGGTCGTCAGGGCATCCAAGCGGCGCTGCCGTTCTTCAATCTCTGCCGTGAGCAGTTCGAGCGCAGGGGCGGCTTCCGCGTTCGTGGTGAGTCGCTTCGCGATGTTGAGTTGAATGCTCTGGCGAGCCTGGCGACGCTCCTCAATCTCTTCGATGAGGGGAGCGGTGTCAGGCGCTCGGCGAAGCCGGTCGTGTTCCTGCACGGCGGTCCGGGAGGCGGCTGCTCGCCCGACCACCGGAGGTACTTCGATCCCGCGAAGTACCGGATCGTGCTGTTCGACCAGCGCGGCTGCGGCCGCAGCACCCCGCATGCGAGCGCACCCGACGCCGACCTGTCGACCAACACCACCTGGCACCTCGTCGCCGACATCGAGCGCCTGCGCGAACACCTGGGCATCGACCGCTGGCAGGTGTTCGGCGGGTCCTGGGGATCGACCCTCGGGCTCGCCTATGCGCAGACCCACGCCGATCGGGTGACCGAGCTCGTGCTGCGCGGCATCTTCACCCTGCGCCGCAGCGAGATCGACTGGTTCTATCAGGAGGGCGCATCGCAGCTGTTCCCGGACGTCTGGGAGGAGTACCTCGCCGTGATCCCCGAGGCCGAGCGCGGCGACCTCGTCGCGGCCTACCACCGTCGGCTGTTCGACGCGGACCCGGCCGTGCACACCCCGGCGGGGGTCGCCTGGACCGTGTGGGAGCACTCCACGATCCGGCTGATCCCCGACGCCGCGGCGATCGCCGCGGCCCGCGCCGACACCGCCATGGCCGTCGCCTTCGCCCGGATCGAGAACCACTACTTCTCGAACGGCGGGTGGATGGAGGACGGCCAGCTGATCCGCGACGCCGCGGAGAAGCTCGCCGGCATCCCCGGGGTCATCGTGCAGGGCCGCTACGACGCCTGCACCCCGGCCACCACGGCGTGGGACCTGCACCGCGCCTGGCCCGATGCCTCGTTCGAGATGATCCCGGATGCCGGGCACGCGGCGAGCGAGCCGGGCATCGTCGATGCGCTCGTGCGGGCGACGGACTCGTTCGCGGATCGCTGACCGGAGCCGCCGCCCGGCACCGCGTGCGTGAGCGCGCTGCCGCGGGGCATCACCAGCCCGTACGGCGCGGGTTCGAACACCGCGCCAGAGAGCTGCGGGCTGAGCGCCACGACCCGCAGCGGCTCCTTCCCCGCGGCCACGCACTTCTCGCTGCGTGAGGATCCGCCGCGATGAGGCGGGCAGGCTTCGTCAATCCGGATCCTTCTGCGCATCGGGGAGGTTTCGGCAATGCTCCCTGCTGCCGGCTCATGGCACGAGCAGGGCGACATCTCGTTCGGAGTCCGCCGCGGGGTCGCCCAGGATGCGGTTTCGCGCCCGAGGATCGACCTGCGGGAACCTCGCGCGACCTCATAGAATCGGTCGCAGCGGGCGGTCGTCGGCCGCGAACCGCCGGTGCGCGCCGCACCGGCGGAGCACCATCGGGAGCGCGACATGACCTTCAACGACAACGCCCAGATCGACACCAGCGGCGTGCAGCGCGCCGCGGCGGCGCGGGCGGCAAGGTCGCCGTGGGCGGCGGCATCGGCATCGTCGGCATGATCGTGCTCTTCGCGCTCTCCAACATCCTCGGCGTCAACCTGACCCCGCTCGCGAACTCGATCACGACGGATCCGGTCGGCACGGGGCAGGAGCAGGCCACGGGCATGGACCAGTGCGCTTCGGGTGCCGACGCGAATCGGGACGACGACTGCCGTCTGGCCGGCGCGAGCAACTCGCTCGACCGGTATTGGGCGGAGCAGGTCGGGGGATACCGCTCGCCCGGCTTCGTCATCTACGACGGGGTCACGAACTCGCCGTGCGGCACCGCCTCGAACGCCACGGGCCCCTTCTACTGCCCGAGTGACGAGACCGTCTACATCGATCCGGCGTTCTTCGCGACGCTGCGCACCGACTTCGGCGCCTCGGCGGGATCCCTCGCGCAGATGTACGTGCTCGCGCACGAGTGGGGGCACCACATCTCGAAGCTCATCGGGTCGCTCCAGAGCGCGGGCAATGCGTCGGGCGCGAGCTCGGGGTCCGTGCGCCTCGAGCTGCAGGCGGACTGCTTCGCGGGCGCCTGGGTCAAGGATGCGTCGACGATCCCCGACAAGAACGGCGTGCTGCTCCTGAAGCCGGTCACGAAGGCGCAGATCGCCGACGCCCTCGACGCCGCCGCGGCGGTCGGCGACGACAACATCATGCAGCGCTCGGGCCGCGGGGTGAACCCCGACGCGTTCACGCACGGCACCTCCGAGCAGCGGCAGCGCTGGTTCATGACCGGTTACGAGAAGGGACCGAACTCCTGCGGCACCTTCGAGGTGGCTGCGAACCAGCTCTAGGGGATCCGCTCATGCGCCCTGTGCGATGAGTCCGGCCATGGCGGATCGCAGCGCCATCACCACGAGCTGGACCGAGCGCCGGTGCAGGTTCTCTGGCCGGGTGAGCACGTCGATGCGCCGCGTCGCGCTGATCCCCGCGAGCGGGCGCAGCGCAAGGCCCTCGGCGGCGCGGCCGACCGTATAGCGGGGGACCAGGCCGATCGCTCCGCCCGCGGCGACGACCGATGCCACCGAGCCGTAGTCGTTGATGCGGTGCGTCACGGTCAGCGGACGGTCGGCGAGGGCCGCGACGGAGCCGAGCAAGTCGTCGGGGAGAACCCGCCGCGGCTCGTCACCCAGCGCTCGCCGGCGACATCCGCGGGGTTCAGCGCGGAGCGCGAAGCGAGCGGGTGGCCCACTGCGAGGGCCACGTCGATCGGTTCCTGGGCGAGGGGCAGCACGGTCAGCCCGTCGCTCGGCCATGGCGGGCTGTGCTCGAGCCGGTGCGCGAGCACGAGATCGTGGTGCGCGGTGAGCGCGGGGAACTCCTCCTGGGAGACGTCCTCGTCCGAGAGGTGGAGCTCCGGGCGCTCGGGAAGCGCTTCGAGCTCGGTGAGCACGCGGCCGTAGAGCGCCTGCCCGACGCTGTGGAACCCGCTGAGGGTCACCGCCCCCGTCGCCGCCTGCTCGAAGTCCTCGACCGCGTGGCGGGCGGCGGCCATGGCCTCGACGACGTCGACCCCGGCGCGGGCCAGGGCGCGGCCGGCCTCGGTCAGCGCGAGCGCGCGACCCTGCCTGCGAGTGAGCGGCGTGCGGAACTCCCGCTGCAGCGCCGCGATCTGCTGCGATACGGCCGAGGGGGTGACGTGCAGCATCTCGGCGACGGCGGTGACGCTGCCGAGCGCTTCGAGCTCGCGCAGCACCTCGAGCTGCCGCAGTTCCATCCGCGCTCCGATCCTCGGCCCCGGTTTCGACGATGAAGCTCACTCTACAGAGATAGTGAAGACACTAGCGCTTGTTCTGAATCATCGGGACGACGAGATTGGACGCATGAGAGCACTCGTGAAGACCGCGCCGGGCGCGGGACTGACCCTGACCGACGTGCCCGAACCCGTCTGCGGACCGGGCGAGGTGAAGATCCGGATCCTCCGCACAGGGATCTGCGGCACCGACCTGCACATCATGCGCTGGGACGACTGGGCGGCGAACAACATCGCCGCGCCGCTGACCCCGGGCCACGAGTTCTACGGCGAGGTCGTCGAGGTCGGGGCGCAGGTCTGCGACGTGTCGATCGGGGATCGCGTCTCGGGCGAGGGCCACATCGTGTGCGGCACCTGCCGCAACTGCCGGGCCGGCCGCCGCCAGATGTGCATCCGCACGATCGGCCTCGGACTGCACCGGGACGGCGCGTTCGCCGAGTTCCTGACGCTGCCGGCGAGCAACGTCTGGGTGCACCAGGGCGACATCGCCCCCGAACTCGGCGCGATCTTCGATCCCCTCGGCAACGCCGTGCACACCGCACTCGCGTTCCCGCTCGTGGGCGAGGACGTGCTCGTGAGCGGCTGCGGGCCCATCGGGCTCATGTCGATCGCCATCGCCCGGCACGTCGGCGCGCGCTACATCGCCGCGACCGACGTCAGCGCCCGGCGGCTCGCCCTCGCTCAGGGACTCGGGGCCGACGCGGTCGTGAACGTCGCCGAGCGCCGGATCCGCGACGCCCAGGTCGAGCTCGGCATGCGCGAGGGCTTCGATATCGGCTTCGAGATGAGCGGAGCGCCGACCGCGCTGCCCGAGATGCTCGAGAACCTCAACCACGGCGGACGCGTCGCCATGCTCGGCCTCCCCAGCGCGGACTTCGCCGTCGACTGGGGCAAGGTCGTCACCCACATGCTCACGCTCAAGGGCATCTACGGTCGCGAGATGTTCGAGACCTGGAACGCGATGGCCGCGATGCTGCAGACCAGCGCGGAACTGCGCGATCGGATCTCCTCGGTCATCGCCGAGGTGCGCCCCGCGCGCGACTGGGAGGCGGCGTTCTCCGCAGCGGGTGCGGCGAGCACGGGCAAGATCATCCTCGACTGGACGGAGCTGTGATGTACGGAGCATTCAAGGAGCACGTGGCCGACGAGCTGCGCGGCATCGACGAGGCGGGCCTCACCAAGGGCGAGCTCGGGATCCGCGGCGCGCAGGGTCCGAGGATCCGGGTCGCCGGAGCTGCGGCCGGAGCTGCCGGAGCTGCCGGAGGCGCGGGAGACGGCGGCGCCGGCGGCGCCGGCGGCGCCGGCGGCGACGGGTCGGCCGCGGGCGAACGCGAGATGCTGAACTTCTGCGCCAACGACTACCTCGGTCTCGCCGACGACCCCCGGCTCGTGGCGGCGGCGAAGGACGCGCTCGACGAATGGGGCTACGGGCTCGCGAGCGTGCGGTTCATCTGCGGCACCCAGACCCAGCACCTCGATCTCGAACGCCAGCTCGCCCGGTTCCTCGGGATGGACGACGCGATCTTGTTCTCCTCCTGCTTCGACGCCAACGGCGGCGTCTTCGAGACCCTGTTCGGTGCCGAGGACGCCATCATCTCGGATGCGCTGAACCACGCCTCGCTCATCGACGGCATCCGCCTCTCGAAGGCCCGTCGCCTGCGCTATGCGAACGGCGACCTCGCCGAACTCGAAGCGCGGCTGCGCGAGGCCGCGGACGCGCGCTTCCGGGTGATCGTCACCGACGGCGTGTTCTCGATGGACGGCGCCATCGCTCCGCTCGAGGCGATCTGCGACCTCGCCGAGCAGTACGGCGCGCTCGTGCTCGTCGACGACTCTCACGCCGTCGGATTCCTCGGGGCGCACGGCCGCGGCACTCCCGAGCTGCGCGGGGTCGAGGGCCGCATCGACCTGCTCACCGGCACCTTCGGCAAGGCGCTCGGCGGGGCGTCCGGCGGGTACGTCGCCGGGCACCGCGACGTCATCGCGCTGCTGCGTCAGCGCGCCCGGCCCTACCTGTTCTCGAACACCCTCTCGCCGGCGATCGTCGCGGGAACCCTCGCGGCGCTCGACATCGCCGAGGGCGCGCACGACGCCCGGGAGCGGCTCGTCGCGAACGCCGCGCGGTTCCGGTCGGCGATGGAAGCCGAGGGCTTCGAACTGCTGCCCGGTGAGCACCCGATCGTGCCCGTCATGTTCCGGGACGCGGTGCTGACCCAGCGAGTGGCCGAGGGGATGCGTTCGCGCGGCGTGTTCGTGACCGCGTTCAGCTATCCCGTGGTGCCAAAGGGCGAGGCGCGCATCCGCGTGCAGCTCTCGGCGGCGCACACCGCCGAGCAGATCGACGCCTGCGTCTCCGCGTTCGTCGCAGCCCGTGCGGAGGTGGCGGGCGGCGCCGAGGCGGGGGCGGCGCCGCCGGATAGCGCCGCTCGCGCGGTGCATCTGCGCTCAGTCGGACCGTCCGCCCCTGCGAGGTCCGACTGAGCGCGCACCCGCCGTCCGGCTACCGCTTGCGGCGCTTCGCCTGCTTCTGCTTCTCGGCCGCCTTCGCCCGTTTCGCGCGTTCGCGCTTCTCCGTCGCGGCGGCGAGCTGCGCGCCGCGCGAGTTCTTCGGCAGGGCTCGCTTGGGTGCCTTCGTGCCGGACTGCTGCTTCGCAGCGGGCTTCCGCTCGGGCCCGCCGGACTGCCCGGCGCCGGCCCGGGAGGTCGAGGCGCTCGCCGCAGCATTCTCCGTCCGGACCGCGTCATCCGCGACCGGATCCTCGCCGCGCGAACTGCGGCCCGTGCGACCGCGGAGGACCCCAATGAGCTGCTGCACCGTCGCGTCGTCGCGCGAACGGTCCCAGCTCGCCCAGATCTCGGTGCCGGGCAGCTCGAAGACCGGGGAGAGCGGCACGATCGCGTGCGCGCGCTTGTTCGCGAGGTGGCGTGCGAACGGCAGCGGCAGCAGGATCCCGCCGAGTCCGGTCTCGACGAGCTCGAGCGCGGCGCGCACGTTCTTCGGCGCCCACGACGGATCCGCCCAGGGCTGCGGTTCGGGCCAGTCGGCCGCGTGGTCGGGGTGATCGAGCAGGTGGACCAGAGCCAGATCGTCGGGCTCGATCACGGTCGCCTCGGCGAGCTCGTGCTCGACGGGGACCACGAGCGCGAGCGACTCGACGTAGAGTCGGACGCCGTGCCGGGTGCGATCCTCGCCCGAGGACGACTCGGCCTCGCCGCCCGGCGCGACCCGCTCCAGGAGCACGTCGACGGGCTCCTCGCCCGCAGGCAGACGCCCGGCCGGGGTCAGCGGAACCAGCACGAGCGGGGTCTCGGGGAAGAACGACTTCCACCGGTTCGCCCACTTGGTGGGGGCGACCCCTCGGGCGAAGCCGAGGCGCAGGGGTGCGTTCACGGGGCGATCCCTTCGTAGATCTCATGGTCCCAGCCGAGACGGGCGCTCGACAGGGCGATGCGGTACCCGTCGGGCTTCGGCTCACCGCGCAGCGGCGTGCCCTCCTCGAGGTAGTGCGGCAGTGCGGAAGCCGAGTGGCCCCGGGGCGGCTCGCCCGAGGACGGGACGACCCGCCACCAGGGAACCGCGTGGCCGAACAGTGCGAGCACCCTGCCGACGGCGCGCGGCGCGCGGGATCCGATGGCCTCGGCGATATCGCCGTAGGTCATCACCCGCCCCTCGGGGATGCGCGCGACGACCGCGAGCACCTGCTCCACGAACTCCTCGGACGGCATGGAACCAGGATATGCGGTGCGCGGCCGCTCGCCCTCCCGCGCGTGGCGCGACTTCTGGTGTTGGCGTCGAGGGGTGGCGCCCGTGTCGAGGGGGCGGTATTGGTGTCGAGGGGCGGTGCCCGCACCGAGGTGCGGTGTCCGCGACGAAGGCCGGTGCGTGCATCGACGGGCGGTGTCCGCGTCGAGGAGCGGCGTTGGTGTCGAGAGTGCGTGTGAATTCCGTGATTCCGTACCCGTCCTCGACACTTGGACCGGCTCTCGAGAGAGTGCCCCTGCCTCGAGGGGAGCGCAGGTTCTTGGCTTCCGTCTCCGGCGCCCGTCCTCGGCACCGTGCGCCCCGTGTTCGCGTCGAGGGGTGGCGCCCGTATCGAGGGGCGGTGGTGGTGCCGAGGGTGCGTGTGAATTCCGTGATTCTGTACCCGTCCTCGACACTTGGACCGGCTCTCGAGAGGGCGCCCCTGCTTCGAGGGGGGGGCAAGGTTCCTCGGCCCCGCCTTCGCCCCTTCCGCCGATGCCCAACCCCGACCTCGGCACACCGCCCTACCTCTCCCACGCCCGCCCCCACGCCCACACTCCGCCCGCGCCCGGCCCCCGCGCCCGATCCCCGGCCCCTGCGCCCCCCGCCCCCGTCCCCGCGCCCGATCCCCGCCCCCGCCCCCACCCCCCACCCGCGCATTCGGCCGGTCCGACGAGCGGGGCCGGTGGGGCTCGTCGAGTCCGACGAATCACCGATCCCGCGGCTTGCCTAGGCTCATGCGCATCGAGGGCGAAGGGGGCCACCATGCCGCGGACGAGCGACCGGACGAGCGATCGGACGAGCGACCGGACGAGCGACCGCTCGCCCGACCGGGCGAAGCACCGGACGACCATCCGGACGACCACCCGGACGACCATCCGGACGACCCGACCCCCGACCCCCGCGAGCGCGCTGCGCGATCAGCTCGCCGTACGGCTGCCCGGCCTCCTCGCGGAGCACGGGGTGCCGGGCGCCTCCGTCGCCGTCGCGATCGGCGATGAGACGATCACCGCCGCTGCCGGCGTGCTGAACCTGCGCACGGGCGTGCCGGTCACGAGCGACGCGGTGTTCCAGATCGGTTCCGTCACGAAGGTGCTCACGGCCACCCTCGCCATGCGCCTCGTCGGCGAGGGCCGCCTGGATCTCGACGCGACCGTGCGCAGCGTCCTCCCGGAGTTCGCCCTCGCCGATGCTGCGGCCGCCGAGCGGATCACGGTGCGGCAGCTCCTCAGCCACAGCTCGGGATTCGAGGGCGATGTCTTCACCGATACAGGGGAGAACGACGACTGCCTGGAGCGCTACGTCGCGGAACTCGCCTCGACGCCGCAGCTCTTCCCGCCGGGCACGCTGTTCTCCTACAACAACGCCGGCATCTGCGTGCTCGGCCGGATCATCGAGGTGATCGAGGAGGCCCCTTCGATCGGGCGCTGCGCGAGCGCCTCCTCGCACCGCTCGGGTTGGATCGCGCCGCGGGCGACGCGAGCGAGGCGATCCTGCAGGCGGCCGCGGTCGGTCACGTGCGCGAGGATCCGGACGCTCCGCTCGCGCCGACCCGCACCTGGGCGATGGCCCGGTCGAATTCGCCGGCGGGCTCGAGACTCGCGATGCGCGCGGAGGATCTGATCGCGTTCGCGCGGCTGCACCTCGGGGGCGGGCGCACGCCGGACGGCGGAGAACTGCTCGGCGCCGGCGCGGTCCGCGAGATGCAGCGCCCGCAGATCCTGCTGCCCGACATCGCGCAGGGCACGGCATGGGGGATCGGCTGGGAGATGTGGCAGCGCGACGGCGGCTGGGTGATCGGCCACGACGGCAGCACCATCGGGCAGTCCGCGCGGCTGCGGATCGTGCCGTCCCGCGGGATCGCGGTGGCGGTCCTCGCGAACGGCGGAGACACGAAGCCGCTGTTCGCAGAGATCGTGGACGGCGTGCTCGAGGAGCTCGCCGGCATCGCGCCCGAGGCCCTGCCGAAACCGCCGAAACCGCGGAATCCGGGGGACGCGCCGGACGCGCCGGACGCGGGAGCTCTGGGGGCGCCGGGTGCGTCCCTGCCCGCGCACCCCGAGCGCTTCGTCGGCCGCTATGCGTCGAGCACCGCGGTCACCGAGGTGCGCCTCGACGATGCGGGGCGGCTGCAGCTCGAGCGCGTTCCGGTCGGGGTCGTCGCGGAGCTCGGCGATCTGCCCTACCGGACCGAGCTCGTCGGCTGGCGGGGCGATGCGCTGCTGCCGGTCGAGCCCGAGGGCGGCGTACACCAGCCGGTCGCGTTCCTCGACCCCGATGCACAGGGCCGCGCCCGGATCCTGCACACGGGCCGCGCCGACGTGCGGGTGGACGCGTGAGCGCCGCAGGCGCACCGGTCGCGCGTGACGCGCGGGGACCGCGCCGTCGCCCGAGGCGGCGCGACTGCACGCGCGAGCCTACGTCGCCGATACCCACAACGACCTGCTGTGCGCGGTCGTGGCCCGACCGGTCGACCGGTGGGGAAGCTTCTTCGGCGAGCGCTGGGTGCCGCAGCTGCGGGCGGGCGGCGTCGACCTGCAGGTGCTGCCGGTCTTCATCGAGGACGCCTACCGGCCGGAGGGGGCGCTGCGGCGCACGCTCCGCATGCTCGAGGCCGGCCGCCGCGCCGCCGCGGAGAACGCGGACGCCGTGCGGCTCTGCCTCGACGGAGCCGACCTCGATGCCGCCGCCGCCTCCGACCGGATCGGGCTGGTGCTCGCGCTGGAGGGCGCGCACGGGATCGGCGACGATGTCGAACTGCTCGAGACCGTGCACCGCCTCGGGGTGCGGGTGGCGTCGCTCGCCCACTTCGGCCGGGGCGCCTTCGCCGACGGGAGCGGGGAGGACGCGGCGGGTAGCCGGCTCACGCTGGCCGGCGTGCGCGCGGTCGCCGAGATGGAGCGGCTCGGCATGCTGTTCGACGTGAGCCACCTCGGCGCCGCGGGCGTCGGGCACGTGCTCGAAGTCGCGAGCCGACCCGTGATCGCGACCCATTCCTCGGCGCGGGCACTCTTCGACCACCACCGCAATCTGAGCGACGAGCAGCTGCGCGGCATCGCCGCCGGCGGGGGCGTGGTCTGCGCGAACTTTTACGCGCCGTTCCTGCACGCGTCCGACTTCTCGGTGAATCGGCTCGTCGACCATCTGGAGCACCTCGCGTCGGTCGCGGGCATCGATCACGTCGGCATCGGCCCCGACTTCCTCAAGGAGGTGCTCGCCGAGACGACTCCGCCCTGCTGCGAGGCGACCGAGGTGGCGGGCGTCGCCGCCGACGAGTACCTGCCGGGCCTGGAGGGGCCCGCGGGGCTTCCGCTGCTCACGGATGCGCTGCTGCGCCGCGGGTGGCGGGAGGACGATATTCTCGCGGTACTCGGCGGCAACGTGCGCCGCCTCTTCCGCGCCGAGCTCGGAGTGCCGGGGGCGGAGCTGGCCGCGGAATCCGGGCGGCACCGCCCCCGGACGTTCGTCCCGCCCGACGAATGATCCGCTGCGGCTTCGCAGGAGCCGACGAACCGTCGCGGGATCGGCTCCCGCACCATCGAACATGAGCCACTGAACCATCCACCACTCCGAGCCGGGACCCGGTTCCAGACCGCGCAAGGGAGCGCAGCATGCTGACGATCAGAGATCTCACGGTCGAGATCCGCCGCGGCGACCGCCTCGTGCGGCCGGTCACCGGAGTGAGCCTGTCGGTCGCGCGCGGCGAGACCCTCGGCATCGTCGGCGAGACCGGTTCGGGCAAGTCGATGACCGGTCTCGCGGTGATGGGCATGCTGCCCGCCGGCGGGCGGGTGACGGGCGGGTCGATCGAGTTCGACGGTCGCGAGCTCGTCGGGCTGGCTCCGGAGACGTATCGGGGGATCCGCGGCAACGACATCGCGATGGTGTTCCAGGACTCGCTGACCTCGCTGAACCCCACGCGCCGCATCGGCGAGCAGGTCGCCGAGCCGTACCGGCTGCACCGGGGCGGCAGCCGCGCGGCGGCGCTGCGAGCCGCCGAGGACATGCTCGCGCTCGTGGGGATCCCGCGGCCGTCCGAGCGCCTCTCCGACTACCCGCACCAGCTGTCCGGCGGGATGCGCCAGCGCGTCATGATCGCGATGGCGCTCATGTGCGAGCCGAAGCTCGTGATCGCAGACGAGCCCACCACCGCGCTCGACGTGACGATCCAGGCCGAGATCCTCGAGCTGCTCGACGGGCTGAAGCGGCAGCTCGGCATGTCCATGATCCTCGTGACGCACGACATGGGCGTGGTCGCGCGCTACGCCGACCGCGTCGGCGTGATGTACGCCGGGCGCCTGGTCGAGACCGGCCCGACCGGCCAGCTGTTCGGCGACACCCGCCACCAGTACACGCACGCGCTGCTGTCGTCGATCCCCTCGCTCGAGCAGGATCGCGACGTCGAACTGTTCAGCATCCCCGGCTCCCCGCCCGATCCCGCGGAGCAGCCGCCGGGCTGCCGCTTCGCGCCCCGCTGCGCCGCGGCGAGCGCACGCTGCCGCGAGGAGTACCCGCCGACCCTCGAGGCGTCGGCGGAGGGGCACGGGTACGCGTGCTGGAATCCGGTGGTCGCGCGGACGATCGAGGTGCGTCCGCGGGCGTTCGCGCGACCGGCGGAGGCCGGGACCGGGATCGGGACCGGCGCGGAGACCGCATCCGGCGCCGTCGCCGACGCGCCGCGCCTCCGGGTCGTGGACGTCCGGCGCGAGCACCCGGTGGGCGGGTACCGACTGACCGGGAAGCGCCGCACGGTGAAGGCGGTCGACGGCGTGAGCTTCGAGGTGGGCGCGGGCGAGACCTTCGGCCTGGTCGGGGAGTCCGGCTGCGGCAAGTCGTCGCTCGGCCGCATGCTCGTGGCGCTCGACGCGCCGACCTCGGGCGAGGTGCGCCTCGACGGCGAGCGGGTGTCGGGGCTGAAACCGCGCGAGCTCGGGCCGCGGCGCACGCAGCTGCAGATGATGTTCCAGGACTCGAGCGCCGCGCTCGATCCGAAGATGCGGATCGGGCAGATCCTGCGCGAGCCGCTCGCGATCCAGGGGATCGGCACGCAGGCGGAGCGCACCGCGACGGCGCGCGAACTGCTCGACAGCGTGGGGCTCGGCGCCGGGATCCTCGACCGGTACCCCTACGAGCTGTCGGGCGGGCAGCGCCAGCGCATCGGCCTGGCCCGCTCGCTCGCGCTCGATCCGCGCGTACTCGTCGCGGACGAGCCGGTGAGCGCCCTCGACGTGTCGATCCGCTCGCAGGTGCTCAACCTGATGCGCCGGCTGCAGATCGAGCGCGGGCTGTCCAGCGTCGTCATCTCGCACGACCTCTCGGTGGTCCGCTATCTGTCGGACCGCGTGGGCGTGATGTACCTCGGCAAGCTGGTCGAGGTGGGCTCGACCGACGAGGTGTACGGCTCGGCCGCGCACCCGTACACGGCCGGGCTGCTCGCGGCGGTGCCGGTGGCGGACCCCGAGGCCGCGGCGCAGCCGGCCGGCGAGCGGATCACGGGCGAGCTTCCGAGCCCGCTGGACCCGCCGAGCGGCTGCCGGTTCCGGACCCGCTGCCCGCTCGCGACCGAGCGGTGCGCGACGGAGGAGCCGGCGCTGCGCGCGGTGACCGCCACGCACCGCGTCGCCTGCCACTTCCCGCTGCAGGAGCTCGCCGCGTCGGCGGGGCTCCGCGATCCGGGGCCGAGCCCCAGTCCGAGCCGGCGCTGGGAGGCGCACGATGACCATGTACGTCCTGCGGCGCATCGCCGTCTCGCTGCTCGTGCTCCTCGGGCTCTCGCTCGTGGTGTTCCTCATGCTGCACTTCATCTCGGACAGCCCGGGTCGCGCGGTGCTCGGCCCGCAGGCCTCGCCGCAGGCGGTGGCCGCGTTCAACCAGGAGCACGGCTACGACCGTCCGGTGCTCGTGCAGTACGTCAGCTACCTGGGCGACCTCGTGCAGGGCGACCTCGGCCGCTCCTACAAGCTCAACGAGCAGGTCTCGGTGCTGCTCTGGCAGAACGCCGGCCGCAGCGCGATGCTGTCGTTCGCCGGGCTCATCCTGTCGCTCATCATCGCGATCCCGCTCGGCATCGCGCAGGCGGTCCGCAAGAACTCGTTCATGGATCGGGCCGCGACGGCGTTCTCCTACGTGCTCTACGCGACGCCCTCGTTCCTCATCGCGCTGCTGCTGATCGCGATCCTCAGCCAGGCGATCCCGATCTTCCCCGCGGAGGCCTCGCAGTCGTCGTCGCCGTGGGTGATCTTCACCGACCCGAGGGCGATGGCGCTGCCGCTCATCACCCTGACCGTGACCAACGTGGTCGTGTTCTCCCAGTACCAGCGCTCCTCGGCGCTCGAGCAGCTCGGGCAGGACTACATCAAGGTGGCCCGCGCGAAGGGCCTGCCCGAGCGGATGGTGCTCACGAAGCACCTGCTGCGCAACGCCTGCATCCCGCTCATCACCCTCGTCGGCATCCAGATCCCGATCCTGCTGGCGGGCAACCTGATCGTCGAGTCCGTGTTCAACTACCCGGGGCTCGGGCTCCTCTTCCTCAACAGCCTGCACCGCGAGGACTATCCGGTGCTGCTGGCATACACCCTCATCGGCGGCGTCCTCGCGGTCGCCGGCAACTTCATCGCCGACCTCATGGTCGCGCGAGCCGACCGACGGATCGAGCTGAAGAAATGACCGCATCGAACCACGAACCAGCCGCAGCCGTCGCCGCAGAGGCGGTCGTGCAGACGTCGACGGCGAAGCCCGAGCCCGACCCGACGACGCTCATCGCCGTCACCCGGCCGCCGCGCTCCTTCCGCGCCGTGCTGCGCACGCTCATGCGCAACAAGCTCGGCGTGACGGGCGCCTCGATCCTCGTCGCGCTGGTGCTGTTCTGCTTCGTGGGTCCGCTCGTCTACCGCACCAACCAGACCGACGTCGACCTGCTGAACGCCGCGCTGCCGCCCGGCGACGGGTACCCGCTCGGCACCGACAGCAACGGCTTCGACGTGCTCGGCCGCATGATGCTCGGCGGGCAGGTGTCGCTGCAGATCGGTCTGCTCGCCGCCCTCGTCGCGACCGTCGTCGGCACCATCTACGGTGCGATCGCCGGCCTCGTCGGCGGGGTGCTCGACGGGTTCATGATGCGCGTCGTCGACACCCTGCTGGCGATCCCGTTCATGTTCTTCGTGCTGATCCTGTCCGCCCGGTTCACCGCCACGCCCGTCTCGCTCGCGCTCGTGATCGGCGGCTTCTCGTGGCTCGTGATCGCCCGGCTCATCCGCAGCGAGGTGCTCTCGCTCCGGGTCCGCGAGTTCGTGCTCGCCGCCCGGCTCATGGGGGCGAAGAACCGCCGCCTCATCTTCACCCACCTGATCCCGAACACCGTCGGCGTGATCGTGGTGAACGTCACCTTCCAGGTCGCCGACGCGATCCTCACGATCGCGGCGCTCGGCTTCCTCGGCTTCGGTCTCACCTACCCGGTGACCGACTGGGGCAGCCAGCTCTCCGCCGGCGTCACCTTCATCGCCTCCGACTACTGGTGGCTCATCTACCCCGTCGGCGCCTGCATCGTGCTCACGGTGCTCGCCCTCAACCTGCTCGGCGACGCCCTGCGCGACGCGCTCGACCGCCGCGGCGAGTAGGCGCCCGAACGACCCCTCCCCTTCCGAACCAGGAGAACCCACATGACGATCCTCACCCGCCGCGGCGTCCGCATCGCGGTCGCCGTCGCGGCCGCGGGAGCACTGCTGCTCTCCGGTTGCGCCGGCACCACCGACGCGAAGTCCGACTACTCGACCCTGCCCAAGGAATCGGGCAAGCCGCAGACGGGCGGCACCGCGACCGTCGCGCTGACGCCCGGCCTCAGCCCGAACTACATCTACCCCTACCCGCCGGCCGAGGCCAGCGGCACCGTGATCGCCCGCGGCATGCTCTGGCGCGCGCTCTACCGCCCGAGCGGCACGGGCGGCGAGATCGTGGATCCCGGATCGAGCCTCGCCGAGCTGCCGAAGACGAGCGCCGACGGCAAGACCGTGACGATCACGATGAAGGACTCCCAGTGGTCGAACGGCAAGCCGGTCACCTCGAAGGATGCGGCCTTCTCGCTCGCGCTGCTCAAGGCCGCGATCGCCGAGAGCCCCGCCAACTGGAGCTTCTACACGCCTGGCCAGTTCCCCGACGGGGTCACCGCGACCACGCCCGACGACCAGACGCTCGTGCTCCGGCTCGAGAAGGTCTACAACCCGTCCTACCTGCTGTCGATGCTCGAACTCATCTACGTGATGCCGTCGGCCGACTGGAGCATCGCGAAGACCGGCGGACCCGTGCTCGACTTCACGAAGCCCGAGAACGCGAAGGCGATCTACGCCTACCTCATCTCGCAGTCCGCCGACCAGTCGACCTTCGCCTCGAACCCGCTGTGGAAGATCGTGAACGGGCCGTACCAGCTGAAGTCGTTCGAGCCCACGACCGGGTCCTACTCGCTCACGCCGAACACGAAGTACAGCGGCCCCGGCGAGCACCGCCTCGCCCAGGTCGACTTCAAAGCGTTCACCTCGGCCTCGGCCGTGCTGAACCAGTACAAGGCGGGCAAGCTCACCGTCGGCACGCTCGACTCGAGCTTCGCCTCGCAGATCCCCGCGCTGCAGCAGAAGGGCTACCACGTCTACGGCGCCCCGGCCCCGGCCCGCTTCGACTCGCTCATCATCAACTTCAAGAACACGGTCGACGGCTTCGACAAGGTCATCGCGCAGAAGTACGTGCGCCAGGCCCTGCAGCAGCTCATCGACCAGCCCGGTTACGTCAAGAGCCGCGGCGTCTACAACGGTGCGGGCGAGGTGAACTACAGTCCGCTCGGCGCGGAGTCGCCCTTCCCCCGAAGTTCGGCGACAAACCGCCCTACCCCTTCGATCCGAAGGCCGCGAAGCAGCTCCTGACCGACAACGGCTGGACCGTCGACCCCAAGGGCACCGTGTGCACGAACCCCGGAACGGGGGCGGGCCAGTGCGGTGAGGGGATCGCCCAGGGGCAGAAGATCCGCTTCACGATCGCCTCGGCCAACACCCCGGCCTACGTGGGCGCCCGCGACCTCGCCTTCGTCTCGGAGGCGAAGAAGATGGGCATCGACATCACGGTCGTCACGAAGTCGCTGAACTACATGTACGAGAACTACGGCAACAGCTTCGCCCCGGCCAAGACCAACGAGTGGGCGATGCAGGACTTCGGTCCGCTCTACCAGGCCGCCGGATATCCGACGAGCAACACCGTGTTCAACACCGACGGCAGCTTCAACCTCGGCAGCTACTCGAATCCCGAGGTCGACCAAGCCATCTCGGCCTCCACCTACGGCCTCGACGAGCAGGCGCTCGGCGCCGAGGGCACGCTGATCGGCGAGGAACTGCCGGCGCTGTGGTTGCCGACCCCGGATACCCTCGTCGTGTGGAAGGACACCCTGAGCGGCCCGCCCGAGACCTTCAACGCGCTGCTCAGCTTCATCTACTCGCCCGAGCAGTGGTACTTCACCGAGGGGAAGAAGTAGCCTCCGTGCGCGCACTCCGCAGCTTCGCCGCCGCAGCGGTCGATTCCGCGGCGATCGATCCCGGATCGGTCGCCGCGGAGGACGCCGCTGCGGTGCGCGCGATCGCGCACGGCTCCCGCGTCCTCGCGATCGGGGAGGCCGCGCACAGCGTCGCAGACGTGCAGACCGTGCAGGACCTGATCGTGCGCGCCCTCGTGCAGGACCCCGACGCCGGCCGCGGTACCGAGCCGATCGCCGCCGTCGCGATCGAGTCCGGCTTCGCCGAGTCCCTCGCGCTCGACGCGTGGGTCGGCGGCACCGGCAGCGACGCCGACCTCGCCTCGGTCGCCCGCGACGGCATGACCTACGGCTTCGGCGCCTCGCCGCAGGTGCAGCGCATGCTCGCCGGGCTCCGCGACTGGAATCTCGCTCACCCGGACCGCCGCGTCCGGGTGATCGGCACCGACCTCCCCGGCTCCTCGACCTCGCCCGGAACCGCCGTGCGAGCCTGCCTCGCCCGGATCCCCGGGCGGCCCGGCGACGCCGAACTGCTCCGGCGGGCGGAGCTCGGCGGGCGCACCGAGGCCGCCATCGCGCTCGACCGGATGGCTGCCGAGCAGCGCGCGGAGCTGATCGCCGGGATCCGCGACCTCGTCGAGCGCGCGCACGCGCAGGGCGACGGGATCGCGCGGCGCAGCGCGGCCTCGCTCGACGCGTTCCTCGCCGAGCTCGACTTCGTCGACGGGCCGGACTCCGACGGCGCACCGCGCACGTACCCGCGCGAGCGGTTCATGGCCGACACCGTGCGCTGGATCGCCGAGCGGTACGGCCGCACGATCCTGCTCGCGCACAACTCGCACGTGCGTCGGACCCCGCTCCACGGTCGGGCCACGCTCGGGTCCCTCCTCGCCGCCGAGCTGGGCGACGCCTATCGCGCGATCGCCACCTCCTACGCCTACGGGCCGCTCGTGCGGTTCGAAGAGCGATCGCCCCGCCCCTTCGACTGCGACGTGCTGCTCGACCACCGGGAGCCCGTCGCGGGCAGCCTCGAATGGGAGCTGGAGCGGATCCTGCCCGCGCCCGGGACCGCGAGCGCGGAGTCCGTCGCGGTGCTCCTGCGCCTCGATGCCGGTGCCGATGGCGATCCGGAGCTCGCCGGGTTGCTGGCCGGGGCGAGCGGGATCCTCGCCGGCGGCGAGCTCGACCCCGTCGACGACTTCCCCGCGGCCTTCGACGCCGTGGTGCACCTGCGCGAGGCCAACCGCGTGCCCGGAGCCTTCGAGCGCCTCCGCGCCGAGTTCGGCCTCGGCGTCCCCGACCCGGAGGAGCAGTCGTGAGTATCGTCTACCCGCGAACCCGCACGGGAACCGAGTTCTCGGAGCCCGCGGGAGTCAGGATTCCCGACCCCTACCGCTGGCTCGAAGCCGACACCGCCGAGGTACGCGATTGGCAGCGGGAGCAGGCCGCGCTCGCCGTCTCCACCATCGCCGCGGGCGGACACCTGGAGCGGGCCCGAGCACTCGTCGAGGCCTTCGACGACGGCGCGCGCCCCGAGCTGCCCGTCCCCGCAGCCGGACGCTGGTTCCGCACAGAGGCCGGCCCGAACGGCCCGGCGGTGCTCGTCGCCGACGAACCCTACGGACCCGGCCGGGTGCTCGCGCGGCTCGCCGACTTCCGCGAACCCGCACTCGGTGCCGACGCGCCCGCCCCCACGCTGTCCTGGCTCGCGCCCTCGCCCGACGGCCGGCTGCTCGCGCTCGGTGTCTGCACCGACGGCAGCGAGCACCACCGGATCCGCATCGTCGACGTCGCGACCGGCGCGGTGCGCGCCGACGCCCCGCCGCAGACCCTGCACAGCGGCTGGGCCGGGGGCGTGAGCTGGTGGCCCGACAGCCGCGGATTCTCCTTCTTCGCGCTCACCGGCCGCCCCGAGGACTTCGCGCAGGCCGTGTTCGAGCACCGCATCGGCGGCGGCACGCGGATCGAGGCCGTGCCGATCCCCGAGGGGTCGCGAGAGTACACCCGGCTGCAGTACTCGGCCGACGGGCGGCGAGTCGTCGCGAGCCACCGGCTCGGCAGCCCCGCACCGGTCGCCGTGCGCGCGCTCGACACCCCGGGGGAGCCCTGGCGGCCGTTCGTCACCGGTCTGCCGCTCGGCCCTGGGGGCACGGTCGCCGGGCACATCGTCGGCGACGCCTACATCGCGGTCACCGACGTCGACGCCCCTCGGGGACGCGTCGTCGCGATCCCGCTCGACGCCGAGCGCCCCGAGGACCCGAGCACCTGGATCGAGCTCGTGCCGCAGGGCGACACCGTGCTGCGCGCGATCACCCCGGTCGGCGACCGCCTCCTGCTCCACGGCTTCGACCGCACGGTCGCATTTCTGCGGATCCTCGGGCTCGACGGCCGCGAGCTGCCCGGCGAGCCGAACCGGGTGCCGCTGCCCGGCGAAGGCGCGATCGGCGCCCCGTTCTTCGCCCTCACCGCGCTCGCCGCGAACCCGCCGGCCCGCGATCGGGACGGCTACGTCTTCGCGTTCTCCACGCTCACCACCTCGTGGGGCGTGTACCGATACCTGCCGGCGCTCGGCGCGCTCGAGACGCTCCGAGCGCCCGAGATCGAGCTCGATGCGACGGTCGAGTTCGCCCATGCCAACGCGCCGGACGGCACCGCGGTGCCCTTCCACGTGGTGCGTCCGGCGGGCTCCGACCCGGCGGTCCCCGCTCCCGTGCTCATCTCCGCCTACGGCGCGGCCAACGTGCCGCTGCTCCCGCAGTACCAGGGCGATCTCGCGGCGTTCGTCGCGGCGGGCGGCACGCTCGTGCAGGCCTATCTGCGGGGCGGCGGAGAGCTGGGCAGCGACTGGTTCCGCGGCGCGCACCGCGAGCGTCGGCACGTGCGCGACGGCGACCTCATCGCGGTCGCCGAGCACCTGCTCGCGAGCGGGATCGCGGCGCGGGGCAGGCTCGCGCTCACCGGAGGGTCCGACGGCGGGCTCATGTGCGGCGTCGCCGTGACGACCCGGCCGGACCTCTGGTGCGCGGTGCTGCCCCGTGCGCCCCTGCTCGACCTCATCGGCGGGATCCGCGATCCGTACCTCGAGTTCGTGATCCGCAAGGCGTGGGGCGATCCCGACGTCGCGGCGGACGTGCGGCGCCTCGCGGGCAACTCGCCCTACGAGCTCGTCGAGCCCGCGCGATTCCCCGCGGTGTACGTGCAGGCCGGGGCCACCGATCCCCGCTGCCCGCCCTGGCAGGCGCGCAAGTTCGTCGCGCGGCTGCAGGCGGCGCAGCGCGGGGAGGCGCCGATCCTCCTGCACGTGTTCGAGAACGCCGGGCACGGCGCCGCGACGAGCCCCGAGGTGCTCGCCCAGCAGGATGCCGAGTGGCTGGCGGTGCTCCTCGGCGAGCTCGGGGCCTGAGCGGGGAGCGGCGACCGGTCAGCGGTCGGCGGCGAGGGCGAGCAGGCGCAGCTGCAGCATCGCGGCAAAGCGCTCGTCGGGGTCGTCGAGGTCGATGAGTCCCACCTCGGCGACGCGACGCAGCCGGTACCGGAACGTGTTGGTGTGCACGTACATCGCGGCCGACGCCGCGGCGACATCTCCGAATGCGTCGAGCCAGGCGCGGAGCGTGTCCACGAGCGCGCTCTGGTGCTCTTCGTCGTAGGCGGCGAGCCGGGCGATGGCGCCCGACGGGAGATCCTGCGCGGGCACGGGGAGCTCCAGCAGCAGCGCCTCGGCGTGCACGTCGTCGAAGCGCACGACGGGGCCGGCGCGGTGGGAGCCGGAAGCGGCCCGCAGCACGCGCAGTGCGCGGTCCGCGCCCGAGCGGGAGCGGGCGAGCCCCGCTCCGTCGCGGGCGACGCGACCGATCCCGACGACGGGCTGCTGGGCCGAGCGCACCCGGGTGAGGAACTCGGTCGCGAGGCGCATCGCCGCCTCGTCGTCGCCGCTCGGGAGCACGCCGTAGGCGACGTCGCCGATCAGCCCGGTCACGGCCCGGGGGTGCGCGAACGCCAGGTGCACCGCGAAGGCGTCGGCGACCCGTTTGCGCTCGGCTGCGAGCAGCGCGGGGGAGACGCGGTCGGCCGAGATCCGATCGGGCGCGGAGGGAGCCGCGTCGACGAGGGTGAGGGCCATCACGACCATCGCCTCGTCGCGCAGGCCGAGCCGGTGCAGGGTCTCCGGCGCGTCGGTGCCGCCGTCCAGCGCGGTGCGGAGCAGGCCCGCGCGGCGCCGGCGCTCGGCATCCGCGTCGGTGCGCTGCCACACCATGTGCATGGCCACGAGCTTCGCGGCATCGTGCAGGGCCTGCAGATGCTCTTCGCTGAGCGGTTCGGCGGTGCTCACCCAGATCGTGCCGAGCACCTCCTCGCCCGCGCGGACCGCGAGCACGGTGCGCGCGTCGATCTCGGCGACGAGCTCCGAGACGAGCACCGGATGCTCGCTGCGCGAGACCTCCTGGAACAGACCGCGCTCCTCGAGGATCCGGGTGTACTGCGGCGGGACCGCCTGCACGGGGCCGCGGCCGTCGGGCCCGTCCTGGCGGGCGGAGTATGCCACGAGCCGCGAGTTGCGATCCTCGATGGTGACGGGGAACCCGAGCAGCGCCGCGATCGCATTCGCGACCGCGAACAGATCGCCGGCGAGGATCCCGCCGAAGGTGACGGGCCGGGCGTCGTCGGGGTCGCCGGGGGTCATGAGCGCGCGCAGGAGGCCGGCGAGGTGCGCCCACGCGGTGCCGCGGGTGAGCGACAGCACGGCGACTCCCGATTCGGCGGCGGCCGCGGACACCTCGGGCGACGCGGCGAAGGGCGCGCGGACCACGAGCGCGACCGCTCCGCTCAGGCCCAGCCGGGGCAGCATCCGCACCGCGTCGCTCGCGTCGCGCACCCCGACGCCGAGCACGAGCGCACCGCGCGGCGACTCGGGCTCGTCGAGCGGGTCGTGGATCACGATCGCCTCGACGGTGCGCTCCGTGATCTCGCCCGCGACGACGTCGAGCAGCGTCGTGCCGAACTCTTCGAGCACCCGCGTCAGGCTCGTCTGCGGCCGATGGGTCGCCGGTCGTCCGGTCATGTCGCCCTCCAGATCAGCGCTTCGTGGGTGCGGCTCGTCGCGTGCTCAGCAGCCAGAGGCTAGCAGGGCAGGCGATCCCGTCGCACGGTGAACCGGTCGAGCACCTCGGGGATCGGGGCGACGCCGAGGCCGGGCCCGGTCGGCACGGCGATGCGCTCCTCCTCGAGCCGGAACGGCTCGGTGAGGTCGGTCGCGAAGTAGCGCTCCGAGGCGGAGGTGTCGCCCGGCAGCAGGAAGCCGGGGAGTGCGGCGAGGGCCACGTTCGCGGCCCGGCCGATACCCGTCTCGAGCATGCCGCCGCACCAGACGGGCACGTCGTGCGCCGCGCACAGGTCGTGGATCCGGCGCGCCTCGAGGTAGCCGCCGACGCGGCCGGGCTTGATGTTGACGATGCGGACGGCTCCGAGCTCGATCGCGGTGGCCGCCGCCCGGGCGGAGGTGATCGATTCGTCGAGGCAGACGGGGGTCGTGATCTCGCGGGCGAGCGCCGCGTGGCCGAGCAGGTCGTCGGCGGGGAGCGGCTGCTCGAGCAGCGTGAGATCGAACGCGTCGAGCTTCGCGAGCAGGCGCGCGTCGCTGCGGCGGTAGGCGGCGTTCGCGTCGACCTGCAGGTCGATGTCGCCGAAGCGCTCGCGCACGGCGCGCACGGGATCCAGGTCCCAGCCCGGCTCGATCTTGAGCTTGATGCGGAGGTAGCCCGCGTCGAGCGACGCCGCGACCGTGTCGAGCAGCTGATCGATCGTGTCGGTGATGCCGAGCGAGACGCCGCACGGCACCGATTCCCGCACCGCGCCGAGCGCCGAGGCGAACGAGACGCCCCGGGCGCGCAGCTGCGCATCGAGGATCGCCGTCCCGAGCGCCGATTTCGCGAGCCGGTGCTCCTTGAACGCGGCGAGCGCGGGCGCGACCCGGTGCGCGTCGAACGCGTCGCCGAGGCGGCGCTGCGCCTCGCGCAGCGCCGGGACGAAGAAGTCGCGGATCACCGCGGCGGCTCCGGCCGTGTACTCGGACGAGTAGAGGGGAGCCTCGCTGGCCCCGCACTCGCCCCAGCCCTCGGCCTCGTCGGTCTCGGCGCGCACCACGAGCACCTGGCGCACCGTCTCGGTGCCGAAGGAGGTGCGGAACGGGGTCACGAGCGGCATCTCGACGACGCGGGTCTCGATCGCTGCGAGCTTCATGGGGTCTCCTGCTTCTCTGCGGGGGTCGGAGCGGGCGCTGCTGCGGGGCCGGCGGGGTCGCCGGCACGACCAGGTAGTGGCCGTCGCGGTCGAACCCGATCACGGCCGCACCGGCGGCCATGCGCGCGCCGAGCTCGCGGCGCAGGTCGAGCCGCCACTCCGCGGCACGCAGCGGATCGTCGATGCGGAGCGCCTCGATGTCTGCGGGGACCGGGATCCGGATCGTGCCGGGCGGGGACGCGACGGCCGGCGCCTGCGGTTCGGGCAGCGGGCGGTCGAGGTGCCAGCGGACGAGCAGCCGGTCGCTCGCGTCGCCGCGGTTCACGTCGTCGTCCATCTGGCCGTAGAAGTCGGTGAGGTACTCGACCGGCGCTGCGCCGAGCTTCGCCAGGTTGAACACCGCGTTGCGGCGGATCAGTGGGTCGAAGGTCCACGTCATGCTGCGCATGCCGTGCCCGAGCGCCCACGCGCGCTGCCGCAGCTTGAGCGCGAGCCCGATGCTGCGCCCCTGCGCGCTCGCGGCGACACCGGCGATATGGCTGTGGAAGTTGGCGGCGCCGGGCGGCGAGCAGAACCCGAAGCAGGCCCCGAGCAGATCGTCGCCGTCCAATGCGCCGAACACCGGGTTGCCCGACTTCGCGAGCGCGCGCAGCAGGTCGGCCGTGACCGGGGTGCCGGCGGGACCCGTGCGCCAGACGGTCTCGTAGAGACGCTGCACCGCCGCGAGCGACCGCATGTCGTCGAGCTCGCGGATTGTGGCGCCGGAGCGCCGCGCGGCGGCGCGGGCGTCGGCATCGGCGGCGGCGCGAGCGGCGGCTGGCCCGGCGCCCGCGCCGCCCGGAGGGGCCGGCGCGTCGCTACGCACGGCCGATCCGTCCGCCGGGCTCGGCGCGGTCCGCGGCGGTGCCGGTTTCGGCGCCGCCCTCGGCGAGCAGTTCGGCGACGAGGGCCGAGAGCAGTCGCGCCCGCGGCGCGAGCTCGGACACGAGCACGTGCTCGTCGTCCGCGTGCGCGCCGCCGCCGACCGCGCCGAGCCCGTCGAGGGTGGGCGTGCCGACCCCCGCGGTGAAGTTGCCGTCGGACGCACCGCCCACGGCGACCGAGCGGAGCGGGCCGAGGCCGACCTGGTCGGCGATCCTGCTGATGCGCGCGAACAGCGCCCGGGACGAGCGGAGATCGAGCGGCGGCCGATTCACACCGCCGATCACCTCCACGGCCGCCCCGGGGAGGTGCGCCGCGAGCGCGCCGATCTCGGCGTGGACGCGTTGCTGCTCGGCGGCGGAGGTCGCGCGCACGTCGACGGCGAAGCGGCCGCGCGCGGGCACGGTGTTCGACGTGGTCCCGGCCTCGGCGCGGGTCATGGTGACGGTCGTGCCGATCTCCGGCGCTCCGATCCCTGCGACCGTCTGCACCTGGTGCGCCAGCTCGAGGGTCGCGTTGACGCCACGCTCGGGTTCGAGGCCGGCGTGGGCGGCGCGGCCCCGCACGTGCACCTCGTAGCGCGAGACGCCCTTGCGCTCCGTCTTCAGCGCGCCTCCGGGTCCGGCGGCCTCGAGCACGAGCGCGGCCGCGCAGCCGCGGGCCTCGTCCTCGATGAGGGCGCGCGAGGTGGCGGATCCGGGCTCCTCGTCGCCCGTGATGAGCAGGGAGACCCCGTCGGGCGAGGGGAGCGCGGCGATCGCGTGGAACGCCATGACGATCCCGGCCTTCATGTCGAAGGACCCCGGGCCGGTGAGCCGGCCGTCGCGGACCTCCGCGGGGTGCGCGGTCAGCGAGCCGATCGGCCAGACCGTGTCGTGGTGGCCGAGCAGCAGTACGCGGGGCGTCGTGCCGAATCGCCAGCGCAGATGGGTGACCCCGTCGATCTCGATCCGTTCGGCACGTCGGCCGAGCAGCCGGGCGCCGAGGTCGTCCACCGCCGCGGCGCTGCGCGCGACGGCGACGAGGTCGTCGGACGGGGACTCGCAGCGCACCAGCCCGAGCACCTCCTCGGTCATCGCCGAGGCGTCGAGGAGCCCGTCGCGCATGGCGGGTGCTGGGCGTGCGGGCATCGGTGCTCCTCGGATCGTGGACGCGGTGCCACCATCCTGCTGAGCATCGGGCGCGTTCGTTCCGTCCGGGAATCCGAAAAACCGGGTGCGGGTTGGGCGGGTGCGATGAACGCGTCGAGCGCGGAGCCCTGCGGAACTATCCGATCGACGAGACGCCGAGCGCGGTGCCGACGGCGTAGGTGACGGCGACCGCGATGCCGCCGAACAGCAGCTGGCGCAGGGCGCCGAACGCACGATTCTTGCGCGTGAACGATGCCGCGAGCCCGCCGGCGAGCAGCAGCCCGGCGCCGCCGAAGATCAGGCCGCTCCACAGCGTGCCGAAGCCGAAGAGGAACGGCAGGATCGGGATCAGCGCGCCGATGCTGAACGCGATGAACGACGAGATCGCGGCCACCCAGGGCGACGGCTTCTCTTCCGGGTGCAGTCCGAGCTCGTGCGCGAGGTGCACGCGCAGCGCCCGTTCGTGATCGCCGTGCACCTGCGATGCGGCCTGCTTCGCGGTCGGCTCGTCCATGCCGAGTCCGGCGAACAGGGCGGCGAGCTCCGCCTCCTCGCCGATCGGATTGCGCTCGAGCGCTGCGCGTTCGGTCAGCACCTCGGCATCGAGCTGCTCGTTCTGCGTGCGCACCGAGGTGAATTCGCCGAGCGCCATCGAGATGGCACCCGCGATGAGCCCGGAGATGCCGGTGATCGCGACGATGCCCGGCGCGGCGCCTGCGGCGGCGATACCGGTGATGAGTCCGAGGTTCGAGACGAGGCCGTCCATCGCCCCGAACACGGAGGCGCGCAGCCAGCCCGACGAGACATCGGCGTGGCTGTGGTCGTAGTCGTGCGGACGTGAGATGTCGACGTCTGACATGGCTCCTCATCGGGGATTCTCGGGCGGGGACGGTCAACCGTAACAAGCCTCGCGAGAGAGTGAGAACCCCCAATTCAGGGGCTGCCGAGCCGGATCCTCGACTTCGTCGAGACGTATCCCGGGCTCCGTCCGACCTCGGATCCGCGGGCGTCCAGGCGGCCCGCGGATCCGAGGCCCGAAGCTACGCGGCCGGCTCGCCCTCGGGAGCGAGCACGAGCGTGTCGCCGACCCACTGCGAGCGCATCCAGCGGTCGTGCGACGCGATCACGAGCGTGCCGGCGAACCCGGCCAGCGCCTCCTCCAGCTCTTCCACGAGGGTGAGCGAGAGATGGTTGGTCGGCTCGTCGAGCAGCAGCAGCTCCGGCGGGTCGATCAGCAGCGCCGCGAGCGCGACACGGCGGCGCTGGCCGACGCTGAGCGCCCCGATGGGGCGGTCGACGTCGCGCGGAGCGAGCAGCCCGCTCTCGGCGAGCGGACGCTCGTCGGCGTGACGCCGGCCGACGAGCGCGGCGTAGGTGTCGGCGGCGCTGCGCTCGGTGCGCGTGAACCGCACCTCCTGCGGCAGCCAGCCGTAGCGCATGCCCTCCGCGCGCGTCAGCTCGCCGGTCGTGGGGTCGAGCTGACCCGCGAGGATCGTGAGCAGCGTCGACTTGCCCGCGCCGTTCGGCCCGAGCAGCAGCAGGCGCCCGCCGCGCTCGAGCTCGAACGAGACCGGGGCGAGCCGGCCGGCGAACCCGATGCGATCGACGCGCAGCGCCGGTTCGTCCTCGTGGCGAAGCGCCGTCGGGGTGTCGAGCACCGGCGCCGGGATCCCCGAGAAGCGCAGCGGCTCCGGCGGACGGCGCACGCGATTGCGCTGCAGTTCGGCGAGGCGGCCGCGCGCATTGCGCGCCCGGCGGGAGGTGACCCGGGCGTCCTTGTCGGCGTAGAACTTGCGCGAGATGCGCGACTCCGACTTCGACTCGGACTTCTTGTTCACCTCGTGCGCGCCGACCGCGATCTCGTGCGCCAGCGACGCCAGCTCCGACTGCTCGGCGGCGTAGCGCTCGCGCCAGCGGCGCATCTCGGCGGCCCGTTCGATGCGGGCCGCCGAGAAGCCGACGCCCCAGACGCGGGTGCCGAGACCGGATCCCGGATCCTCGGTTTCTTCGGCCTCGAGCATTTCGTGCTCGGCCGCGGTGCGCGGCGGGCCCGCGAACGGGTCCGCCGCCTCGGCTCCCGGAGCGCCCTGCCGGGCATCGGCGAGCACGGCAGCGGGCACGGGGCTCGCGTCGAGGTCGATCATGCGCGTCGTGATGGCGTCCAGCAGCGCGCGGTCGTGACTCGCCACGAGCACGATGCCCGGCCAATCGGCGAGCACGCGTTCGAGGTACGCCGCCGAGGCGTCGTCGAGGTGGTTCGACGGCTCGTCGAGCAGCAGGGTGTGTGGCGCCGAGAGCAGCAGGGCCGCGAGGCCCAGCCGCAGGCGCTGCCCGCCCGAGAGCTCCCCGATCGGGGTCGCCTCGGGGATCGCGCCGATGCCCAGTCCGTGCAGCACCTCGCCGCGCAGCGCCTCCGCCGACCAGGCGTCGGTGCGGGTCGCCTCGTCCACCGCGTCGGCGTAGTCGGCCGCGGCTGAAGCGTCGTCGGGATCCGCGGCGAGTGCGGCGGCGGCGTGCTCGATGCGGTCGAGCACGCCGAGCGCGGTGCGCTGCGCATCGTCGACGACCCGGGCGACGGTGTCGCCGTCGGCGTAGGGCAGCTCCTGCGCCAGTCGGCCGACCGAGCCGGCGTGACGCACGAACCCGGTGTCGGGTTCGAGATCGCCCGAGACGATCGAGAGCAGCGTGGACTTGCCGGTGCCGTTCTCGCCGATGAGGCCGATGCGGTCGCCGGGCGTTGCGGTGAACGTGAGGTCGGTGAGCACGCGGCGGTCGCCGAACGCCTTCGAGACGCCGGAGACGGCGAGGTGCGCGCCGGCGCCCACGTCGCGGGCGTCGTCCGCGCTGCGGTGCTGCGCGGCGCGGGCGGCCGAAGCGGTGCTGGGCGCGGTGCTCCGGGGGCGGTCGGTCCGGGGCGAACCGGATCCGCGCGCGGAGGTGCGGGGGTCGCCTGGGCGGCGACGGTCGTGGTCTGGGTGGGTGCGGGCATGGGGTGCCTCTCGGAACGGATTCGAAAGGTTCCGCCGGGCGCTGCCGGGGACGCCGACGTCGGATCCCGATGCGGTGCGGAGCTCGAAGCGTGGCCGAGCACTGCCGCGGGGTGGGGACGACGGACGTCGTCGACCCGAACGGGATCCGAATGCGCAGCGTGCTCGGCGCCTCAGGCGCGGAACAGGGCTGCGTCAGATCTCCATGCCCGAGAGGCTACCCGAAGTTCCGGCCGGAGGGAACCCCCGATCCCGTATTCTGGAGCGCAGGAGCCCGCGACCCTTCGGGTCGACCCAGTGCGGGCCGGGCGGAGGAGCGCGCGATGAGCGTAGAGGCGACGGGCAGGATCCTGCGGACCGCACGGGGGCGCAACCTCGTGCTCGAGCGCTCGCTCGCGCAGTCGGTCGAGGAATCCTGGGACCGCATCACCGATCCCGAGCTGACCGCCGAGTGGTTCGGCGACTGGGACGGCGACGGCCGCCAGGGCAGCACCGTGCGCGTGCGCATGGCGTTCGAATCGGGCGAGCCCGAGATCAAGGTCGGGATCCGTCTCTGCGATGCTCCGCATCGGCTCGTGCTGCAGACGTCGGGTGAGGACGGCGGCTGGCTGCTGGAGCTGCGCGTGCTCGCCGACGGCGAGGACAGCGTGATCCATTTCGTCCACCACCTGGACGACGACGCCGACGTGGGCGATATCGGTCCCGGATGGGAGTATTATCTGGACCTGTTGGTTGCTGCGTGCGAAGGCACGGAGGAGCCCATGTTCGACCACTACTTCCCCGCACTGCGCGAGGAGTACCTGGCCCGGGAATCCCGGGCGGTCGAGATCTGAGCTCCGGTCGCGGGCCTGGTCGGGGGACCCGGCCCGCGACCGGCTTTTTCGTGCGCGCGTGTTTGCTGGGGCGTGCTGCCGGGTTCAGCCGAGCGCGAGCCGGTAGGGCTGCATCGGGTAGCCCGCGGACGGATGCGGGGTCGCCTCGCCGTCGGGCACGAAGCCGGCGCGCAGGTAGAGCGCGATCGCGCGGGTGTTCTCCGACCGGACTTCGAGGGTGAGGGATCCGAATCCGGCCGCCCGTGCGTGCGCGACGGCATCGGCCAGGAGCGCGCCGCCGACGCCGCGCCCCGTACCGTCCGGGTCCACGGCGAGGTAGTGCAGATACGCCTCGCCGGGATCGGAACGGCCCGATTCGACCAGCGCGAAGCCCGCGCGCGGGGACGTCGCGACGGCGAACCGGACGATCGGGGCGTCGAAGGCCTCGCGCACGCGCTCGGCCATGGTCTCGGCGTCGACCGATCCGTCGCGGGCCGCGAGCGCGCGCACCCAGATCCCCGCGCAGTGCTCGACGTCGTCGGGTACCCGGCCAGCGCGGATCGCGGGCCGCGGCTCGACCGTCGTCTCAGCGTGCATCGGTGCCGGGCTCCTGCCGGTGGTTCCCGATCCGGGGCGCGAGATCGAGCTGCTGCTGCAGCATCGCGCGGATGCCGACGAGCACGAGCACCGCGAGCAGGGATCCGACGCCCGTGAGGAACACGACGACGCCGAGCGTCGCCTGGAAGGGCTCGCCTTCGAAGTAGCTCCGGCCGCTCGTGCCGCCGAAGATCAGCCAGCCGAGCAGCAGCAGGATCGGAGCGACGAAGCCGAGCGTGGGAACGATCCCGGGCAGCAGGATCCTCGGGGCGGTTGGTGCGTGGTCGGGCGCGTGCGTCATGCCGGCAGCCTACAAGCGTGCTGCTCCTCCGATGGTCCGACGGGCGCTCGCTACGCTGAAGTCATGCACGCACCCGTCTCGATCCCCGAATTCTGGATCCTGTGCCGTTCGGCCGTCGCCGGTCTGCCCGAGCAGCCGCCCATCGCGTGGCCGTTCGGCGCGACGACGGAGCACGCCGACGAACTGCTCGAGCTCGTGCTCGCCGGCACCAAGACGGGCACCGCGTCGTCGTTCTGGGACTACGAGGCGACGGACGAGCCGCTGCCCGCCGCCGGCGACCTCAGCATCATCCTCGACGGCGCCGGCGACCCGCGGGCGGTCATCGAGACCACCGACGTGCAGACCATCCCGTTCGACGAGGTGGGAGCCGAGCACGCGCACGCCGAGGGCGAAGGGGACCGCACGCTGGAGCACTGGCGGCAGGTGCACGAGCGCTACTGGCGCGAGCACTCCGAGAACCCGCGCGGCTTCGAACCGGACATGCCGGTGATCTGCGAGCGGTTCCGCCTGGTCTGGAGCCGCTGAGTCTGGCTGCGGGAAGCGTCCGTGCGGGTCGAGGTCGGGACCGAGCACGTCGACGTCGAGCTGCAACCGGTAGCCCGGAGCGGTGAGCGTAGCCGCGCCGGTCACCGCGCGCACTCCGGCACCCGTCTCGGTCGCACCGTTCTCCGACACCGCTGACGCGGACGCCGGGGGATCGAGGTCCGCGAAGGCGGGGCCGCGGTGCTCCTGAGCGTCGAGATGACCCGTTCACGGGTTATGAGCGCTCATTACCCGCGAACGGGTCATCTCGGTGACAGGGGGAGCGATCAGCCCCCGACCACGTCCCCCTGCACCGGCCCCTCGGTGTTCGGCTTCCAGCCGAGCGCCGGGGCGACGTGCTCGGCGAACGCCTGCAGCACGTGCAGGTTGTACTCGGGGCCGAGCTGGTTCGGGATCGTGAGCATGAGGGTGTCCGCGGCCATCACGGCCTCGTCGCGCTTCAGCTGCTCGATCAGCCGGTCGGGGGTGTCGGCGTAGGTCTTGCCGAAGGTCGAACGGAAGTTGTCGATCACGCCGATCTGGTCCTGCGAGTCCCGGCCGCGCAGCCCGAAGTACATCTCGTCCTCTTCGGACACGAGCGGGAACACGCTGCGGCTCACCGAGACGCGCGGGGCGCCCGAGTGGCCGGCCTCGCGGTACGCCTCGCGGAACCGGTCGATCTGCTCGCGCTGCAGCACGTCGAACGGCTGACCGGTGGCCTCGGTCAGCAGGGTCGAGCTCATGAGGTTGAGCCCCTGCCGGCCGACCTGCTCGGCGGTGGCGCGGGATCCCGCGCCCCACCAGATGCGGTCGCGCAGGCCGGGGGAGCGGGGCTCGATCGCGAGGCGCCCGCCGGGGCCCATCTGCGGATCGCTGTCGACGAGGGCGTCGCCCCCGACGGCGCTGAGGAAGAGCTCGAACTTGTCGCGGGCGAGGTCGGCCCCGCGGGGATCCTCGGAGCCCGTGTAGCCGAACGCCTCGTAGCCGCGCAGCGCGGTCTCGGGGATCCCCGGCTCACGCCGAGCGCGAGCCTGCCGCCGGAGATGAGGTCGAGCGCGGCCGCCTCCTCCGCGAGGTACAGGGGGTTCTCGTAGCGCATGTCGATCACGCCCGTGCCGACCTCGATCCGCTTCGTGCGCGCCGCCATCGCGGTGAGCAGCGGGATCGGCGAGGCGGCCTGGCGTGCGAAGTGGTGCACGCGCACGTAGGCGCCGTTCACGCCGATCTCGTCGGCGCCCTCGGCGATCTCGATGGTCTGCCGCAGCATGTCGCCCGCGGTGCGGGTGCGCGAGCCGGGCACGGGCGCGTAGTGCCCGAAGGACAGGAATCCGAATGCTCTCATGGCCGGTGCAACCTCCGTCGGGCCCAATGTATTCCATTGAATATAACTGGCGCTCCGGTGTGCCGTCCATTGCCGGAATCCTCCCGGCGGACCGGCCGCCGGCCGGGCTAGGCTGAGGATCATGACAGTTGTGATTGACCCTGCCTTCGACCCGGTTCCCTCACTCGCACGCAGCGTCGACATCGCCTCCGCGGCGACCATCGACGAGGCCGTCGCCCAGCGCGGCGCGCAGGCCGTGCCCGTGTGGGTGCCCGTCGACGGCGACATCGCGGTCGAGGTCGACCGCGACCTGCTGGCCGCGGCCGGCTTCCGCGGCACCGCCGGCCAGACCCTGCGCCTGCCGGGCTCCCCGCTGCGGGTGCTCGTCGGCATCGGGGACGGCGCGAAGGCCCACGCCGCGATCCGCGACGCGGTCGCCGCCTTCGCGCGCGCCGCCGCCGAATCCCCGTCGCTCGCGCTCGACCTCGGCGCGCTCATCGCCGCGGGCGCCGACGCCGCCGAGGCCGCGCAGGCCGCGGTCGAGGGCGCCGTGCTCGCGCGCTACAGCTACGACCAGCTCAAGACCGACGCCAAGACCATCGCGCTCGAGTCGCTGACGCTCGTCGCCGCCGAGGGCGATCGCGCCGCGGTCGACGCCGGCGCCGCTCGCGGCACCGCGCTCGCCCGTGCCGCGACCATCGCCCGCGACCTCTCGAACACCCCGCCCCGCCACCTCACCGCCGAGAAGTTCGCCGAGGTCGCCGCGCGCCTCGCGCCGCAGTTCGGCCTCGAGGTCGAGGTCTTCGACCGCGAAGCCCTCGTCGCGCTCGGAACGGGCGGCCTGCTCGGCGTCAACGCCGGCAGCGTCGACGAGCCCCGCATGATCAAGGTGCGCTACACCCCGGCGAGCGCCGGTGCCGACACCCCGAGCCTCGCGCTCGTCGGCAAGGGCATCATGTTCGATTCCGGCGGGATCAGCCTGAAGCCGTCGAGCGCCATGCACGGCATGAAGTTCGACATGATGGGCGCCGCGAACGTGTTCGGCTCGATGACCGCGCTGCGTGACCTCGGCGCCGAGACCGCGGTCACCGGCTGGCTCATGTGCACCGACAACATGCTGTCGGGCAGCGCCACGAAGATCGGCGACGTCCTCACGATCCGCGGCGGCACCACCGTCGAGGTCAAGAACAGCGACGCCGAGGGCCGCCTGGTGCTGGCCGACGGCCTCGTGCTCGCGACCGAGGAGGAGCGCCGCCCCGACGCGATCCTCGATATCGCGACCCTCACGGGCAACGCGATGGCCGCGCTCGGCCTGAGCACCGCCGCGATCTTCGCGAACGACGACGCCGTCGCCGCCCAGCTCCAGTCGGCGGCCGACGCGACCGACGAGCGCGTCTGGCGCCTGCCGCTCGACCACCGCTACCGCGACCAGCTCAAGTCCAACGTCGCCGACCTCTCGAACATCGGCGGACAGTACGCCGGAGCGATCCTCGCCGCACTGTTCCTCAACGAGTTCGTCGACGGACTGCCCTGGGGCCACATCGACATCGCCCCCACCATGGAGAGCGAGCGCGACGACCTCTGGCGCTCCGCCGGCGGCACCGCCTTCGGTGCGCGCCTGCTCGCCGAATTCGCGGTGGCCTTCGAGCGGCCCGAGCCGACCGAGTAGCGAGCCCGCACGAGCAGTTCGAATCGCACCACCCACGAAAGGCGCAGCATGTCGGAATCCGCAGCACGAGTCGAGAGTCCGGTCCGCAGCGCCTTCGTGGTGGTGTCGAACCGGCTGCCGGTCGATCGCGTGACGGAGCCCGACGGGAGCGTGCGCTGGCGTACGTCTCCCGGCGGGCTCGTCACGGCGATGGAACCCGTCGTGCGCGAGCTCGGCTGCGTCTGGGTCGGCTGGCCCGGCAGCATCGACGAGGAACTCGACCCCTTCGCGGTCGGCGCTATGCGCCTGCGGCCCGTCACGCTCTCGGCCAAGGACTTCGCCGAGTACTACGAAGGCTGCTCGAACGACACCTTCTGGCCGCTCTACCACGACGTCATCTCGCCGCCCGGCTACCACCGCGAGTGGTGGGACCGCTACGTCGCGGTCAACCGGCGCTTCGCCGAGGCCGCGGCGGAGGCGGCCGAACCCGGTGCGACCGTCTGGGTGCACGACTACCAGCTGCAGCTCGTGCCGGCCATGCTGCGCGAGCTCCGCCCCGACCTCGTCATCGCCTTCTTCCTCCACATCCCCTTCCCCGCGCACGGCCTCTTCGGCCAGCTGCCCTGGCGGCGGCAGGTGCTCGAGGGGATCCTCGGCGCCGACGTCGTCGGCTTCCAGCGTGTCGCGGACGCCGCGAACTTCCGCTCGGCCGTGCGCCGCTACGTCGGAGCGCCGTCGAACGGCAACCGGATCCTCATGGGGGCGACCGGGGCCGGCCCCGTCGCCGACCCGAACGCCCCCGAGCGCCACGTGCTCGCGCAGGAGTTCCCCATCTCGATCGACGCGGGCGAGTTCGCCGCGCTCGCCGCGAGCGAGCCGGTGCAGCGCCGGGCGCGCGAGATCCGCGCCGAGCTCGGCGATCCCGAGCGGGTGATCCTCGGTGTCGACCGGCTGGACTACACGAAGGGGATCCGGCACCGCCTCAAGGCGTTCTCCGAGCTGCTGCAGGACGGCGAGATCGACCCCGCGAAGGTGACCCTCGTGCAGGTCGCGAGTCCCAGCCGCGAGCGCGTCGAGGCCTATCAGCACCTGCGCGACGAGATCGAGGTGACGGTCGGCCGCATCAACGGAGACTTCGGCACCATCGCGCACAGCCCCGTCGTCTACCTGCACCGCGGCTACCCGCGGGAGGAGATGGCGGCGCTCTACCTCGCGGCCGACGTGCTCGCGGTCACCGCGCTGCGCGACGGCATGAACCTCGTCGCGAAGGAGTACGCGGCCTGCCGCATCGACGAGCGCGGCGCGCTCGTGCTCTCGGAGTTTGCGGGGGCCGCCGACGAACTGCGCCGGGCCGTGCTCGTCAACCCCCACGACATCAACGGGCTCAAAGCCGGGATCCTCACGGCGCTGCGCATGCCCGAGGCGGAGCAGCGGCAGCGCATGCGCGCGATGCGCAAAGTCGTGTTCCGCAACGACGTGGCGCGCTGGTCGAGCGACTTCCTGCGCTCCGTCGAGGGCGCCGCCGCGCAGCGGGTGCTGGCCGAGGGGCCGGATCCCGAGGCCGGCTCCGCCGCGGGCGAGGAACCGTCGGCCGCAGCCGGCCAGGCGCACCCGCCGACCACCCCCATCTTCCTGCCGACGGGACTCGACGCGATGCTGCGCAGGCTCGCAGCCGAGTCCCAGCTGCTCGTCGCCTGCGACTTCGACGGGACGCTGGCGCCGATCGTGCCGCACCCCGACCAGGCGCGCATCCTGCCGCGCGCGGAGCAGGCGCTCTCCGTGCTGCAGAACGCTCCGGGAGTCGACGTGGCGATCATCTCGGGGCGCTCCATCGCCGACCTCGAAGCGACGGGTCTCCGCACCGACGGCCGGATCCTCTCGGGATCGCACGGCGCCGAACTCGCCGGCCTGCCGGGCACGGCGCGCGTGTCGGCGGTTTCGAACGGGCGCACCGACGCCGAGGAAGCCCGCTTCGCGCGGGTCCGCGAGCTCTTCGAACGGTACGCCGCGACCGAGCCGGGCGCCTGGGTCGAGCAGAAGCCGTTCGGCCTCGCGCTGCACGGCCGCGGCGTGGCCGAGCGGCCCCGGGCGGAGGCCATGCTCGCCGCCGCGGCCGCCGAGGCCGAGGAGCTGCGCGGCGAACTCGGCGGCCTCCGCCTCCGCAACGGGAAGCTCGTGACCGAGGCGTCCGTGCGCGACACCGACAAGGGCGCCGCGCTGCGAGCCATCCGCGCGGCACTGCCCGAGGGCTTCGCCGTGATGATCGGCGACGACGACACCGACGAGGACGCGTTCCGGGCCCTCGGCCCGGGCGACGCCGGGATCCGCGTCGGCACGGCGCGCTCGATCGCGGAGTTCCGCGTCGCCGACCCCGAGGAGGTCGCTGCGATGCTCGCACGGCTCGCCGAACTGCGCACCGGCGTCGTGATCGGATCCTGAACCGCAGGTGTCCGGCCGCGCGTCGGACCGTCAAGAGTGCTTGGATAGGAGGCATGGGAACCGTGCTGCAGGATCGTGACCGCTACCTCGACCAGTTCACGGAGTTCGTGGAGGCCTCGCCCACTTCCTACCATGCGGTCGCGTCGCTCGCCGAGGCGCTCCTCGCTGCCGGCTTCGTCGAGCACCGCGAGACGGACGCGTGGTTGGGGCTCGAGCCCGCGGGCCGCGGATTCGTGCGCCGCGACGGCGCGCTCATCGCCTGGCGCGCCGGGTCCGCCGTGCACGCTGCGAGCCCGGTGCGGGTGTTCGGCTGCCACACCGATTCGCCCGGCTTCGTGCTGAAACCGCAGCCCGATACGCAGGCGGAGGGCTGGGCGCAGCTCGGAGTCGAGGTCTACGGCGGTCCGCTGCTCAACTCCTGGCTCGACCGCGACCTGGCCATCGCCGGCCGCCTCGTGCTGCGCGACGGCTCCGAGGCGCTGGCGCGCACGGGCGCCGTGGCCCGCATCCCGCAGCTCGCGATCCACCTCGACCGCGGGGTGAACAACGGCCTGACGCTCGACAAGCAGCGCCACACGCAGCCGATCGTGGGACTCGGCGAGGTCTCGGCCGTCGAGCTGCTCGCGCGCTCGGCCGGCGTCGACGTCGCGGAGGTCGTGGCGATGGACGCGCGCGTCGCCGACGCGCAGGCCCCGGCCCGCATCGGCGCCGAGGGCGAACTGCTCGCCTCACCGCGCCTCGACAACCTCAGCTCGGTCGTGGCGGGCCTCGTCGCGATCGTCGAGACCGAGCCCGCCGCCGACTCGATCGCCATGCTCGCGGCCTTCGACCACGAGGAGCTCGGTTCCGAGAGCCGCTCCGGCGCATCGGGCCCGTTCCTCGAGGAGGTGCTCGACCGGCTGCGCGCGGGTCTCGGCGCCGACGTCGAGGCGGCTGCTCGCGGGCTCGCGGGATCCTGGTGCCTCTCGGCCGACGCCGGGCACTCGGTGCACCCGAACTACCCCGAGCGGCACGACCCCCAGGTGCGGCCGCGCGCCGGCCAGGGCCCCATGCTCAAGGTGAACGCGAACCAGCGCTACGCGAGCGACGCCCATGGCGCGGCGCTCTGGAGCCGCTGCTGCGCCGCCTCGGGCGTCGCGACGCAGGAGTTCGTCTCGAACAACGGCGTGCCCTGCGGGACGACCATCGGGCCGCTCACCGCGACCCGCATCGGCATCCGCACGGTCGACGTCGGCGTGCCCCTGCTGTCGATGCACTCGGCTCGGGAGCTCGCCCACGTCGACGATCTCCACGGGCTCGCGAAGGCCGCCGGAGGCTTCTTCGCCGGGGCCTGATCCCGGCGAGTGGTGCAGCGGGTTCCCGAAAGGTGTCGAAATCCCCACGTTTCAGGGGGCAGTGTTGGTTAGGATCGAGACATGAGCGAGATGCAGCAGGCGAGCGGGGGCGAGGTGGCGCTCTCGACGCAGGCGCTGGTCCCGTCCATTCAGCGTTTCGGCGAGAAGGAGATCGAGGTGACGTTCCTCGGCAACAACGCCGACGGGCAGCCGACCTGGATCCTCTGGAACCGCAACGAGCCGTACCTCATCGGCGTGCTGCGCCAGGGCAAGCTCGGCTTCACCTTCGAGCAGCGCACCGACCACGGCGTGCTGCTGCATCAGGACATCTCGTTCTCGCGCCTGCAGCGCGCGATCGGGGGCTGATCCTGCGACTCGTTCCTCGCGCAGGATGACGGGGCGACTCGTTCCTCTGCCCGCTGCTTGAGCGGCGGAGACGGTCAGCCGCTCAACCGGCGACGGGTCCGGCACCCGGCGCGAACGCCCGCGGGTAGGCCTCCTTCATGACGTCGTAGTGCGCCCAGGTGTCGAGCGACCCGACGCCGGGCAGCGCGCGCAGCTCCTCGAGCACGCCCAGCGCGGTCGCCGAGGCCGAGCCGACGACCGTCGCGATGAAGTCGTGGGCGCCGTGCGCCTGCGCCGCGAAGTCGATGGCGGGGCAGTCGAGGATGTAGCGCCGGATCGGCTCGGTGTCGCCGGCCGCGGCGATCCCCACTCCGAGTGCGATCCGGTGTCCCGTCAGGCCGCCCGAGGTCATCGCCGAGATGCGGAAGACCTCGGCGTCGAGCATCCGCTGCACCCGCGCCCGAGTCGACGACGGGGCGAGGTGCACGGCGTCGGCCAGCTTCCGGAAGCTCATGCGTCCGTCCCGCTGCAGCAACGCGATGAGCTCGTGATCCACTGGGTCGAGTGCGATGTCCGCGAGCTGCTTCGCGACGAAGAATCCGGCGAGCACCTCGGCGTAGGTGGTGACGCGGATCCCCCGCACCCCCGGGATCCCGCGCACCCGCGCGAGCATGGCGTGCAGCGCCTCGTCGTCGCCGTGCCGCGACTCGAACACGAGCGGCAGCTCGCCGCTGACGAGCGAGACGAACACGGCCTCGGGCAGTTCGGCGATGCGGCGCGCGACGGGTGCGACCGGGCCTTCGACGGCGACCTTGCCGTGTACGAGCACGCGGTGTCCGACGAAACGGGGATCGAGCGCCGCGGCGACGCGCATGCGCCCGGTCTCGGCGAGCACTCGGATCCGCTGGGCGACGGTGTCGCGCGAGACGCCGAGCCGCCCAGCGAGCGCGTTGACGCTCGCGCGGCCGTCCTCCTGCAGCGCCCGCGTCAGTGCGGCATCGAAGGAATCGAGATCCCGTTCGCCCATTCGCGATCCTCCCCGGGGTGCGGTCCGAATGCCAAGATACGCGATTCTGCCTCTCCGCGCCGCAGATCGACGGTTTGGCTACACCAACTGGTGCGAATTCTCGGCGAGTATGCGTGAACGCGCAGCAGAAGAGCGGCGATCTGCGCTCATGCGGCGTCGTATCGCCTCGCGCTCCGCCGGTCCCTGATCTATTCTCGGCTCGAAGCTCCGGTGCGCCGGGGCCCTCAGACTCCGACCCGATGAAGGGACGCACATGCGCTCGCTCGCCACCTACGATGCCCGCGACTCCGAACCGACGATCGTCACGGCCGCCCGGATCCTCACCGTCGACGACGCGCGTCCCGAAGCGGAGGCCATGCTCACCGACCGCGGCGTGATCCTCGCGCTCGGCACCCTCGCCGAGGTCGAGCAGGCCGCGCGCGAGGCGGGCCTCGACCCGGTGCGCGCGGACTACCCGGACGCGACCGTCGTGCCCGGATTCATCGACGCGCACGCGCACCCCCTCATGTACGGGCAGATGCTCACCTGGGTCGACGTCTCGCCCGCGAAGGCCGGGTCGATCCCCGAGATCATCGAGCTCATGCGCGAGGGCGCGAAGAAGCTGCCCGCCGGCGTGCCGCTCCGCGGCTACGGCTACGAGCAGCGCAACCTCGCAGAGCGCCGCCACCCCACCCGCTTCGAGCTCGACGAGATCGCGACGGACCGCGAGGTCTACCTGATGAACGCCTCCGGCCACGGCGGCGTCGTCAACAGCTTCACCTTCGAGCAGTTCGGAGTCACGCGCGACACCCCGAACCCCGAGGGAGGCGAGTTCTTCCGCGACGCCGACGGTGAACTGACGGGCGAGCTCTCGGACGCCGCCTGCAACGTCCTCACGGGCCTGCACGGCGTCAAGATCGGTCACCACGGACCCAACTTCCACCTCGGCGACGAGCCGGCGGAGCACCAGCGCCAGCTCGACCTGGTGCAGCGCGAGTTCCTCGCGGGCGGCGTGACGGCGATCGGCGATGCCCAGGTGTCGAAGCGCGAGTTCGCGGCCTACCTCGAGCTGGCGGATCGCGGCGCGCTCAACATGCGCGTCTCGATGTACTTCCTGTCGCACCTGCTCGACCAGGTCGTCGACCTCGGACTCACGGGCCCCTTCGGCAACGCGTTCCTGTCGGCGGCCGGCATCAAACTGTACGCCGACGGCACGCTCGGCGGGTGGACCGCGTACTTCCCCGAGGGCTACGTGGGCGATCCCTGCCGCACCGGCCAGCTGTACCACGAGCCCCGCGAGTACACCGAGCTCGTGCGCAAGGCGCACGGTGCCGGCCTGCAGACCGCCACGCACGCGCAGTCGCCGACCGCGATCAAGATGGTGGTCGACGCGATCGAGCAGGCCCTCGCCGACCGCCCCGACGCCGATGCCCGCCACCGCATCGAGCACTGCGGGCTCCCCGCCGTCGAGGAGGTCGCGCGTATGGCCGAGCTCGGCATCCGCCCCGTCAACCAGACCCAGCACTACTACAACTGGGGCGAGGGCGTGGAGCAGGCCATCGGCACGCCGGGGGAGCGCTTCAACCCGCTCGGCGAGTTCGAGGCGGCCGGCGTCCCCATGACCATCTCGTCGGACGCGCCCGTGGCCGAGCCGCGCCCGCTCGAAGCGATCCAGGCCGCCGTGACCCGCGTCACCCGCCGCGGGCACCAGCTCGGCCCGGACTCGCTGCGCATCGGCCCCGCGGCGGCGCTGCGCGCCCACACCCTCGAGGGGGCGATCTCGATCGGTCGTGACCGCGAGATCGGGTCGCTCGCGGTCGGCAAGCGCGCCGACTTCGTCGTGCTCGGCGGCGACCCGCTCGAGACCGAGGGCGCCGAGATCGCGCAGATCCCCGTGCGCGAGACCTGGGTCGACGGCACGCGCCGCTTCCGCGCCGAAGACTGATCCCCGCGTCGCCGCGCGTCCCCGAGACGAATCGAACGCCGTCCGTGCGGGCGGAGCCCCTGCGCTCCGCCCGCACGGGCGGCGTTCGCCGTTCCCGCCGCGAGAATACGTAATTTGCACGGACGCGGCGAAGCCGTTCGATTCCTAGCCTTGCGAACAGGACCACAGCCCCGAAGCGGTCGCTCCGGATCGGGGACCACGGTTCCGCGGCGAGGAAGGGCAAGCCGTGGAGTCCGTAGCTGCGGACGAGGGACGCACGGCAGAGCCGCCGCCGCTCCCGTTCCCGCTGCGCGCGCCTCGGAACAGCGCTCCCTGCTGCTCAGGGGGCACCCGAATCCCGAGCGCCCCGGAAGAGGGGGCGCGGCACCCGGGAGCATCCGGATCTGCGCCGAGCAGAACGGATGGCATCTCTCATGCATGTGCAGTTCAGGCGCTCGAGGTCGGACGACCCGCGCCCACATCGAATCGGTCGCAGCGCGACCGCACTCCTCGCGGCGGCGGTGCTGTCGCTCGGACCCGGCGCCCTCGCGGCCACCGCGGCATCGGCGGACGCACCGGCAGCGCAGCCGGTGGCCACGACCGAGGCGGCGCCCGCGGCGGCCCCGGTCGCGACCGCGGATCAGCAGGCGGCTCCGGCGACGGTCCCGGATCCGGCGCCGGCTCCCGCACCCGCGGTGGCACCGGTGGCCGAACCGGCACCCGTCGTAGCCCCGGATCCCGCACCGGATCCCGCACCGGCCCCCGCGGTCGAACCCGCTCCGGTGGTGACCCCGGATCCGGTGCCGGCCCCCGCGACACCGGATCCGGCCCCCGCGGTCGAGCCGGCGCCGACGGCACCGGCAGCACCCGCGACACAGCCGTCGGCGCCTCAGCACCTCGCTCCCGCTGCGCCGCAGAAGGCCGCGACGCAGAGCGCCCCGCAGGCGACCGCGCCAGATACGGCGACCGCGAAGGTCGACAACGGCAGCGATAACCCCGGCAAGAAGATCGGCATCTGCCACGCGCTCGGCAACGGCGGGTACATCTCGATCAGCCCGAACGCGAACGGCGACGTGAGCGGTCACGCGGGCGCGAGCCACCAGGGCGGTCGTGACATCATCCCACCGTTCGACTACAACGATCACGGCGTGACCGGCCACTTCCCCGGACAGAACTGGGACGCGGCGGGCCAGGCGATCTTCAACAACAACTGCCAGACGCCGGTTCCCGTTCCCGCGGTCGCGATCGACGTGCAGCAGTGTTCGACGGTCGGGGGAACGGTCCCGCTGACGGTATCGGTGCAGCTCAGCAGCCTCGGTGCCGGACGCGAGTACGTCGTCGTGATCTCGAAGAACGGTTCGCCGGTCTCGACGCAGTCGTTCACCTCCAACGGCACGAGCGCCACCCTGCAGATGTCCGTGAGCGGATCGGGGTCGTACACGGCGACGATCACGGACTCGGCGAGCGGCAAGAACGGGACCCAGCAGTTCACGGTGAACCCGTGCCCGACGCCGCGCGGGCTCCCGGTGATCTCGTTGACCGCCGTGCCCTGCACCGTGCCGGGCGGTGAGCTGCCCGCATCGGGCAGCGCCCTGCTCGCCGGGCTCGTGATCGGCGACGACTACACCGTGACGGTCACCCGCCCGAGCGGCGGCTCGTGGACCACGAGCTTCACCGCGACCGGATCGACCACGACGCTCTCGGTGCCGCTGACCGGCGAGGGGAGCTACGGCGCGACCGTCAGCGACACGACGCAGGAGACGACCTCCGCCACCTCGACCGTCGTGCTGGCACCCTGCCCCGACCGGCCGACGATCAGCCTCTCGGTCTCCGAATGCCCGGCTCCCGGCGCCGAAGGCGACGACGGGATCCGAACCATCACGGTGACGATGGGCGATCTGCAGGCCGGCACGAGCTACGCGCTGAACCTCAGCGACTCGGGCGGGGCGATCTCGACCGACACCTTCGTGGCGGGCGGATCCTCGGCGACGCGCACGCTCTACGTCGACACGGCGGGGACCTACACGGTGGATCTGACGCTCGCCGGCGGACCGGCGATGAGCCCGGCCGACACCGCGTCGATCACGGTGACGGAGTGCCCGAAGCCGGTTCCGTTCGATCTCGGGATCGTGAAGACGGCCTCGGCGCCCGAGGGCGGCGTGCAGGTGGGCGACACGATCGAGTACACGCTCGTCGTGACGAACCACGGGCCCGGGGCGGCGGCGGATCCGACCGTGACGGACTCGCTGCCCGCTGGGCTGTCGTACGCATCGACGGTGAGCACGGCCTCCGGCTGGAGCCTCAACGGCAGCGGCGGGACGGTCTCGGCATCGTTCGGTGGCACCTTCGCCTCGGGCGACAGCGTGACGCTGGTGTTCGACGTGACGGTCGACTCCCTCGCCTCCGATGCGGCGACGCTCACCAACACGGCCTGCGTGGCCGGTGAGGCGGCGCCGACCGAGGACGTCTCGATGCCGGAGCTCGCCTTCGCCTCGGCCCCGTCGAAGCTGCTGGCCTCGCCCGCGGTCGTGGCGGTCGACTCGAACCCGGGCAACGACTGCTCCTCGGCGACCACGCCGGTGAAGTCGACGCCGCGGACGACGACCCCGCCGCCGACCACGACGCCGCCCACCACGAAGCCGCCGGTGTCGACCCCGCCGGTCACGACCGCGGTGCACACGCCGGTGGTCGCGACGTCGACGCCCGAGAGCGGGCTCGCGGTGACCGGTGGCGACTCGAACGGGACGCTGGTCGCGCTGGAGTCGCTGCTGGCCCTCTCCGGCCTGCTGGCGCTCTGCTGGGCCTCGGTCCTGCGGCGCCGCTCGCAGGAACGCTGAGCGGCCTCCTGCGGGCTCCTGGGGGCTCTCGGGCACCGCGAGGTGCTCCGGGGTCCCCGGGATCCCTCCCCGATGGTTCTCCGAACCTGTGTGAACCCTCGTGAACTTCCCCGAACTGGAACGCCCCGGGCTCCTTCCGCCCGGGGCGTTCCGCTGCGTGCGGGGAGCAGGCCGCGCTGCGAGCGCCGACACGATCCCAGTCGTAGAGCCGCGACACGCCAGGGATTCCGGTCGAAGGGGCCCCGATTTGCGTCGACGGCCGAACCCTGCATAAGATATCTACTCGGTAGCCAGTGAGGCGAAAGCCTCTCGGCCCCATCGTTTAGCGGCCTAGGACACCGCCCTTTCACGGCGGCAGCACGGGTTCGAATCCCGTTGGGGTCACTAGCACCAAACTACAACTGAATACACCATGGCCCTGTGGCGCAGTTGGTTAGCGCGCCGCCCTGTCACGGCGGAGGTCGCGGGTTCAAGTCCCGTCAGGGTCGCCAGATGAGGAACCCTTCCATTCGGAAGGGTTTCTTCATCTCCGGCGATCGCCATGTGCAAGAGATCGTCTGGCTCTGTAGCTCAGTTGGTAGAGCGCACGACTGAAAATCGTGAGGTCACGGGATCGACGCCCGTCGGAGCCACTGCGGGAGTATTACGCCCGCTCCGAACCCCCACCTAGCTTCTACATGGTGGGGGTTCTCTTGTATCTCCGAGCGGTCGTGCTCCGGCGGTCGCCGAGTGCGGCAGCGGACGAACCGGTGCGAGGCCGCCGAGTACCGCGGCGATGCTCGGTCGGGGCGTCGCGCTGAGCGCTCCGGCTCCGGCTCGTGCTCCGGACCGCATCCGCCGTTCAGGCGCGGTCGATAATCTGGCCGTTTGCTCGGACTTCCAATACTCGCGAGGACTTTCACATGGTCAGCCCCGAATCCGCACTCTCCCGGATGCTCGCAGACGAATTGCTCGCACCCGGCATTTCGGAGAACGAGCCGGGCGCGATCATCGCCATCTATCGAGACGGCGCACTTCTCGCCCACGCTGCTCGAGGCGTGGCCGATACCCGCTCCGGGGAGCCCCTCACGATCCGCACGCTCATGAACATCGCCTCGGTGAGCAAGCAGATCCTGGCCGCTGCCGTTCTCAGCGCCGCGGAACGCGGTGAGCTCGACCTCGACTCGGATATTCGCGTGCTGGTTCCCGAAGTGGCGCTCCCGGGGATCACGGTCCGTGGCTGCCTGACCCACACGAGCGGCCTGCCCGATTACTTCGCGGTCTCGCATCCGGCCGGCGTCCCGGAGATCGAGATCGCCGGCCTCGATCGCTTCCTGGGCTGGCTCGGAACCGTCCGAGCCGGGGACTTCGCCCCTGGGGCGAGCCAGTCGTACTCGAACACGGGATACGTTGTCGCCGCCCTCGCGGCGGAACGCGCATCGGGTGTTCCGTTCCCCGACCTCATTCGCGACACGGTGTTCGCGCCCTTGGGAATGGGCGAGACGTTCGTCACGACGATGCTCGGCGAGTTCAGGCAGGGAATGGCCATGAGCTACGAGCGCGGCGAGGACGGATCGTTCGCGCTCGAGTCCATGGGGATCGGCGAAGTCGAGCCCGTGCGCGGAGTCAACGGCGATGGCGAGGTGATCACGAGCGTCGCCGACTTCGGCGCATGGCACGGGTTCCTTCTCGACGGACGGGGGCTGGGAACCGGGGTCCGCGAGCGCCTGCTCCAGCGGACGGTGCTCTCCGACGGCCAGGTCTCGAACTATGCGCTCGGGATCGAGCACGAGACCGTCGGGGGTGTCGAGGCGCTCGGGCACAGCGGTGGGATGTGGGGTTTCCGCTCCCATTCCCTCGTCGAGCCGAGCAGCGGCCTCAGTGCCGTCTGTTTCGCCAACAACGGAGATGTGGATGCGCAGGACCTCGCGTGGCGGGCATTGCGCGTGGCGAAAGGCGAACGCGAACTCGCGGGTCGCTGGTTCTCCTCGCGGTTCGCGAAAGGCGTGACGCTGTCGCTGCACGGCACGAGCGAACTCGTCCTCCTCGAGGGGGTGATCGGCGCGGAGGAGGTGCGGCTGCAGCGCTCTTCCGAAGGGCGCTGGGTCGGGCCCTGGTGCGGTGTGGCGCAGGACGGCGCGGCGCTTCGCGTCGCCACCTGGGCGGGCGTCGGCGAGCGCTACGAGCGCCTGCGCAGTCCCGGAGAGGCGCCCCTCGATGCGGTCGGAGACTATCGAGAGCCGAACTTCGGGGCGATCCTCCGGATCGGCCAGGATCCCGAGGGCGGGCTCTCCATCTTCCGCGATGGGCATCAGGCCGTCGAAGTGACCCCGTTCGGCGAGCGCGAAGGCGAGTGGATCGGCGAATCGTCGCTCGGCTGGGTGCTCATCCCGCTGGCATCCGATCGGGAGGTCCGCCTCGGAACGGACACCTGCTTCGTCGCGCTCGAGCGGGTGGAGACCCGCTGAGGCTGCTGGCTCGCGCCCGCTGACCCGGGTCTGTTCGACTCGGGTCAGCTCGATGCGTCGAACCTGCAACATCGGCCGCCTCGGCTTCCGCTGAGGCTCGGCTATCGCTCCCGCCCGGCGGCCGGCCCCTCGGGTGCGCGGAGGCGGATTTTCCGCGCCGGATATTTCGTACGCCTGGCGTAATGTACACTCTGGTTTAGTAAAGCTTGGATCGGAGACCGAGATGCCACCTGCCGCAGATGATCCCGTGGGCTCGAGCCCGATCGAGGCCGTTTCGAGTTCGCCGCCGCTCGTCGATCTCTCGGGCCTGACCAACGTCACCGACCTCGTCATGCGGCGCTGGCGGCATGCGCCGGACCACGTCGCGTTCGAGACCCCCGCCGCATCCGGCGAACCCGACAGCGCGGGGCACGGGGCCTGGGAGCCGATCACGACGCGCGCGTTCGTCGAGGAGGTGTCGGCGTGGGCGAAGGGACTCATCGCGACGGGTGTGGAACACGGCGACGCGGTGCTGATCGCCGCCCCGACGCAGTACCGGTGGGCGGTCGCCGACTTCGCAGCCCTGTTCGTGGGGGCGGTCGTGGTCCCGATCTACGAGACGTCCGTCGACGCCCACATCGACGCGGTCCTCGCAGACATGCGCCCGGCGGCCGCGTTCGCGGGCGACCGGGCGCTCGGGGCGCGGATCGCCGCCGCGGCGAACCGCGTCGCTCTCTCGATCCGGGTCTGGGGACTGGACGACGCGAGCGATGGCGCGAGCGTGCCGGGGATCGCCGAACTCGTGGTCGCCGGCGCCGAGGTGTCCGACGACGAGCTGGAGGCCCGGCGACGCGGCGCGACCCTGGACGACGTCGCGACCGTCGTCTACACCTCGGGCACGACGGGGGAGCCGAAGGGCGCCCTCATCACGCACCGCAATCTGGCCGGCCAGGTGCTGAACACCGCGGCCGCCTACCGGGAGGTGGTGCGCGAGACCGGCAACACGATCCTGTTCCTGCCGCTCACGCACGTGCTGGGGCGGGCCCTGCAACTCATCTGCGTGTCCGAGGGGATGCGCGTCGCGCACCTGTCGAACCCGAAGGACGTCGTCGCGGCGCTCCGGGTGCTGCGTCCCACCTTCCTGGTGGTCGTGCCGCGCGTGCTCGAGAAGATCCAGGGCGCGGCCGAGGCGTCGGCGCGCGAGAAGCACCTGAGCGGCGTCTGGAGCGCCGCCGCGCGCACCGCGGTCGAGTGGGGTGCGCACCTGGAGGAGCGGGACCGGGACCCCGGCGCTCGCCCCGCGCTCGTCCTGCGGATCCGGCACGCCCTCTTCGACCGGCTCTTCTTCGGCCGGCTGCGCGCGGTGATGGGCGGGCGCCTCGAATACCTGCTCTCGGGCGCGGCGACGCTGCACCCCGAGCTCGCGCTCTTCTTCCGGGGGATCGGCGTGCCCGTGATCGAGGGATACGGGCTGACGGAGACCACGGCTCCGCTCGTGGGCGGGCGGCCGGGGAGCTCCGCGCGGGCTCGGTCGGACGCCCGCTGCCCGGCAACAGTGTCGCGATCGGCCCCGGCGGCGAGGTGCTCGCGCGCGGGGTCGGCGTGTTCGCCGGATACCGGGATCCCGAGCACACCGCCGCCGCGTTCGTCGACGGCTACTTCCGCACCGGAGATCTGGGCTCGCTCGACGACGAGGGTGCGCTGACGCTGCTCGGCCGCGCGAAGAACGTGATCATCACGTCGACCGGCCGAACCGTGTCGCCGGAGACCTGGGAACAGGCCGTCGAAGAGCATCCCTGGGTGGCGCACGCGATGCTCGTCGGCACCGACCGGCCCTATCTCACCGGAATCGTCGTCGTCGACGCGGAAGCCCTCGCCTCCACGCCCCACGCGCTCCCCGAGCCCGCGGGCACCGGGCTCGGGATCCTCGACCTCGCGGCCGATTCGGTCGTGCATGACGAGATCGAGCGGGCGGTCGCGCTGGCGAACGCGACGCGCTCGCCGGGGGATCGCGCGCAGCACTGGCGCGCGGTCGTGCTGCCCGCCGAGCATTCGGAGCGCTTCGTCACACCGACGCTGAAGCTCCGGCGCGGCGCGCTCCTCGACGCGGGTGCGCCGATGATCGACGAACTCTACTCCGCAACTGCCTCCCCGCGTCGGCGGGACACCATCCGGAAGGGGAACTGACCATGCAGCAGTCTCGGGGGCGCTCGATCGCGCTCATCTCGGCGAGCATCGTGCTGGGGGCGCTGTTGGCGCTCGCCGGCGGCCAGCACGGGGAGCTCTGGGCGGGATCCCGCTGTTCGCGCTCGCCGTGCTGATCGCGTTCGCGGTGCAGTGGCTCGCCTTCGTCCCCGCGGCGCTCGGGCGGACGGATCGCTTCTTCGACGCCACCGGCAGCCTGACCTACATCGTGGTGACCGCGCTGCTCCTGGCGTTCGCACCCGAGACCGGGCCGCGCGGGATCATCCTGGGCGGCATGGTGATCCTCTGGGCCCTCCGGCTCGGCTCGTTCCTCCTGCTCCGCAACATCCGCTCGGGCGGGGACGACCGCTTCGCGGAGATCGTCGGCGATCCGGTGCGGTTCCTCTCGGTCTGGAGCATCCAGGGCCTCTGGGTCAGTCTCACGGCCGCGGCCGCGTGGATCGCGATCGCCTCGGGCAGCGGCCCCGATGCCGACGGCATGCTCTGGATCGGTCTCGCGGTCTGGCTGCTCGGCTTCGCGATCGAAGTGATCGCCGACCTGCAGAAGTCCCGGTTCAAGCGGGATCCCGCGAACGAGGGACGGTTCATCCGCTCGGGCCTGTGGTCCGTCGTCCGGCACCCGAACTATCTCGGGGAGATCCTCCTGTGGATCGGCGTGCTGGTCGCAGCGGCGCCCGCGCTCCGGGGCTGGCAGTGGATCGCGCTGCTCTCGCCGCTCTTCGTGATCCTGCTGCTCACGCGGGTGAGCGGGATCCCGCTGCTCGAGGCCAAGGCCGAGCGGAAGTGGGGCGACGACCCGGAGTACCGGGCCTACGTCGCGCGCACTCCGAGGTTGATCCCGTTCGCCCGTCGTCGATAATCGACGCAGGGGGAAGAAACGCATGCGTGCCGATGAAGAGATGCTGAGGGTGCAGTCGCAGGACCCTGCGGAGATCGAGCGACTGTGGAAGCGGTTCATGCCGACCGCCGAGCTGCGACACATCGACGATCCTCAGCCGCGGATCGACTGGACGTCGATCAGCTCGGAGGGGATCTCGCTGATCAAGTACCGGCTCGAGGCCGGCGTCGAGGCCGACTATCGTCCCGTGGATCAGCTCCTGACCTGCCGCATCGATGCGCTGCGGGGCCGCACGCAGGTCGATGGGAGCGAGCTCGGATCTGGCGAGCCCTGGGCGACGGACCGCTATCCGGTGCGCGCCAGGTGGGAGGGGACCGCGACAGTGCGGGCCGTGGTGTTCGACCGCCCGAAGGTGGAGCAGCTCGCGCGCGAGATCTGCGGGGACGACACCTTCGAACTCGCGGTGCGCAACCCGAAGCCGGTGAGTATCGGTGCGGAGCGTCAGTGGAGCCGCGCGTTCACCTACCTGGCCTCGTCGTTCGTCGCGCTGAGCAAGGAGCGCGGGCCGTCTCCGCTGCGGCTCGAGGCGCTGGAACGGCACGCGCTCTGGATGGTGCTCTACGGGTTCTCCACGACGTTCGACGGCGCGCTGGAGCGCACGGACGCGCGTCGGCATGCGCCGCGGTCGGTGCGGCAGGCGATGTCGTTCATGGACGCGAACGCGCGCGAGACGATCACCGTCGACGACGTGTCGAAGGCCGTGAACATGTCTCCGCGCGGTCTGCAGCACGCCTTCCAGCGATCAGGCGTGGGGATCACGCCGGTCGAATACCTGCGCAGCGTGCGGCTGGAGGGCGCCAAGCGCGAGCTCTCGGCCGAGACCACCTCGGACGAGCTCGACCGTGTCGCCGCGCGCTGGGGCTACCCGGCCGGGCGCAGGCTGATGGCGCACTACTTCGAGGTGTACGGCGAGGCACCGCCCGGAACCAGCTTCTCGATCTGACCGCTCACGCGTCCCGGCCGCCGGGGTACGCCTGCGCGGCCGGCCCCGGCCAGGCCTGGGCGGCACGGGCGGCGCTCCGCCGCTGCGCCAGCAGCACGATCCACTCGACGACGAGCCAGAGCCAGCCGCCGATCCAGAGCAGGGCCGAGGCGAGCATGAGCAGGGTCGACAGCTGTTCACCGCCGGGCGTCGACGACGTGCCGAGGAGCACGGTGAACGCCGACCCGTAGGTCCCGTCGTCGCCGCCGTCGACGAGGAAGATCCCGACCAGGAGGATCCCGATCGAGGTGATCCATGCGGCGAGGATCCCGCGCTGCCGGCCCGGCATCGTCTGGAACACGCCCCGCGTGCGCAGCATGCCGTTCGCGGCCACGACGATCTGCAGCGCGTATCCCAGCAGCAGCGGGATCGAGGCCATGACGATGAAGAACAGCATCCACCCCGGGAACACCGCGGCCTTGACGACGAGCGCGAGGATCGGGGCGAGGATCAGCGCGATCCCCGCGGCGACGGCGCTGCCCGACTGAGAATCGTTCATGGAACGGAGTCTGCCAGATGGCCCGGGGGTTCGTCACGGATCCGAGCCCCGTCGAGATGACGCTTGCGCGGGCTATGGAGCCCCAAAACCCGCGCAAGGGTCATCTCGACGCAGTGTGGATCGGCTCTGAGCCCGGGAGCGCGTCCAGTACCCCAGGACGCAGTCCCGGGCCAGGGCCGCGACCGTGCCGAAGCGCACGGGATCAGGCCGCCGCCCGCTCCTCGCCCTGCGCGGGGCACTTCAGGTAGGTGGGCTTGCCGGGGCCGCCGCGGTCGATCTGGTGGTCCTTCATCGGTGCCGCGCAGATGGGGCACTTGGGGTTCGCCGGCGGGATGTACGGCGGCTCGTTGGGGTCGCCCATCTGCGAGGTCCCCTCGAACTGGTAGAAGAACCGGCGCCACGCGGCCCAGAAGCCGGGCTCGCCGTCCCACGGGGTCTCATGCCACAGTCGTCTTTTTCGTTCGCGCACAAACGAAATGGTAGCACAGATCGTTTGCGCACAAACGATATAGACTGCTGGGCATGGAACAGCTGCCCGACGACGCCCTCGAACTCGAGCGCCAGGTGTGCTTCGCACTCGCGGTCGCCAGCCGCAGCGTCATCGGCATCTACCGGCCGATCCTCGAACCGCTCGGCCTCACCCACCCGCAGTATCTGGTCATGCTCGCGCTCTGGGGCGACGCCCCACTGCGCTTCAAAGAGGTCGCCGAGATGCTGCGGCTCGACCCCGCGACGCTCTCGCCGATCATCAAGCGGCTCGAGCAATCCGGGCTCGTCGAGCGCGTACCGGTCGACGGCGACGACCGCACCTTCGCGCTCGTCGTCACCGACGCGGGGCGGGATCTGCGCCAGCAGGCGCTCGGAGTGCCGCCGGCAGTGGTCGCCCGTCTCGGCCTGCCCATCGACCGGCTCATGGCGCTGCGCGACGAGCTCTCGGTGGTGATCGACGCGGTCGATCGCGGGCCGGCCGACGCGTAGGCCGAGGCGTCGGAAACGCACTCAGCCGGATCCGAACGCCCAATCGGATCGGATCACGGGGATCCGTCCGGCTGAGCGCTCGGATCCGGCTGAGCGAACGCGCGAACGGCGCCCGTCTATCGGCGCTCGTACCGGCGTGCGCTGCCCTGGATCCCGGCGAACCGGAACGGGGCCTCGGTGATGCGGGGCGTCTCGAGGTCCTGCGAGCTCGGCAGTTCGCGGGCGTGCAGCTCGCGGTAGGCGTCGATGCTCAGCGGAACCCGGGCGTCGAGGACGGCGGTGAAGCGGTCGGAGCGCGAAGCTGCGCCCGGCTGCACGACGCCAGTGAGGAACTCGCTCACGCTGCCCGAGCCGTAGCTGAAGAGGCCGAGGCGCTTGCCCGCGAGGTCGGTCTCGTGGTCGAGCACCGACGCGACGCCGGCGTAGAGCGACGCCGTGTAGGCGTTCCCGAGGCGGCGGTTGTAGATCGCGCCGGGCACGAGCCCGTCGTCGCCGAGGTCGACGCCGAGGTGCTCGCCGAGGCGGGCCTGCGCCTTGCGCGCCATCTTCGTGTAGGGCTGGTGGTAGACGAGGCGGTCGATGTCGCCGATCGCCGGGCCGCCGTGCGCGGCGAGGTCGTCCCATGCGCCGGTGAGGGCGTCCAGGTATGCCGAGATCGAGAGCCGGCCGTCGACGATCGCAGTCGTCGAGTCGTTGGGTCGCCAGAAGTCGTCGACGTCGTCCGAGAACAGGCCAGAGGCGGGTTCGATCTCGACGAGCGCGGGGTCGGCCGAGATGAGCATGGCCGCGGCTCCGGCGCCCTGCGTTGGCTCGCCGGGGGAGTCGAGCGCGTAACGGGCGATGTCGCTCGCGATCACGAGCACGCGCTCGCGCGGGTTGCGCTGGACGATCCCGACGGCGGCCTGGATCGCGGCGGTGCCGCCGTAGCAGGCCTGCTTGATCTCGGCGACGCGCACCTGCGCGGGCAGTCCGAGCAGCTTGTGCACGAAGACGCCGGCGGCCTTCGAGTGGTCGAGACCGGACTCGGTCGCGAAGAGCAGCGTGCGCACGCCCTCCGTGCCGTTGCGGTCGAGCAGGGCGAGGGCCGCGGTCGCGCCCATCGTCACGATGTCCTCGTCGGGTGCGGGGAAGCTCATCTCGTCCTGGCCGAGCCCGAGGCGGTACTTGTCGGGGTCGACCCCGGTGCGCTCGGCGAGGACGCCGAGGTCGAGGAGGTGATGCGTGGTCGCCAGCTCCAGATCGTGGATGCCGATCGCGGTCATGCCTGCTGTGCTCCGTTCCGTTCGATGCGCAGATGCGCGGCCATCAGCTCGCCGGGATTCGTCTGCGCGGCGATGAGCGAGAGCTCGCCGCACAGCACCGTGGCGGCCATGAGCTCGGCGAGGCGGCGGGCGTTCTCGCCCGGTGCGCGATCCTCGCGGCAGCCGATGCGGGTCAGCGCCTCCTCGATGTGGGGGAGGTGCTTGCCGTTGCCGACGGTGCCGACGATGAGGTGCGGGATCGTGCACGAGAAGTACAGGCCGTCCTCGCGGTTCTCGGCGTAGGTGATGCCCTGCGATCCCTCGACGATGTTGGCGGCGTCCTGGCCGGTGGCGAGGTAGAACCCGAGCAGCATGTTGGCGTAGTGCGCGTTGGCCGAGCGGAGGGCGCCGGCGATGGTGCTGCCCACCAGGTTCTTGCGCACGACCAGGTCGACGACGCGCTGCGCGTCGGTCCGGAGGCCGCTCGCCACGAGGTCATGGGGGATCAGGATCTCGGCGACGACGCTGCGTCCGCGTCCGAGGATCCCGTTGACGGCGGTCGCCTTCTTGTCGGAGCAGAAGTTGCCCGAGATCGAGCCGTACTCGATCTCGAGGCCCCACGACAGGATCCGCTCCATGAGCGCGTCGGCCGCGTTGGTGACCATGTTGTGGCCCGAGGCGTCGCCCGTCGTGAAGGCGAAGCGCACGAACAGCAGATTGCCGACGATCTCGGGGTGCGCCTCGAGCAGCTTCGCGTGGCGGCTGCCGGCCGAGACGACCTCCTGCAGCTCGCCGAAACGCTCTTCGATGGTCTGTGAGGCGATCTGGGCGCCCACGGCGCCGCGCGCGGTGAACAGCACCGAGCGGGTCATGCGCTCGCCGGTGACGACGGTGCGGATCCCGCCCTCGACGGCGCGCGAGACGCGCGCACCGCGGCCGACGGACGGCCACAGCGGGGTCTCGTACGTGGCGAGGGGGACCGAGATCTCGCCGGATACCGCGGAGCCCGTGATCCGGATCGGGCCGACCCAGCTGGTCGGGATCTCGGTGACGGTCTCGCGGTGGGTGGAGTCGGGGACGCTCATGGCTTCCTTCGGGGGAGAGGGGTGAGGTTCGGGTGGCCGGGGCGGTGCGCGCGGATCATGCGCGGGGCGCCTCGGAGCGGGATGCGAGGCCACGGAGGTCAACGCCGCGGTCGGCGCAGAATTCCCGGAGGCGGCCGCGGACGATGAGGTCGGTGGCGAGGAGCTCGTCGCGGGTGGCGGCGCCGAGCAGGGCGTAGACGGCGCGCGTGCGCGCCTTCCAGTCCTCGACGAGGGCGACGAGCCGCTCGGCTCCGCCGCCCGTGCCGTCGGGGCCGATTGCCTCGAGGAAGGCCCCGGCGACGCCCACGGCCCGCGCGCCGGCGGCCAGCGCCTTGACGACGTCGTAGGGGGTGCGGACCCCGCCCGAGGCCAGCAGCGTGGGCGCGGATGCGGGAGCGTCGAGCAGGCTCGCGAGGGCCGACTGGCCGAAGCCCGTCAGCATCGCGTACTCGCCGGCCTCGCGCCGGGCGTTCTCGATGCGCAGGAAGTCGGTGCCGCCGCGACCGCTCACGTCCGCCAGGCGCACGCCGATCTCGGACAGCCGGCGCAGCGTCGCGCGGCTGAGGCCGAAGCCGACCTCCTTGACAATCACGGGCACCGGGGATGCGGCGGCGAGCTGCTCGACGGAGGACAGCCACGAAGAGAAGTCGCGCGAGCCCTCGGGCATCACCGTCTCCTGCACTGCGTTGACGTGCACCTGCAGCGCGTCCGCGCCGATCAGTTCGACCGCGCGGGGCGCGTCGGAGGCCGGGCGGCCAACGCCGACGTTCGCCATGACGAAGCCGTCGGGGTTCTCCGCACGGATCACGGCGAAGCCGCGGGCCGCATCGGGGTCGTCGAGGGCGACCGAGACCGAGCCGCAGGCCATCGGCATGCCGGTCTCGCGCGCGGCGATCGCAAGCTCGCGGTTGATCCGCGTGGTGCGCTCGGTGCCGCCCGTCATCCCGTTCACGTAGAACGGGGTCCGCCAGTGCCATTCGCCGGCGTCGTGACCGGCTCCGGCGCCGAAGGGGATCGTCACCCCGAGGTCGATGCGCTCGGCGTCGACGCCGCCGAGCGCCTGGTGCACGAAGTCGAGCTCGTCGAACTCGTTTCGCGGGGCCGCGCCGCGCTGCTCGAGCGCGAGGTCGACGTGCTCGTCCTTGCGGGCCGCTCGGGATCCTGGGATCTCGCGGTGATCAGAATGCATCGATGCCTCCTGATGCGGGGTGCGGGGCGAGGCTGAGGCGGCGGATGTCGTTCGCCTCCCACTCGCGCAGGATCGGATCGGTCGAGAGCTCTGCGTTCGCGAGCACGATACCGCAGTCGCCGCCGCCGGCGCCCGACGGCTTGCCCGCCGCACCGTGCCGCTCGGCGATGTCGCAGAGCGCGCGCAGCTGCGAGGTCTCGATCGTGATCCCCGACGTCTCGCTCAGGCGCTGCAGCACCCGTCGTGCTCGGCCGATCACCGCGGGCGCTCCCGCGCCGCGCCGCTCGAACGCCGCGACCAGATCGTCGACGCAGGCCCGGCTGTCGGCGCCGAACTCCGGGTACGCCTGCAGCGGGCGGCGCGAGTCGGCATGCCGCACCTGCTCGACGAGGCGCTCGGTGGAGGCCGGCGAACCGGTCCAGCCGACGAGCAGCTGCAGGGAATCGGGAGTCGGGAGCCGGTCGACCCCGCAGCCGGCCCACTCGGCCGTCGCCGCGAGCGTCGCGGCGACGCCGTGCACTGCGCGGTGGGTGCGGAGCGCGCCCCGGTCGGGCGAGGAGTAGCGGATCCACCCGCCGAAGGTGCTCGCCGCAAGGTCGCCTCCGGACGCCGCCGGGGCGACTTCGCAGGTCGCGAGCAGCGCCAGCTTGAACCGCTCGGTGCGGGTGAGGTCGAGCCCGTAGAACTCGTCGAGCGCGGCGACGACCGCGACGGTGACCGCGGCGGAGGACCCGAGGCCGAACTTGCGGCCGCTCACGTCGTCGAGCTCGCTCCCGATGTCGAGGTCGTAGTAGCGCGGCGGCAGCCGCAGCTCCGATCGCAGCTGCTCGACCGCGGTGATCGCGGCGAAGACGTAGTCGGAGGGCTGGTGCTCGATCACGATCCGATCGCTCGCGTCGTCGCGCACCCAGACGAGCGGCGAGCGGCCGTACGCACTCGATCGCACGCGACCCACCTCGGAGCCCTCGGTGAGGCGCACCGTGATGTAGCGATCGACGGCGACGATCACGGCGGGCTGCCCCGGATCCACGACGGCGTATTCGCCGGCGATGTAGAGCTTGCCCGGCGCGCGATGCTCGATCATGCGATCGCTCCGGCCGCTCCGGCCGCTCCGGCTTCCGACGGGATCACTTCGGCACCCGCGCCCGGGCCGACGAGGCGCACCGAGCCGAAGCCCTGCAGCGCGGCGACCAGATCCTCGGCCTGCTCCGGACGCACGATCACGGCCACGTTCGGACCCGCGTCGGCGGTGGAGTAGGCCTCGAGCCCCATGTCGCGCAGCGCGGCGACGGCGTCGAAGATCGCGATGCTCGCGGGTGCCAGGTAGCGGATGGGCGGGTCGCAGGCCTGGATCACGGCGTGCATGCGCAGCGCGTGCGACTCGGTGATGCGGCCCACGCGCGTGAAGTCGTCGGCCGCGCAGGCCTCGAGCATCGCGGCGAGCGATTCCTCGGTCGAGGAGATCCACGCGGGGAAGAACGGGGAGGTCAGCGCCGAGCGGCGCATGGCGGCGCGGCTCGACACGGCCTTCTGCGCGGTGTCGACCGTGACGATCACCATGCGCATGTCGGGACCGGTCACGGCCTCGGCGTATGAGCTCGCGTCGTCGCCAGCGTGCCAGACGGCGAGTCCGGGCACGAGGCTGCGCGAGGCGGAGCCGGATCCGCGGCGGGCGAGCCGGCTCAGGTCGCGCTGATCGAGGTCGAGGCCGTAGGCGCTCGCCGCGGCGGTCGCGAGCGCGGCGAAGCCCGACGCGGAGGACGCGAGGCCGGCGCCGGTGGGCGCCTCGTTGGTCGAGACGACCGAGGCTCGGGTCTCGGATCCCGCGAGCTCGCGCACGCGGTCGAGGAAGCGGGTCACCCGGCCGGTCGCATCGGCGGAGGCCGCGGAGCCGTTCAGCGCGAAGACGTCGGCGTCCGCCGCGCCGTCGAGCGAGACGGTCGTGGTGGTGGGGAACGCATCGAGCGTCAGCGACAGGCTGCCCGCGACGGGGAGGATCAGATCCTCATCCTGCTTGCCCCAGTACTTGACCAGGGCGATGTTCGGGAAAGCGCGAGCTGTAGCGGTCGTCATGCGGCGGGTACCTCCACGGTCCAGGTGCGTTCGGCGCCGGCGCGGCGCATGGCCGCCCCGATCCGGTCTGCGTGCGCGGCGTCGTCGGCGACCGCGATCACGCAGCCCCCGAGCCCGCCGCCGGTGAGCTTCGCGCCGGCGGCGCCGGCCTCGCGCGCCGCCGCCGTGATCGCGTCGAGCCGCTCGGAGCTGACGCCCACGCGGTTCAAGATCCCGTGCGCCTCGGTCATCGCCGCGCCGATCGCCGTGCGGTCGCCCGCGGCGAGCTCGGCGATCGATCCCTCGGCGATCTCGGCGAGGCGGGAGAGCAGCGCATCGGTCGACCCGGGCTCCCGTTCGCGCAGGGCCTGCACCGAACCGACGGCCTTCGCCGTCGAGCCCGGGTGGCCGGAGTCGGCGAAGGCGAGGGTGAGCGGCGAGCCGATGCTGATCGGGGCGACCGCGCCGCGGGTGAACCGGATGGCGCCCGTCGCCGCGACGGTGCGGGCATCGATGCCGCTCGGGGTGCCGTGCGCGACCTTCTCCGCGGTCTGGATCAGGTCGAAGAGCACGTCGTCGTCGAGCTCCACCGCGGCGAGATCGAACGCGGCGCGGGAGATCGCCGCGGCGACCGCCGCGCTCGAACCGAGCCCGCGTTCGTGGGGGATCTCGCTGCGGATCCGTACCGTGGCGCCCTGCGGCCCCTCGCCCGTGGCGAGATCGCCGAGCCCCGCGCGCTCCAGGGAGGCGCGGATCGCCGTCACCACCGGGGCGAGACGCGCGGGCGCGTCCTCGACGGGCCCGGTGAAGAGCGAACTGTCGATGCGGAGGCCCGGTGCGCCCGTTTCGATCACCGCTTCGGCCGTCAGGCTGTCGACCGGGATCGCGATCGCGGGGGCGCCGTAGACGACGGCGTGCTCGCCGAAGAGGATCGCCTTCGCGTGCGATGCTCCGACGCCGCGGCGCGGTGCGCGCGACGCGTCGGGGGACGCCGGAGCGTCGCTCGGTTCCGCATCGGGGGTCAGGGGCATTCGGGTCCGTTCCAGTCGACCCGGAAGCGGGAATTCACCCCGGGCACACGTGAAGAGGGCCGGACTGCTCCGTCCCTCTTCGCCTCAAATCTCTTACGATACGCCCGTCTGCCCGAAGATGCGACCCGGACGGTCGCCCCGCGGTCGGTAAACCGCCGGAAAATCACCGGTGGCGTCCGGTAAAACGGGTCCGATCAGCTGTCGGCGGACGGAGCCGGATCGGTGGCCCGCTCGGCGTCCTCGTCGATGTGGACCACGGTGACGCGGATATCCGCTCCGGCGATCCCGTGCTCCCGGCAGATGACCGTTGCGACCTCGTGCGCTCGGGCGCTCGTCTCGGCGGCCCCCGCGCTCGCACGCACCCCGATCGCCACGTCGGCGCGGGGACCGGTCTCGCCCGTCTCCCAGCGGACGAAAGGAGCCCGCTGCTCGGCGGTGCCGAGGGCCTCGGCACCCGCATCGACCAGCTTCGCGAGGACGCCCCCTGAGCGGAAGACTCCGGTCACACCGGGAAGTGCCCGCACGGCGGCCTCGATGTCCGCCGCCACCGCCTGCTCCGTCGACTCGCTCACCGGTCTCCCTCCTTCGGATTGCGCACTTCGTGAACGTCGCGCACCTCGATGTCGATCCCGCTCACGTTCAGGGTCGTGTGCGTCCGCAGCCGCCGCTCGATCTCCGCGCGGAGCCGGTGGACGGCATCCGGGATCGGAACGCCGTAGGGCGCGCTGACCTCGACGCGGACCCGGACGGGGGCGCCGGGCACGGTGACGTCCCCGTCGAAGCGGCACTTCCCGACCACGATCCCCGGTACGACCCGTTCGGCGGCGCGGATCGCACCCCGCACCGCGCCCTCGGTGATGCCCAGGTCGGCCTCCGGGACCCGCCCGGCGACCGGAATGCGGCGACCGGACCTGGCGTCGAGGGCGATGCCCGAGAGGATCGACTGGACCCAGCTCTCGCTCGGCTCCGGCTCCTCCGCGGCATCGGCGGCGAGCAGGCCGGGGGTCAGCTCCCGGAGTCGGGTCAGCGCCTCCAGGGCGATCCGGCATCCGGCCGAGCCCTCGATCGAGGGGTCGACCGGTTCCCGACCAGCATCGAGGTAGTCGAAGAGCTCCTCGATCGTGTGGCCGTCGAGATCCTCGGGCTCGGTCGCCAGACTTCGGAGGTCCGGGCTGTCGTATTCATTCATCGCCACTGCTCCATCCGAACAATGATGTCTTTTCGTGCGCGGGCGAGCAATCCGCGGACCGTCGATACCGGAATGCCGAGTTCCTCGGAGATCTCGTCGTAGCTGTACTCGCCCAGCTCGCGCAGCACCCAGCATTCGCGCTGGGCATCGGGGAGCCGATTGATCGCTTCGCCGAGCGCGGCGATCCCCGCTCTCGCCTCCGCTCGCCGGGGCGGCGAGAGCCGTTCCGGCGCCGGGAGCTCCGCCCCGTCCAGCTCCGCGAGCGGACGGCTCGAGCGGATGCGGTCGATCGCCTTCCTGCCGGTGATCCGCAGGAGCCAGCTCCGCACCCGTCCGGGATCGTCCAGCGCGGCGAGCTGGTCCCACGCGGTGATGAACGCGTCCTGCACGACGTCGTCGACATCCGCGGAACCGGGGAGCAGGCGCCGCGCGTACGCGCGCATCACCGGAGCGTGCCTGCGCACGAGCACGGCGAACGCGACGGTGTCGCCGTCCGCGGCGCGGTCGGCGATGATCCGGTCGTCGGCGTCGTCAAGCGGACTGCGGGTGCTGCTCATGCATCCTCCCCAGCGGATTGCCGGCCGCTCGCTCTCGACGGCCATCAGGTGAGACTTCCACCCGTATCACCATCCTGTCTTGCGGGCGACTCCGCGTCCAGCGCGGTCGGTGTGAGTCTGCTGCGCGTCGTGCGGGGCGGGTCCGCCGCCCGGCACGACGCCACGGCTCAGCTGCCCAGGAAGTTCTTCCGGGCCCGCTCGAGGGACTTCCTCGCGTTCTTCGCCATGCGCTTCCTCGACTTCTTCGCCTCCGGGTCGGTCCAGAGGCGTTCGAGCTGGTGCCGCAGGTCTTCGTAGTTCTTGCCGCGCGACTTCGCGGACTCGACTCCGACGAGATAGCCGGCGATTGCGACGACCGCGAGGATCAGCAGGTTCTTGCGCATGGCGTCTTTCCTTTCTTCGGGCCCCGCTGGGCGGGGTCAGTTCACTCGGGACTCGTCTGCTGCGATCCGGGAACGCAGCCCGGACCGGATGGTGACGAGCGTCGGGGTCCGGCGCCCGAGGAGCGCGTCGAGATGGTCGAGCAGGGGCGCCACCGTCTCGGCGACCCGCTGGGGCGAGACGTTCTGCCTCGGGGTGACCGTGACCTGCAGCACGTCGGCGCCGCGCAGTCTGCGGGTGCTGACCCGCGAAGCGAGGATCTCGTCGTGCGCGCTCAGCGCCTGCGTGATCAGATCCGCGGCGAAGCCCTGTCGGATCGTCACCGGCCCCTGCGCGCCCTCGCCGCGCTCGTCGCGGATCACCGTGCTGCTCCGCCCGCCGCCGAGGCGGGCGAGCGCGACGACGGCGAAGACGACGACCACTGCGAGGAGCAACAGGATCCCCAGGACGAGCCAGCTCGCGCGGGTCGATTCCGACAGACGGGTCGCCCGGTCGGCGTCCCGCAGCCAGGCGAGCGCGCCGGAGCCCCGGTCGGTCCAGACCGCCGCGGCCGGGGCCAGGTCGCCGCGGCCGCGGCGCCGATGCCGGTGGCGAGCAGGACCGCTCCCACGACGAACAGGATGGCGCGGTTCAGCCCGCGGTTCGTGGCGTTCATGAGGCATCCTCCCGATCCGCGCTGCGGAGCACGCGCGCCCGCACCTTCACGCGGGGGCGCAGCGCGTAGTCCTCGAGCTCCGCTTCCGCGATGGCGCGCACGCGAGTCCGGTCCATCGACTGCCCGGGTTCGGGCCGAACGGTCACGTCGGCGCTTCGGTGGCCGACCCCGACGACGACCGCGCCCCTGGAGAGGTCGAGTTCGCGCCGCACCCGCTCGGCGACCGACGACGCGATCACCCCGTTGTCGGTGATCAGCGCGCGGTCGGTACCGCCCAGTTCGTGCTTCGGTCGTCGGCCGGGCGCGACCGCGAGCCAGACGAGGATCGCTCCGATGACCGCCGCGACGATCCCGATCGGGAGCGTCACGGACTGGGGCTGCTCGGGGATCCCGCGGAGCCAGGTCAGAGCCGCGCCGGGATCGACGAGCAGCGGAGCCGCGCCGACGAGATGCAGGACGATCTCGACGCCCACCGCGACCGCCGCCAGGGCGACGAGCACGAGCACGGCTGCGGCCGCCACCGTGCGCGGTGAGTGCAGTTCGCGTCGGACGACCCGATTCAGACCCGTGTTCGACATCTACCTCACCCGCTTTCGTTGGGGAATGATCGCTCCGGTCACCGTGAACGAGACCCGCCGGACCTCGCGCCCAGTCAGGCGCTCGATCTCGGCGGCGAGGGCCGTCTGCAGCGCGCGGACGCGTTCCAGGATCGGCACGGCCGGTTCGCTCGGGTCCCGGTCCTCGAGAGCGGGGACGGGGAGCTTCGCGGCGATCCGCACGGCGAGCCCCCTGCCCCACTCGGCCACCTCGACGTTCACGTCGTCACGCGGGACGCCGATCGCGACCGCGGCGGCCTCCCGCACGACCTTGTCGATGACGCGCTCCCGGACCCGGACGGTGCCCGAGGGGCGCGAAACGGGCGCGAGCACCCCTGCGGATGCCTGAGGCGCGACGGTCGATGCGCTCATGACGACGTTCGCCTCCCGCTGAACGCTCCGGCGAGCGCACGGAGGTCCAGCTGACCGGACATCACGCGTCCGATGAGCGCACCGATCAGCATGAGCAGCGCGACCAGGAGGAATCCCCAGAATCCGAAGATCAGCGCGGCGAAGGCGAGCACCGCGCCGATCGCGGCTCCGGTCAGCGTGGCGTTCATGAGACGCGCGACTCGTCGTCGTCGCTGTCGTCGGTGGGGAGGTGCACGTCGTTCACATCGATGTTGACCTCGACGACCTCGAGCCCCACGAGACGGGTGATCGCCGTCGTGACCGCGGTGCGGACGTTCTCGGCGACCTCCTGGATGGGGGCCGGGTAGTCGACCACGATGGTGAGGTCGGCCGCGGCCTGCGTCTCGCCCACCTCGACCTTGACGCCCTGGGTGAGATCCGTCGCGTTCACCGCGTCGCGGATCGCTCCCAGTGCGCGGGCGCCGCCGCCCCCGAGGGCATGCACTCCGGCGACTTCGCGCGCCGCGATCCCCGCGACCTTCGCGACGACGCCCTCCGCGATCGTCGTGCGGCCGGCCGAGGAGCCGCCCTCGGCCGACTGGCTCGGCACCGCCGGGGCGCGATCCACGCGGGTCGAGCCCGAGGCGCGCTTCGCGCCGGGGGAGTCCGCCGTGCCCGCACCGGAAACCGCAGCCGTGTTCGTCTCATCCGTAGCCATCAGAACTACCTCCACAATCACGGGCGCGGCCCCGGGCCGCGCCGTCCAACGAGCGATGAAAGACGCTCTACAGATGAGACGGGCCGGGCGGCGCGAACGTCACAAAAAAGTTCGGAGAGGTTTCCGGGGGGGTGACGCGTTCGCGAGAACCGGTCGTGGCGCGGCGCCCTTCCGGCTTAGAGTTCCGTCTCCCAGCGCGGCGGTCGCCGAGTCGGCGATGTCGTCGCCTTGAGGAAGAGGCGGACGAGGCTCTGCTTCTTCACGAGGTAGGCGTGCCGATCGATCTCGCCCGCGGCGTACTGCGCGTCGAGCTCGGCGATGGTCTCGGCGGCGCTTCCCGCGTCGAAGCGGGAGCGCTCGGGACCGAGGTCGTGCCTCTCACGGATGCTCACGGCAAGGAGTGTAGGGCTCGCCTCCGACATTCGCGGGATCCCGTCGACCTTCCTGGGAAGTCAAGGGGGTGATCCGGGTCCGGGCGGTCCGTACCGTAGAGGCCATGAACGACACGAGCGAACCCGCGAAGCAGCCCGCAGACCGCGACCCGGAGCACCCCGAGACCGTGGATGAGCCGGTCCTCGACGGCGCGACCGAGCACGATCCCGAGGACGAGAACGTCGACCCGCGAAAGGGCCTGACCGATCCGGCACTGATCCGCGACATCGACGCCGACAAGAAGACCGCCAACCCGTACGGTTGATCCCCGCTGCGTCCGGGGCTGATCGAGTCGTCTTCGGACGGAGATCCGTGCTCAGAATGAGGAAATCGCCCAGGATCTCAGTCTGAGCGCGAATCTCCGACTGGCGGTGACCGGGGACCGTAGCCACTAAAGTTAGCCACCTGATAGTTTGGTGGCTAATGAATGACCTGATCGACACCAAGCATGCGCTGCTCCTCGACCGCGTGGGCAGCGCGCCCGCGGTGGAACTGGTGATGGGACTGCTCACCACGGCGCGCCGCATCGACGCGGAGTGCGCGGCGCTCCTCGAACCGCACGGGCTCTCCGAGGGGCGCTTCGCCGCGCTGCTCGCGATCTCGGCCGAGCCGGGAGCGGCACCCGCGAGGATCGCCGAGCGGCTGGGCGTGACCCGAGCCACGGTCACGGGACTCGTCGATGGGCTCGCCGGTGCGGGATGGGCGGTCCGCGAACCCGATTCGAGCGATCGCCGCGCGCTCGTGCTGCACGCCACCCCGGCGGGGGAGGCGTTGCTCGCCGAGCTCGCCCCGCGCTACGAGACCTGGCTCCGGCGGCTCACGGATGGCATCGGTGCGGATGCCGCGGCCGCATGCGCCGATGCCCTCGCCACGATGCAGCGCAACGCGGTGACATCGGCATGAACCCGACGAACGGTTCCCGGAACCGCCTGTCCGCGTCGCGCGACGAGGTGCAGCGCGGCCGCGTCGAGTCGCGCACGCTCGGCGAGATCACCGCACTGGACCACGCGGTGCTGCTCGCGCACGCGATCCCTGAGGCGTCCGCCGAACTCGCGGCCGAGGTGCGAGCAGCAGGGGAGCTCGGCATCCTGGCTCGGATGCGCGCCATCGGCGCAGCGCTCCGCGCCCACCTCGGGGCCGCGGCCTGCGCCGAGCTCACCCGGCACCCCTCGGACACGGTGCGCGGTTGGGCCTGGTTCGCCCTCGCCGCGGAACCGGGATCTCCGCACGAACTCGTCGCGCTGATCCTGCCGGCCGCCGACGACCCGCACTTCGGGGTGCGCGAATGGGCCTGGATGGCCGTGCGGGACCGACTCGCCGTCGAACTCGAGGAGAGCATCGCCGTGCTCGCCGAGCTGACGACCGATCCATCGGAGCGGATCCGCCGCTTCGCGAGCGAGGCCTTGCGTCCGCGCGGGGTGTGGGCGAAGCGCATCGCGGTGCTCGGAGCGGAGCCGGATCGGGGCCTGCCGATCCTGGAACCGCTGCGCGCCGACCCGTCGGTGTACGTGCAGGACTCGGTCGCGAACTGGATCAACGACGCCGCGAAGTCGAACCCCGGGTGGGCGCGCGATCTCGCGATCCGGTGGGCGAGAGAGAGCCCCGGGCCCCAAACCCAGCGGATCCTGCACCGCGGTCTCCGATCGCTCCACGACGCGCGACCGTAGGGCCTTTCGCACGGAGATCCGTGCTCAGCAGGACGAGAACGCGCAGAATCTCCGATCGAGCGCGAATCTCCTTCCCAGACCCAGACCCAGACCCAGACCCAGACCCGGCCCCGGCCCCGAAACCGCCTTGCCTCTCCACGCCGAGCCCTTGACCCAGCGGTCCCGTTCCGGGCGCAGCCGCAGACACCGCGGTCGCGCGCGTGTACGCTCGCGTGCACACGCGGCTCCGGCGCCGCGAGCACGCGCGTCGGCGAACCCGCGCCCGCCCTCGGGCGGCGGCCCGAAGGCGGGTGGAGCAGATGCAGCGCACGATCGCGACGCACGGCGCATGGAGCGGGGCCGGGGTCGCGCAGACCGACAACCTCGCCGCGTTCCGCAGCATGGTGTCCGCGTCGTTCGTCCCGCTGCGGATCAGCACGGAGCGGGAAGCGCCGTTCGCGGCGCGCATGCACTCCGTCTCCGCCGGTGACATCGTGTTCACCGAGGTGACGGCGTGCCCGCACCTCGTCGAGCGCACGCCCGAGACGATCGCGAACGGCGGCAGCGGGTACTACAAGATCGGGCTGCTCCAGCAGGGGAGCGGAATCCTGGTGCAGGACGGTCGCGAGGCGGCGCTCGGGCCGGGATCCCTGACCATCACCGACACCTCGCAGCCCTACTCGCTCCTGCTCGGCGAGAGCTTCCGCAACCTCGTCATGATGTTCCCGAAGCACCTGCTGCCCGTGCCGTACACCGAGCAGCTCACGGCGGTGGTGCTCGGAGAACGGCATCCCGCGCTCGCTTCGGTCGCGACGGCGTTCCTCGCGCAGTTCCCGTCCCAGCTGACCGCGATGAACGATCCGCTGCGCGGCAAGCTCGCGCGCACCGCGCTCGACCTCGTCACCACGCTCGTGTCTGGGATCGCCGACGCGGATCCGGTGCAGCGGGATCCGCACTCCCAGCTGCTGCAGCGCATTACGCCTACATCGACGACCACCTGGCGTCGCCGGACCTCTCGCCCGGCCGCATCGCGGCGGCGCACTACGTCTCGACGAGCCACCTGAGCGCGGTCTTCCGCCGCACCGGCACCACGGTGTCCGCCTGGATCCGATCGCGGCGGCTCGACCGCTGCCGCGCCGACCTGCTGGATCCCGTGCTCGCTGACCGCACCGTCGCGAGCATCGCGGCCCGCTGGGGATTCACCGAGGCCGCCTATTTCAGCCGGACCTTCAAATCGGCGTTCGGCGTCTCGCCGAGCGAGCTGCGTCTCAGCGAGCGGCCCGCAACCGCTTCGTGACCCGGATTGACCGGAGCGCCACGCCCCTTGTCGCTGCGCGAGAGGTGCGCTCCGGGCCGCCCCGCCGCTCCATACAGTGAGCGCAAGACGAGCATCGAGGCTCTCCGGCCGACGGCTGGGCGGCGCGATGCGGCGTCCTCACGACCGACGCGCTGAAAGGACCCCAGGGACGATGACGACCCCCGCTGCAGCCCCCACCGCAACCGACCTGACCGCCGCGGATCCGAACGAGTGGCGGAGCTACGACGAGTTCGCAGCCGGAATCGACACCTACCGCCTCCCGAGCACCGACCTCGACGGGCAGACGCTCGCGCTGGTGCTCGACGACGGCACCGAGCTTCGTCTCGCCTTCGAGAACGGCGAGGTCGCCTGGTCCGCGAGCGGCGCGATCGCGACCGCGGGCGAGCTGCGGGATCCCTACGACGCGGTGCGGGTGCGCGAGGACGTCGTGTTCCTCAACCTGCCCGTCGAGACCCGCGAGCGCGAAGCGATCACGATCGTCTACTCCGAGCGCACCCACCGGGCGCTCGTGACCCGGTCCGAGATCGCCGAGTCCGAGACCGAGGGGGAGCCCCGCGTCGGGCAGACGTTCTGGGCGGCGACGACCGACCGCGGCACCCCCACCGGCGAGATCCCCGGTCCGTCGCGCGACCTCATCGGTCGCCGCAACCTGTACCGCTACAGCCCCGAGCACCTCTACGAGCACGTCTACATCTCGAGCGAGCGCTACGCCTGGCAGTGCGTCCAGGGCGTGCAGCGCGGCCACGGCGACATGGACCTGTCGACCGTGTGGAAGTTCGCGGACGGCCTCTACCTGTTCTGCTTCCGCGAGTTCCGCATCGCGGTCGCGAGCGTCTGGCTGCACGACCTCGGCACCCAGCTCATGACCACGGGGATCTTCCTCGGGATCACGGGCGACGGGCGGGCCGAGCACTCGCGCGCCGGCGGGCACGTGTACCCGCTCGGCTCGGTCGCCTACCCCGACGTCCAGCCCGTCTGACCCCGGAGCCCGTGGGCTCCGCGTCCCGCAGTACCTCACCCTCACCTGTCCCGAGAGGAACCGACATGAAGAAACGACTCCTGGCGGCCGCGGCCCTGACCGCAGCCGCAGCGCTCGCGCTCAGCGGCTGCGCCGGAAGCGACGGCGGTGGCGGCGGGCCGATCAAGCTCGGCTCCGTCAACACCATCAGCGGCCCGGCCACCTTCCCCGAGGCCTCGCAGGCCGCGAAGGCCGTCTTCGACGAGGTCAATGCCAAGGGCGGCATCAACGGCCGCAAGATCGAATACAAGATCACCGACGACAAGGCCGACCCCGCGACCGCGACCGCGTCCGCCCGTCAGCTGATCGGTAGCGACGAGGTCGTCGCGCTGGTCGGATCGGCGTCGCTGCTCGACTGCGAGATCAACGCGAAGTACTACGAGCAGGAGCAGGTGCGCTCGATCCAGGGCATCGGCGTCGACCCCGGCTGCTTCAAGTCGAAGAACATCGCGCCGGTCAACATCGGCCCGTTCAACGACACCACGCTCACCATGCTCTACGGCTCCGAGAAGCTCGGCCTCAGCGACCTGTGCGTGTTCACCAGCGTCATCGGCTCGACCGGCCCCTCCTACAAGGCGGCCGTCGACCGCTGGAGCTCGATCACCGGCAAGAAGCCCGTGCTCATCGACGACACCGTGCCCTACGGCGGCGCCGACTACACGCCCTACATCGTGAAGGCGAAGAAGGCCGGATGCAAGGCGATCGTCAGCAACGCCGTCGAGCCCGACGCGATCGGCCAGATCAAGGCCGCGAACCAGCAGGGCTGGGACGACGTCACCTTCCTGTTCCTCACCTCGACCTACAGCGAGAGCTTCGCGAAGGCCGTGTCGAACAGCGCGGCCGGCGTCTACGTGCCCGCCGAGTTCTATCCCTTCACCGAGGACAGCGACGTCAACGCCGACTGGAAGTCGCTGATGCAGAAGAACGACATCACGCTCACCTCGTTCAGTCAGGGCGGCTACCTCTCGGCCACGTTCATGGTCGAGGTGCTCAAGAGCATCAAGGGCGACATCACCCGCGAGAGCGTCGCGAAGGCGCTCGACGAGATGAAGCCGATCGAGAACCAGATGATCGCCTACCCGTACCAGTTCAAGCAGGTCGCCGCGCAGGACTACGAGCCCGGCGGCTGGCCGGTCGTGCTGAAGTCCGGCACGAACGCCTGGGCCAAGGCCGCGGACGACTGGCTGAAGCTGCCGTCGAAGTAGCCGCTCCGCTCCCGCCTCCGGCGGGGCAGACCCCGGGTTCTGCCCCGCCGGGCGCTCCGGTCCCATCGATCCCACCGCAGAGGTTCCCATGCACTCCACCCCCGCATCGCGCGGCCCCCGCCCCCGGGGGCGCGCGTGAACGGCGGCGCGCTCCTCCAGGGCGCGCTCTCCGGACTCGCCGCGGGCGGCGTCTACGCCGTCTTCGCCGTCACGCTCACCCTCATGTCCCGTCTCGTGCGCGTCGTCAACTTCGCGCAGGCGGCCACCGGCATGTTCGCCGCGTTCATCTCCGTCTGGTTCGCGAGCAAGCTCGGGATCCCCGTCTGGCTCGCGACGATCGCCGGCGTCGTCGTCGGCGCCCTGCTCAGCGCGCTCATCGGCTGGATCGCGGCGACCTGGCTCGCCGAGGCCGACCTGTCGACCCGCTCCGCGATGACCGTCGCCCCGTTCCTGCTGCTCATGTCGCTCTCCTACATCATGTTCGGCAACAAGCCCCAGCCCTTCGCCCCGATCTTCGACGGTGCCGCGTTCAGCGTCGCCGGCGTCGTCGTCAGCTGGGTCACCGTCGTCACCGTCTCGCTCGCGATCCTCGTGGCGCTCGCCGCAGCGATCGTGCTGCGCAAGACGACCATCGGCACGAAGCTGCGCGCACTCTCCGACCGCCCCACCACGGCGGAGCTGATCGGCATCGCATCGAAGCCGCTCTCGATCGGGGTCTGGGCCGTCACCGGTGCGGTCAGCGCGGTCACGGTGCTGATCATCGCGCCCACCCAGTCGAACGACGCGGTGAGCCTGTCGATGCTCATCATCCCCGCCGCCGCAGCAGCGCTGCTCGGCGGGTTCAAGCGGCTCGACCTCGCGGTCGTCGGCGGACTGCTGCTCGGCCTCGTCGGCGGCATGGTGGCGCAGGTGTCCGAGCTGACGCTCGTGCGCAGCTTCGTCCCGCTCGTGTTCATCGTGGTCCTCCTCCTGTGGTCCCAGAGAAAGGCGGTGTGGGATGCTGCTCGCTAATCGCTCCCTCCGCGTCGCGCTGCCGTTCGTGGTGGCGGTGCTCGCCCTCGGCGTCGGCTGGGCCCTGAGCGTCGGGCTCTCGGGCTACGTCGTCTACCTCGCGATCAGCATGGTGACCGCGACGATCGCGATCCTCGGTCTCGGTATCGTGACGGGCTCGGCGGGCATCATCGCGCTCTGCCAGCTCACCTTCGGCGCGATCGGCGCCTGGATCGTCTCCTGGCTCAACGTGTCGCACGCGCCCGGGGGCTTCATCGTCTGGCTCGTCGCGGGCGGCATCGGCGCCGGCGTCGCGGGCGTGATCATCGGCCTGCCCGCGCTGCGCCTGCGCGGCGTGAACCTGGCGGTCGTCACCCTCGGCTTCGCCGCAGCGTTCGACGTGCTGCTCGTGCAGACGCAGTTCCCCGGCCAGGCCGACGGCGCGCAGATCGAGCGGCCCGCCATGTTCTCGAGCGACCGGCAGTTCTTCTTCTTCGCGATCATCGTGCTCGTGATCTGCGCGCTCGGCGTGTTCCTGCTGCAGCGCAGCCGCATCGGCAGCAGCTGGAAGGCCGTCGCGTTCTCGGAGCGCGGCACCGCCGCCGTCGGTCAGAGCGTCAGTGCGGCCAAGCTGTCGGCGTTCGCGGTCAGCGCCGCACTCGGCGGCATCTCGGGCGGGCTGCTGGCCGGCCAGGTCGGGATCCCGTACGCCTCGAGCTTCACCCCCATCCAGTCGCTCGCCCTCTACATCCTCGCGATCATGAGCGGCGCCTACCTGATCGACATGGCCATCTTCGGCGGGATCCTGTGGGTGCTCGTGCCCGAGCTGCTGAAGCGCTGGGGCGTGCCCCAGGACTGGGGCTTCGTTGTCTTCGGCGTGCTGGGCATCCAGGCGCTCACGAGCGGATCGAACCTCGGCGAGGCGATCCGCTCAGGGATCCGCAAGCGGGCCAAGCGCCGCAGCGCGGGGGCTGCGGACCCGGGCTCGGTGACGACGAGCGTGCTCGACGTGTTCGCCGTGCCCGAGGCCGAGGAACCGATCCCGGCCGACGCACCGCCCGTGCTGGAAGTGCGCGGGCTCGGCGTGCAGTTCGGTGCGCTGAAGGCGCTCGACGACGTCTCCCTGCGGGTGCGTCCGCGCTCGATCATGGGGCTCATCGGTCCGAACGGCGCCGGGAAGTCGACCTTCGTCGACGCGGTGAGCGGTTTCCTGCCGCAGCACACGGGCGCGGTCGAGCTCGACGGCGCCGACATCAGCCGGCTGTCTCCGGTGTCGCGTGCCCGTCGGGGCCTGCGCCGCACCTTCCAGCAGGATCGGGTGCCGCCCCAGCTCACGGTCGAGGCCTACGTGCGCTTCGTCGCCCGACGGGCGCTCGACCGCGACGAGCTGGCCGATGCGCTCGCGTTCCTCGGCTGCCCGCCGCCCGAGGAGCAGCTCGCGAACGTCGACGTCGGCACCCGCCGACTGATCGAGGTCGCCGCGGCGGTGCTCTCGGGTCCGCGCGTGCTGATCCTCGACGAGCCGGCCGCCGGGCTCTCGCACGAGGAGCACCTGCAGTTCGGGCAGCGCCTCGCCCGGATCCCGTCTCGCTTCGACACCGCGATCGTGATCATCGAGCACGACCTCGACCTGGTGCGCACCGTCTGCACCGAGCTCACCGTGCTCGATTTCGGGCGGGTGCTCGCCCAGGGCGAGGCCGGAGCGGTGCTGGAGGATCCGGCCGTCGTGGCCGCATACATGGGAGACGCGGAGGTGACGCAGTGAGCGAACTGCAGTTGAGCGGAACGACGGTCAGCCGGGGAGCCGGGCCCGTGGTCTCGGGGGTCGACCTGGTGCTCCGGGAGGGCGAGATCCTCGCGCTCGTCGGGCCGAACGGAGCGGGCAAGACGAGCCTGCTCGAGTCGGTGTCGGGCGTCATCCCGCACTCGGCGGGCGACATCTCGGTCGATGGCCGGTCGATGGCGAAATGGGGCCGCGTGCAGCGCGCCCGCGCAGGGATCGCGCACATCGAGCAGGGCCGGGCGATCTTCCCATCGCTCACCGTGCGCGAGAACCTGCTGCTCACCGCGAAGAACGATGCGGGCGTGCAGGAGGTGCTGGCGTCGTTCCCCGAACTCGAGAAGCGGATCGACGCGCAATCGGCACTGCTCTCGGGCGGCGAGCAGCAGATGGTGGTGCTCGCGCGGGCGTTCGCCTCGAAGCCGCGGTTCCTGCTGATCGACGAGATGTCGCTCGGCCTGGCGCCCGTCGTGTTCATGCGACTGCTGCCGCTGATCCAGCAGATCGCGTCGACGGGAGTCGGGGTGCTGCTCGTGGAGCAGTTCACCCATCTCGCGCTCGGCATCGCCGACGAGGCGATGGTCCTCGCGAGCGGACGCGTCAGCCACGCGCAGGGGCCGGCGCAGGCGCTCGAAGAGGATCCCGAGCTGCTGCGGCGGGCCTACCTGGGCGGGTGAGTCCGCGAACCGCGAAGGGCGGGCCCGGCGAGAAGCCGGGCCCGCCCTTCGGCGTTCGGGTGCGACTACATGCCCGCGTGCTCGAAGGCGATGGTGGGCAGGTCGACGACGTGCGCCCCGCCGTCGGCGACGAGCACCGATCCGGTCACGTAAGACGACTGCGACGAGCCGAGGAAGCGCGCGATGGAGGCGATCTCGGCGGGCTCGGCCGGCCGGCCGAGGGGCACGTCCCGGGTGACCGCGGCGTACCCGGCCGCGCGGTCGGCGATCTCGGGCGCGGCCTGCGCGAACTCGTCCATCTCGGCGTCCGCCATGGGGGTGCGCACCCAGCCCGGGCAGATCGCGTTGACGCGCACGCCCTTCGCGCCGTAGTCGCGGGCGAGGCTGCGCGTGAGGCCGATGAGGGCGTGCTTGCCGACCGTGTAGCCCGCGACGGAGGGGCCCGCGAAGAGCCCGGCGAGTGAGGAGACGATCACGATCTGGGCTCCGCCGTGCTCGGCGGCCGCGTCGATCAGCGCGGGCAGCGACTCGCGGGCCATCACGAACGCCGTCGACAGGTTGACGCTGATGGCGGCGTCCCAGTCGGCGTCGCTCGTCTCGCCGACCGACGAGAAACCGTGGCCGCCTGCGTTCGCGACCAGCACGTCGAGGCGGCCGAAGCGGCGTACGATCTCGGCGACGGCCGCGCGGGCGGACTCGCCGTCCGCCGCGTCGGCGACGATCGCGGCGCCGCCGATGCGCTCGGCCACCGCTTCGATCGGCTCGCGACGGCGGCCCAGCACCACGACGGTGGCCCCCTCGGCGGCGAAGCGCTCGGCGACCGCGGCGCCGATGCCGGTGCCGCCTCCGGTGATGGCGACCACGCGCCCCTGTACGTCCGTGCTCTCGGTCATCCGGCTCTTCCTCTCGTTCGTCGGCGACTCTGCCGTGTCCTCATCCTGCCGCCGTCGCGCCGCGTGCGCGCGGATCGATCCCGCATGCGCAACAGCGCTGTCCTCACGGTCAACGCGGCCGGACCCGTCGCCGGAATACTGGGGCGGGGTGCCGACCGTACGCACCCACGAGCTTCCGCACGCAGACAGGAGTCGACGATGACCCACCCCGATCTGATCCTCACCGGCGCCCGCGTCTACACCGCGGATCCTGCCCGCCCGTGGGCCGAGGCGATTGCGGTGAGCGGCGGGCGGATCGCGGCCGTCGGCACGGACGCCGAGGTGGCGGCGCTGGCCGGGCCGAGCACCGAGCGTCGCGCGCTCGACGGCGCGTTCCTGATGCCCGGCCTGGTCGACGTGCACAACCACCACGCGATCGCGGGCCAGGAGGACCTGTTCGAGCTGCGCCTGCCGCTCGGCGCGCACCTCGACGGGATCGCCGATGCGGTGCGCGCGTACGCCGAGGCGCTGCCGGCCGACGCCTGGATCGTCGGCGGGCCGTGGGCCAGCGACCGCCTCGGCGAGATCGACACCGCGGAGGGGCTGGCGCTGCTCGACGCGGCCGCCGGCGGGCGCCCCGTGATGCTCTCCGACGACTCGCACCACAACCGGTGGGCGAGCTCGCGCGCGATGGAGCTCGCCGGGATCGCCGCCGGTGACGACGGCGTCTCGCTGGACGCCGAGGGGCGGCCGACCGGCGTGCTCATCGAGGCGGCGGGGATCCCGGTCGCGCAGGCGCACCGGGCCGTCGGCGGGCTCACCGCGGAGCAGGATCGGGCGGCATCGCGCCGAGGCGTGGCGATGCTCAGCGAGTACGGGATCACGGCGTTCCAAGATGCGGGCGTCTCGGTCCAGACGCTCGAGGCGCTGCGCGCGCTCGACGCCGACGGCGAGCTCGACGCGTGGGTGGTGACCTCGATGCTCGTCAACGACGAGATCTTCGGACACGACGTGATCGGCGACGCGCTGGTGTTCGGCGGCGAGCGCTTCCGCACCGAGCACCACCGCCCGGACTTCGTGAAGATCTTCCTCGACGGGGTGCCGCCGACGCGCACGGGCGCGTTCCTCGAGCCGTACCTGCCCGACGAGCTCCACGGCGATCACTTCCACGGCGACACGCTGCTCGATCCGGCGGAGCTGACCGGTTGGCTGCGCCGCGTCGCCGAGGTCGGCATCTCGGCCAAGATCCACTGCACGGGCGACGCCTCGGTGCATGCCGTGCTGAACGCCGTCGAGACGCTGCGCGGCGAGGGCTTCACCGAGACCCGCTACCAGGTGGCGCACGGGCAGTTCGTGCACCCGGACGACATCCCGCGGTTCGCGGCGCTCGGCGTCTCGGCCGACATCTCGCCGTTCATCTGGGTGCCGGGGCCCATCGTCGAGGCGATCCGCGAGGTGCTGCCGCGGGAACGGGCCGACCGCATGCAGCCGAACCGCTCGCTCATCGACGCCGGTGCGATCGTGGCCGGCGGATCCGACTGGCCGGTGTCGGCATCGCCGAACGCCTGGGAGGGGATCCACGGCCTCGTGACCCGCGAGGACCCGAGCGGCGAGTACCCGGGCACGCTGTGGCCGGAGGAGGCGATCACGCTCGACGAGGCCATCGCGGTGTTCACGATCAACGCGGCCGAGGCGATGGGGCTCGCCGACGAGACGGGGTCGCTGGCGGTCGGCAAGTCCGCGGACTTCGTGCTGCTCGACCGCGACCCCTTCGCGCGTCCGGCGAACGAGCTCGTGCGCACGCGCGTCGAGGAGACCTGGTTCGCCGGGCGGCGGGTGTTCGTACGCGAGGCGTGATCCGGCCCGGAGGCCGACGCTCAGATCGCGACGGTGAGGTACCCGCCGTCGACCGGCAGCACCGCCCCGGTGATGAAGGACGCGGCGTCCGACGCGAGGAACGCGATCGCGGCTGCCACCTCTTCGGCCGCGCCGAAGCGAGCTAGCGGGGTGCGCGACAGGATCCGTTCCTTCGTCGGCGCGTCGAGCCCGGCTGCGAGCGGTGTCTCGATCCACCCCGGAGCCACCGCGTTCACCCGGATCCCGTCGGCGGCCCACGCCTCGGCGAGCGACTTGGTGAGCTGCACCACGCCGCCCTTCGCCGCGGAGTAGGCCGCGCGCGATCCACCTCCGAAGAAGGCGAACATCGACGCGATGGTGATGAGCGACCCGCCCGAGGCGCGCAGCAGGGGCGCGACAGCTCGGCCACCCGGTACACGGCGCCGAGCTGGATCGCCACCACCCGTTCGAACGCCTCCCATTCCAGCTCGCGCGCTCCCAGGCTGATCCCGGCCGCGGGTACGAGCACGTCGAGCCGGTCGAGCCCGTCGATCACGGCGCGCACCGCGGCCTCGTCGGTGACGTCCACCTCGTACAGCTCGATCGCGCCGCCGGGCGGCACCGGGGTGCGATCGGCGCCGAGGCCGATCGCGATCACCCGGGCGCCGAGCCCGGCGAACAGCTCGGCCGCCGCGAGCCCGATACCGGAGGTCCCGCCGGTGACCAGCACCGTGCGCCCCGCGAACAGTCCGGGCGCGAACGCCGCCGCACCGCCGTCCATCGCGCGCCTACCGCTCGCCGGCGAGCACGAAGCCCGCTCCGAGCTCGCCGATCAGCACCGCGGGGGCATTGGTGTTGCCCGCGGTCACGCGGGGCATGATCGAGGCGTCGATCACCCGTAGCCCGTCGACGCCGTGCACCGCGAGCCGCGGCGAGACGACGGCCAGTTCGTCGACGCCCATCTTGCAGGTGCCGACCTGGTGGTGGTAGGTCGCGAGGGTGCTCCGCACGTAGTCGACGAGGTCCTCGCCGTCGCCGACCTCGGGCCCGGGGTAGATCTCGGTCGCGCCCCAGCCGCCGTCCTCGGGCGCCGCCGCGAGCGCCGCCTGCGTGCCGATCCGGCGGCACTGGCGCACCGATGCGACGAGCGAGGCGACGTCATCCTCCTGGCTGAGCGCCTGAGGGTCGAGCCGCAGGGGGTCCTCGGGGGCGGGGCCCGACAGGGTGATCGAGCCGCGCGAGCTCGGGGTCACGAGGCCGCCCATCAGCGTGAAACCGCTGTCGCCCTGCGGTTCGAGGAAGTCGCCGTACATCGGCACCGAGAAGTGGATCGGCTGGGTGTCGGGGCGGTCGAGCTCGGGCCGGCTCTTCCAGAACAGGTGCGACTGCGTCACCGAGACGCCCTCGCGCGGCGGGTCGATGGGACGTTCTGCGGCGAAGATGACGGGTGAGAGGTAGTGGTCGTGCAGGTTCTTGCCGACGCCGGGCAGATCGACCCGAGACTCGATCCCGACCGCGCGGAGCTCGTCGGCCGGACCGATGCCCGAGCGCAGCAGCACCCGCGGCGAGTCGATGGCCCCGGCCGAGAGGATCACCTCGTCGGCGAACAGCTCGCGCACCTCGCCGCCCTGTGCGAATCGCACGCCGATCACACGCGGGCGCCCGGCGGGGCCCGCGTCGGCATCCTCCGCGAAGATCAGCTCGTGCACGTGGCAGCCGGTCTCGACCGCGACGCGATCCCGCACCGGCTTCAGATAGGCCATGTAGGTGTTGAGGCGGCGGCCGTCGCGGATCGTCACCTGCTGCTGCGAGACGCCCTCGATCTCGGCGCCGTTGTAGTCGGGGTTGAGCGGCAGCCCCTCCTCGATCGCGGCATCGATGATCGACCGCTGGATCGGCGAGAGCGGGTACTCGTCGGTGACGTCGAGCAGGCCGTCCGTGCCGTGCAGGGCGGGGTCGCCCGCTCCGTGGAAGTTCTCGATGCGGCGATAGACGGGCAGCACGTCGTTCCAGCCCCAGCCAGGGTTGCCGAGCGACTCCCAGTGGTCGAAGTCCTGCGGAGTGCAGCGCACCCAGATCATCGCGTTCAGCGAGTGGGAGCCGCCGAGCACCTTGCCGCGCGGCCAGTGCAGGCGGTGCCCGTTCGCGCCGGGCTGCGGTTCGGTGAAGTAGTCCCAGTCGTCGGGCCCGTGCCAGAGCTCGCCCATGCGACTCGGGTCGTGGATCGCGGGGTTGCCGTCCTCGCCACCCGCCTCGAGCACCGTGACCGAGACACCGGCGTCCGCGAGTCTGCGGGCGACCACCGATCCCGAGGACCCGGCCCCGACCACGATCGCGGTGCGGGGCTGCGCGCCCTCGCCGAGCTGCTCCGACATGAGATCTCCTCTCCGTCGCGGCACCCTTGCCGCGCACTCCATTCGAGGCTGGCATCCCGGCGCGCGGCGCGTCGAGGCCGCTGCCCGGGTCGTGCCCGCTCAGACAAGCCGGCCGCCCGCCCGGTCAACGCGGAGCGGTGCTAGCATCCGTCGCATGAGCGAGGATCGTCCCGACGAAGAGTCCCGCAGCTACGCCGCCGAGCGGCCGAAGGCCTTCGTCGACGCCGTCGTCGCGATCGCCATGACGCTGCTGATCCTGCCGCTCATGGAGAGCGTCGGCGAGGCCGCCTCCTCGGGCGAGACCACGCTCGAGTGGCTCGGAGACCACCGCGACCAGCTGCTCAGCTTCGGACTGAGCTTCGCGATCATCGCGATGTTCTGGATGAGCCACCACCGACTGTTCGCGCCCGTCGCGCTCGTGTCGAACCGGTTGCTCTGGTTGCTCGCGGCATGGATGCTCTCGATCGTGTGGTTGCCGGTCGCGACCTCGATCTCGGGGCAGATGTCGGGGGAGGACTCGCTCGCGCGCGTGCTCTACATCGGCAGCATGATCGTCACGGCGCTCCTCTCGCTCGTGATCCGGCTCTATCTGCGCAGGAATCCGGAACTGCACGCGATTCCGGCGACCGCGCTGCGCGACGGCATGGCCGTCGACCTGGCGATGGCGACCCTGTTCGGGCTCTCGCTGCTCGTCGCCGTGCTGTCGTCGGCCATCGGCTACTTCTCCATGATCCTCATGTTCGCGATGGGACCGATGCAGGCGCTGTACGGGAAGCTGATCGGCCGCGCGTTCGCCTCCTAGCCGGGTCGAGGGCGCAGTCGTCCATGGAATGAGCCTGCACTCCATGGACGACTGCGTTCTCGACCGCACCCGCGGACCCGCGCGCAGAGCGGCGCGGCGCACCGCTGGCGCAGCGTGCGCTACCGTCGAACGGTGTCTACGCGCCCGTCCACCCGAGAGATCCCGCTCCGCTACGAGGACAGCTTCCGCGGGGGCGTCGCGATCGTCGCGTCGCTCGCCGGGGCGCTCGCGGGACTCCTCCCGCTGCTGATCGGCGGCGCCCCCGAGGACCGATCGAGCACGTTCTCCTCGGTCCTGCTCGCCGCCTGCCTCGGGCTGTCGCTGTTCTCGCTCGTGTATCTCGTCTGGACCCACCGCCTCTTCGCCCGCACCGCGCCCGACGAGGCGCGGCGGATCGCGGCGATCCAGCACCGCACCGGACCCGGTCGTTTCGCGCGTCTGCTCTGGTTCGGCGGCACCGAGGGGTGGGCGCTGACGGCCGCCGCGACCGCGCTCGTCTTCGCGATCGCCGCGCTGCTCATCGGAGCGCACCGCAACGGCGTCTGGCTGCCCGCGCTCGTGCTGCTGACCGCGGCGACCTCCTGGGCGACGGTGGTCTACGCGTTCGCGCTGCGCTACTTCCGGCTGCACGCCGCGGGGGACCGCATCGACTTCGACATCGACGAGGACCCGGTGTTCGTCGACTTCCTGTCGATGTCGGTCATGGTGTCGTCCGTCGGGGCGATGTCGGCGGGCACGCCGCGCACGAGGGCCGGACTCAGCGCGGTGCGCACCCACACGTTCATCGCCTTCGCGTTCAACGCCCTCGTCGTCGCCATGGTCGTGTCCCTGCTGACCACCTTCATCGCGAGCGCGCAGACCGCATGAGCGGTGCCGTGCCCTGGGCGACCGCGATCGCGGTCGGCGTGTTCCTCCTCTGCTTCCTGCGCTACCTCCGCGCGATCACCCGGGGCGGTCGGCCCGATACCGGCGCGGTCGCGGCGGCGCGGGGCGCCGCGATCCTGCCGGCGTTCATCACGGTCGGCGTGCTGATCGGCGAGCTCGCCGTCTCGCTCCTCGTGCCGGGCATCGAGGGCTGGGCCGCGTACGGCATGGGCGTCACCGCGCTCGCGGGCGGGATCTGGGCGATGGAGCGGGGAGTCCGGGCCGCGCGCGGGTCTGCTTGACTGGGCTGATGGCTCTCACGCTCGTTCGCCCCACGATGGATCTCTTCGCCGCCTGGGCGGAAGCGCTCGCCGAGTTCGGCGGCGCGGACGTGCACGGCATGGGCATGGACGCCAGCACGGCCCCCGACCGCGCGAGCTGCGCGGCCCTCGTGGAGCTCGCCGAGCGCTTCGCGGATCCCGGCGCCGAGATCCCCGCCGACAAGGTCCACGCGGATCACTTCTGGATGGTCGACGACGGCGAGGTCGTCGGGTTCATCGGACTCCGCTGGGAGCTGAACGCCTATCTCGCGCACGTCGGCGGGCACATCGGCTACTCGGTGAGGCCGTCGCGCCGCAGGCGCGGCCATGCGGGCGCGGCGCTCCGGATGGTCCTGGACCACGCCCGCGAACGCGGGATCGGCCGGGTGATGCTCACGTGCGACGACGACAACCGCGGTTCGGCGCGCACCATCGAGGGCGCCGGAGGCGTGCTGGGCGACGTCATCGACGCGTCCGACGCCGGGCACCCGCGACTGCGCCGCTACTGGATCGAGCTCTGAGCCGAGCGCGCGGCCAGCAGTTCGGCCCCCGGGCCGTCGAAGGCGGCGACCGGGACCGGACGTCCCGACACCGCCACCAGCAGGTCGAGTTCGGTTCCCCGCACCTCGGAGCCGGCTCCCCGGGCGGCGCCGGAGTCCGCGGAGACCAGGCGGAGACCGGCGGCGCGTTCCGCTCCGCCCCCGAACGAGACACGGGTGCGCAGCTGGTAGTCGAGCGCGCCCCGCACGGCCGGGGCCGGATAGTCGCCCGAGATGCCGAGCGGTCTGCGCACGTCCTCGCCGTGCACGATCGCTTCGACGAGCCGCGTCGCGAGGTTCGCCGGGGGCGTCCGTCGGAGGTCGGCCGACGCGCGGAACTCCGCGAGCGTCCGCGCGGGGTCCGGGTCCTTGCACCGCGCGATCCCGTCGGCGTTGGCGCGATCGAAATCGCCCCGCGCGACGATCATGCTCCGCACGAACGACGCCCGCCCGGTGCGGGCGGTGTCGAGCAGGTGCGCCAGGACATCGTGGATGCTCCATCCGGGGCACAGGGACGCCCGTTCCCAGTCGGCCGGCGTGATGCGCCCGAGGTCATCGGCGAGGCGCAGGCGCTCCTCGCGCACGGCCGCCCACACCTCGTTCTTTCCGAGCGCCATCTCGGCTCCTGTCTGGATCCCGGCGGTCCCGAGGGCCGATGATCCGCTTCTCATCCTGCACGCTGCGCGTCACGGGGTCCAGGGCGGACTGTGTAGTGTCGCTCTCGTGAGCACCGCATCGTCATCGCCGAGGACCGGCGCGCGAGCCGCCGGGCGTCGGGTCGATCGGTGGTTCCGCGAGCTCGGCCTCCCGACCTTCGTACCGCTGCGCCGCTGGTTCATCGACCTGCCGCGTCGCGTCGCCCCGCTCGTCACCGCGGTCACGATCCTGGCGGCGCTCAGCGACGACCAGTTCGACCGCGCGATCGACGAGGCCGTGCGCCTGGTGCCCGAGGTGGACGACGGCCAGTGGATCGTCGTCACCATCGTGCTCGTGGTCCTCGCGATCCTGGCGGCGCTCGCCTGGACCGGCTATCGGCTCGTGCGCGCGGCGATGCGGCGTCTCTCCCCGGCGGTCGGTAACGCGGTCGGGGTCGCCCTGATCCTCGTCTGCCTGGGGCTCATGATCGTCGGCGGCTACCTCGCCAAGCCGGGGGCGACGGTGGGGCCGATGTTCTCCGCCGTCGCGACGGTGCTCGTCTGCATGCTCATCACCGGCATGGGCGGCGGCGCGCTGCTCTCCTGGGGTGCCCGGCTGGCGGTGCGCAACGCCGCGGCGGTGGGGCACATGGCCTCGATCGCGCTCCCGGTGATCCTCATGCTGGTCGTCTTCGCGTTCTTCTCCGCGGAGGTGTGGCAGATGGCGTCCGCGCTCCACTGGGGCAGCATCGCCCTCGTCGGTGTCGTGGTCGGCGCCCTCGCGCTCGTCGTCGTGCTCCGCGTCTGCGCCTCCGAGATCGACGACATGGGACGCGTGCTCGGCGCGGACGAGCGGGGCCGTCTGCTGCAGGGGACCCCGGCCGGAGGGCGTCCCGGGGCGGAACTGGCGCCGAGCCGGCCGCTGCGACTGATCCAGCGGATCAACCTGCTGCTCGTGATGGCGGTCGCCCAGCTCATGCAGGCGCTGCTCTTCGCGGCGCTGCTCTGGTCGCTGCTCATGATCATCGGCGGGATCGCGGTCCCGGTCGGGGTGGTGGAGCTGTGGGTGGGGCCGGGTACTCCGGCGCACCCGCTGCACGTGGAGCGGCTCGTCGTCGGCGGTGCGACCCTGCCGATCACCGTGAACCTCGTCAAGTCCGCGGCGGTGCTGTCGATCATCTCGACGCTGCCGTTCGTCTTCTCCGCCGTGAGCGAGGCGCGCTACCGCGAGCGGTTCTTCGACCCGATCATGGCCGACATCCGCCGCGCTATTGTGGTTCGTGACGCGCTGCTGGCGAAGCCGGGAGCGCAGGGGTCCGCCGTCGCATCCGAGGCGGGCGACGGAACGAGTCCGAGGAACGATCGATGACCGAGCCCCAGCTGCCCGAGGGCGTGCGCCCGGCGACCGCGGAGGACGCCGACGAGATGGCGCGGATCCTCAGCGCCGCGTTCCTCCCGGATCCGGTCTGGGGGCCGCTGTTCCCGGATCCCGATCGCCGTGAGGCGCAAACCCGCACCTATTGGCGCTTCATGGTCGACGAGGCGCTCCGGCACCCCGATTCCCTCGTGCTCGAGGGGGAAGCGGGCGGGCTGCGGGCCGTTTCGGTCTGGCTGCCGCCCGGGGCCGACGAGGTCGCCGAGGACGCGCACGACGCCTACGAGACGATGGTCATGGACCTGCTCGGACCCGAAGCGGCACCGGCGATGTTCCGATCGGGCGCGCAGTTCGGCACGGTTCGGCCGACCGAGCCCCATGCCTACCTGACGCTGCTCGCCGTCGCACCCGACGCGCGGGGCGGCGGCTACGGCATGGCGCTGCTGCGTGCCGGTCTCGAACGGTACGACGCCGCGGGCGTCCCCACGTACCTCGAATCCTCGAATCCGGCGAACGATGCGCGGTACGAGCGCCTGGGCTATGCGCCCTACGCGGTGGTCGAGCCGGACAGCGGCGGACGCGCGCAGACCTACTGGCGCGACCCGGCCTGATCCCCCGAAGGCTCAGGCGGTCCCGGTACGCTGCTCCGCGAGGAATCCGAGGATCATCGCGGCTGCCGGTTCTGCGCTGCGGATGATCGCCTCGTGGCCCCGTCCGGGGATCTCGGCCATCTCGGAGCGGGGGAGGAGCGCCGCGACCTCCGAGACCCAGCCGCGAGGGCATACCCGGTCGGTTTCACCGCGGAGCACGAGGGTCGGCGTGCGGATCTCGGGGCAGATGTGCTCCAGGTGGTGGGCGAGCATGAAGCGGAGCTTGTTCGCGAACCAGATCGGGTTGGTCTTCGCGTATTGCCAGAGCCCCATGAGCAGTACCTTCGGGCGTTCGCCGGTGAGGTCCTGCACCATGCGTGCGGCCTGACGTATCGCGGTGCGCTCGTGCCGGTTGACGGTCGGAGCGATGAGGACGAGTGCCGAGAGCCGCTCGGGGTACCGCAGCGCGATCTCGGCGACGATCTGGGTGCCCATGGAGTGCCCCACGAGCACGACCGGCCCGTCGACCTCCTGCGCGATGAAGCGCGCGACGGTGTCCGCGGTCTCCTCGAGCGTCGCGGCGCTGCCGGGCTCCGGTGAATCGCCGAAGCCCGGCAGGTCGAGGGCGAGCACCCGGCCGTGCGCGGCGAGCGCGTCTCCCACTCCGGCGTAGACCGCGCGCCCCATGCCGATGCCGTGCACCAGCACGAACGTCGTCGGCGCGGGCCCGAGGATCTCCGTGTAGGCCATGGTCACGCCGTCTCGCCGGTATCGGCGGTCGTAGCGGGGAGCGTCGGGCAGTGAGGTCACTCGGCGAGCCTATCCGGGTCGCGCAGCACGGCGTCGAGGAGTCCCGGGAAGCGGGCGTCGAGATCGTCGCGGCGCAGGGTGAGCCGGCGCCGGCGCCCGTTGGGCTCGTTGCGGATCACGCCGGCCTCGCGGAGCACCTTCATGAGGTGGGACTTCGTCGACTTCGGCAGGTTGGGATCGGTGGCGTGGCACGATGCCATGTCGAGCGGGCCGTCGGCCAGCTGGCGCGCGACGGCCAGCCGGTCGGGGTCGCTGAGCGCGAACAGGACCTCGGGCAGGGCGATCTGATCCCGGTCCGGGTGCGCGAGGTCGCTGGGGTTCGACATGGTTCGATAATACTTGAACCATTTCCTCGCGTCGAGTACGCTCCAAACGTTCGAGCATTTTCGAACCGACCGACCGATCGGTCGACCGAGCGAGGGGACCCCATGACCACCGACACCGCATCAGCGACCGGGTCCGTGCCGATCGCAGCCGCACGCGCGTCCGCTCCCGCGCCCCGTGGGGAACGCACCGCCCGCGCACTCTCCGTCGTCTCGCTCGTCGCGATGATGGCCGGCGCGAGCGCACCCTCGCCCTTCTACCCCGTGCTCGCCGAGAGCATCGGATTCGGTCCGTCGACCATCTCGGCGGTCTTCGCGGTCTACGCGCTCGCCCTGCTGCTCACGCTGCTCACCGCGGGATCCATCTCCGACCACATCGGACGCCGCCCGGTCGCCATCGTCGGCCTGCTGGTGCTCGCCGGAGGTCTCGCCCTGTTCTGGCACGCCGACTCGGTCGCCCTCCTCGTCGTCGCACGGATCGTCCAGGGCATCGCGAGCGGTCTGCTGCTCTCCTCGCTCTCGGCCTCCATCACCGACCTCGAGCCCGCCGCACGGCCCGGCTCGGCCGCCATCTGGAACGCGCTCGGCCCCGGAATCGGACTCGCCCTGGGCGCTCTGGTGTCCGGGATCGCCCTCGACCTGACCCGCGAAGCCATGGCCGACGTCTTCGGGCCGCTCGCGGCGCTCTACGTGCTGCTCGCGCTCCTCTTCGTGCTCGCGCCCGAGACCGCGCCCAGAAGGCCCGGAGCGCTCGCCTCGCTCGCATTCCGCCTCTCGCTGCCGCCCGCCATCCGCGCCGACTTCTGGCGCAGCGCCCCAGCCATCGTCGCGGGCTGGGCGACGGGCGGCCTCTTCCTCTCCTTCGGGGCCAGCATCGTGCGCGCGCAGCTCGGCGGCACCGCCCACCTCGCGCAGGGGCTCTCGGTCGCGCTGCTCGCGGGCACGGGGGCGGTCACCGCGCTCGCGATCCGCCGGCGCTCTCCGCGCACCGTCACCGTCTTCGGCACGGCGGCGCTCGCGCTCGGCACCGCGCTCTCGCTCGTCGCGCTCGGCCTCGGGTCGCTCCCCGGGTACCTGGCTGCTGCGGCGGTCACCGGTGCCGGGTTCGGCACCGCCTTCTTCGGGGTCGTGAGCGCGCTCGCGCCGAGCATCCCGGCGACGCAGCGCGCCGACGTGTTCTCGGTGATCTTCCTGTTCTCGTACCTGGCCTTCGGGATCCCGACCGTCGTCGCCGGCCTGCTCGTCCCGGTGCTCGGGCTCGGCCCGGTGGTCACCGGGTACGGCGCGTTCGTGATCCTGCTCGCCCTCCTCGCGTGCGTGCTCAGGGTGCGCAGGCGCTGAGGGCGTCCGAGCCGGGTGCCCGGCTACACGGAGGGTCGCAGCGTCGCCACGACCGCCAGATGGTCGCTGTCGCCGAGTTGCACGGTGCGCATCGAGCGCGGATCGAAGCCGCGTTCCAGCACGTGATCGAGCCGCACGACCGGGAATTCGGCCGGCCAGGTGAAGCCGAAGCCCCAGCCGGAATCGCGGGGCTCCCTGAGCAGGTCGAGCAGGGGAGAGAACGCCCGATCGTCGGTGCCGGCGTTGAAGTCGCCCATCGCGATGATCCGCGAGGCGCCGTCCTGCTGGATCTCCTGCCGCAGCTCGTCGAGCATCCGGTCCCGCTCGTCGTGGGCGCCGATCCGGGCGGAGGCCGCGTGCACCGCATAGACGCGCACCGGTCCGCTCGGCGTTTCGGCAGTGACCCGCAGCGCCCGCTTCCACCCGAGACCCAGATCGAGCGGTTCGAGGTTCGAGAGCGGGAACCGGCTCCAGAGGGACACCGTGCCCACCCGGACCGCGTGCGGGTAGACGTTGCCGAGCACCTCGTCGAGGGTGCTGCGGGCGGCCGCGTCGACCTCCTCGAACGCGACGATGTCGGCCTGCTGTCCGATCGCGGCCCTCGCGCTCTTCTCGGGCGAGCCGTCGACACCGTGCAGATTCTGGCTGAGCACGGTGATCGCCGCCGGGCCGCTGCCTGACACCGGCTCGAGCGGCAGGACTCGCGGGGTGAACACGATGCTCCACACCGCCACCGCAGCGAGGCTCATCAGGATCCCGAGCCAGGCCCGGCGGAACAGCGCCGCGAGCAGCAGCAGCGCGATCGGAGCGCCCAGCCAGGGCAGGATCGCCTCGAAGGGCAGCGCCAATCCCAGCAGGTCGGGAACCTGCGCGTGCCAGAGGATCGCGGCGCCCAGCAGCGCGGCGGTCAACGCGATGAGGATCCCGGCAGGCCGGCGGCGTCGAGCGGGTGCGGGCATCGGGGCTCCTCGGGGTGGGCTGCGGACACGAATCCCCGATGCTACCCGCCGTGGCGAACGCGAAGCTGGACGGATAGCCTCGAAGCGTGACCGCACCCTATTCGCCCGGCGCGCCGGGACCGTACCCCGCCGCCCCGCAGCCCGTGCTCCCCGCCTACCAGGGGCCGAAGCCGTCGGGCCTCGGCATCACCGCCCTCGTGCTCGTGCTGGTCGCCATCGTCGGCTCCGCCGTGTGCTCGTGGGCGATCGGCAGCATGTTCGGGCAGGTCGTGCGCGAGGGCGGCGGAGCATCCGCCGCCGTGCCCGAGAACGAGTTCGGCATGCGGTTCGGTTGGCTGATCGCCGCACAGGTGCTGTGGGCGCTGCTCGGCCTCGCCGCGCTCGTCATCGGCATCATCGCGGCAGCAGGAGGGCGCGGGCGCGCGCAGGGCGTCATCGCCATCGTCCTCTCGATCCTCGGCCCCGGCATCGGCTTCATGGTCTTCTTCGTGGTCGTGAACGCCACCGCCGAGTACGCCCAGTCCATCGGTACATGAGCGGAGCCGAGAGCGGGACCGGGGCGAAGCCCGCGGACCTCGCGACGCTCATCGCGCTCCGCAGGGTCCGGGATCGCATCGACCGGGAATTCGCGCACCCCCTCGACGTCGAGGCGCTCGTGGCGGGCGCGCACATGTCGGCCGGGCACCTGAGCCGGCAGTTCAAGCGCGCCTACGGCGAATCGCCCTACTCGTACCTGATGACCCGCCGGATCGAGCGGGCCATGGTGCTGCTGCGCAGCAGCGGGCTCAGCGTGACCGAGATCTGCTTCGCAGTCGGATACTCGTCGCTCGGCACGTTCAGCCTCCGCTTCGCAGAGCTCGTCGGCGTGCCGCCGAGCGAATACCGCGCGAGCGGAGCCGAGGTCCTGCCGGGCATGCCGCCGTGCATCGTGAAGCAGATCTCGAGACCGATCAGGAATCGAGAAGCGTGACGCCGGCGGCGTGCCTACGCTGAAGCCATGAGCATCACCATTCGTTCCAGCTTCCTGCCCCTCGTCGACGCCGAGGCCTCGCTGGCCTTCTACCGCGACGTCCTCGGCTTCGAGGTGCGCCTCGACGTCGGCCACGAGAACATGCGGTGGATCACGGTCGGCCCGGCCGAGCAGCCCGACACGGCGTTCGTGCTGCATCCGCCGCTCGCGAACCCCGGGCTCACCGAGGAGGAGGGTCGCACGCTGATGGAGCTGATCGCCAAGGGCAGCTACTTCGGTGCGAACCTCTCGGCCTCGGACCTCGACGCGACCTTCGCGCGCCTCGAGGCTGCGGGAGCCGAGGTCGTGCAGGAGCCCATGGATCAGCAGTGGGGCGCGCGCGACTGCGCCTTCCGGGATCCCGCGGGCAACATGCTGCGCATCCAGCAGGCGTAATAGGGGCGGGTCCGGGCGGGCGCCGGGGCCTGCCGGCGGCGGAATACGGAGCCCCCGTGCGCGGTTCATCCAGGTGAATACGCGAGAATGGAGCACCGTGACCGATACCGCTGCGCAGATCGAGACGACCGACCGATTCAAGAACGCGTTCCGGCTGCACCCCGCGGGCGTGGCCCTGGTCTCGGGCGTCGCTCCCGACGGGCCGGTCGGCCTCACGCTCTCGTCGGTGGCCTCGGTCAGCGCGGACCCGCCCGTGCTCTCCTTCTCGGTCACGCGTGCGACCGGCAGCGCCGGAGGGATCCTCAGTGCGCCGAGCTTCGTCGTGCACTTCCTGACGAGCGGCCAGCGGGAGGTCGCCGAGGCGTTCGCTCGCACCGGCGCGCCACGATTCACGGAGGCGCAGGGCTGGGAGACGCTGCCGACCGGCGAACCCTACCTGCCGAGCGCTTCGGTCGCGCTGCGCTGCGTCGCGCGCGAGGTGCATCCCGTCGGCCCGTCGAACCTGATCCTCGCGGATGTGCTGGAGGTGCTGCCGGGGGCGGACGGCGCTGCCCCGCTGCTCTATCAGGATCGCCGGTTCCTGTCGTGGGACTCCGTGGTCGAGGCCTGACCGGAATCCGCGTATTCCGAGGGTGACGAGCGGGGTGACACCGGCCGCCCGGAGCGCGCGCGGGGTGTCAAGATCAGCGGTAGCTCCGGCGCGGTCCGCCGGAACGCATCCGCTCGATCTCGCCCGAGGAGGCGCTCAGAATGGCCTGGACACCCGAACCTCGCAGGACCCACCCTGCCCGGAAGACGCTGGGGGTGCTCGCGGCGGCGACGCTGATCGGCGCGGCCCTCGTGGGCGGCCCCTCGGCGCCGGGCGCGCTCGCCGCTCCCGGGAGCCCCGGCACTCCCGCCGCCCCCACACCCGTGTTCCTCGAGGACTTCACGGGGAACGGCAGCAACGCCGACCCCCAGGACATCACGGGGTTCGTCGGGGCGTCCGGCATGACGTACGTCGCCGACCCGCAGTGGACTCCCGCTGAGGGGCGCTGCAACGGCTGGGTGGCGAACTCGACCTCCGTGGCGCCGATCGCGACGGATCCCGGGTGCTCGGGAGGGTCGTGGGTCAACACCCAGACCGGGGGCACCGCGATCGGCGAGTTCCTCGGGCAGGGCGCTGCCGCTGCCGCGACGAACTTCGTGCTGAATGCCCAGACCCAGGGCGGCAGCAACATCAGCGGCGGCGTCGTGCTGCAGACGGCGAAGCCCGTGGCCGCTCCGCGGATCGGCGACCACTTCTACGCGCTCTCGGCTGTCGTGAGCGCCACCGGATGCGCGTCCGGCGGGGCCTCACTCGGCCTGTCGCTGATCGAAGGGTTCAGCGGAACCGGTCCCGCTCCCGGCACGGGTTCCGGTACGGTCACGTCCGTGAGCTCCGGGCACAATCCCTGCACCGCGCCCTCGCAGACCATCGGTACGGCGAGGGTCTCGACGATGACCTCGGCCGCCTTCAGAGTGGCGGCGAGCGCACCGATCGGGTTCCGGTTCTCGAATGCGAACGGGAACATCACGGGCAACGACACCAACTTCGACAACATCGGCATCGTCGACGTCACTCCGCAGCTCGACGCGGCCTTCGTGCCCGCCACGGTGGCCGCGGGCGCCACCACGAACCTCACCTACACGGTGACCAACACGAGCGAGCTCGGGGCGAAGTCGGGCTGGTCGTTCACCGACGGGCTGCCGGCCGGCCTCGTCGTCGCCGGAACCGCCACCACCACGTGCACCGCGGCGACCGTCACCGCGGCGAACGGCGGCACCGCGATCAGCGCAGGTGGCACCATCGCGTCCGGTGCCGCATCGTGCACGGTCACGATCCCCGTGCGGGCGACCGCGACCGCGCCCGCGTCCTACACGCTGCCCGCGACGAGCGCCGCACTGGGCCTGCTCGCGCCGTCCGCGGCGACCGTGCAGGTCGTGGCCGCCGCCGCCGACGCGGGCAAGGCGACCATCTCGGCCGCTCCCGCATCCATCACCGCGAACGGCAGCAGCACCTCGACCGTCACCGTCAAGCTCTTCGACGCGTTCGGCAACCCGCTGACCGCTGGCGGCGATACGGTCGCCATGAGCACCAGCAGCGGGACCCTCTCGAGCGTGACGGACCGGGGCGACGGCACCTACACCGCCGTCCTCACCTCGCCCACCGCAGCGGGCACCGGAACCGTCTCGTTCACGGTCAACGGAGCGGCAGCGACCGCGAAGGCGACGGTCGCGTTCACGGCGGGCACCGCGAGCGCGACGACCTCCACGATCGCGGCGGCGCCGAGCAGCATCACGGCCGACGGCAGCAGCACCTCGACCGTGACCGTGACCCTCAACGACGCGAACGGCAACCCGCTCACCGCGGGCGGTGCCGCAGTCACGATGGCGACGACGGCCGGCACTCTCTCAGCGGTCACGGACAACGGCGACGGCACCTACACGGCGACGCTGACCTCGCCGAAGTCGGTGGGCAGCGCGACCGTCTCGTTCGCGGTCGGTGGAACCACCGGCACGAGCACGGCGACGGTGACCTTCATCATCGGCGCTCCGGACGCGGACGCCTCGCAGATCGCGGCGGCGCCCGTCAGCATCGTGGCGGACGGCACCACCACCTCGACCGTCACCGTCACCCTGCACGACGCGAACGGCAACCCGTTCACGTCGGGCGGGAGCACCGTCACGATGTCGACCACGGCCGGGAGCCTCTCGAACGTGACCGACAACGGCGACGGCACCTACTCGGCGACGCTCACCTCCAGTACCGCTTCGGGCACCGCGACGGTCTCCTTCTCGGTCGACGGGACGCAGAGCAGCCGCACCGCGGACGTCGAGTTCACCGCCGGCGCCGTGAGCGCGGACGATTCCCAGATCACGGTCGGCGACTCGACGCTGACCGCCGACGGAACCAGCACCACCGCGGTCACCGTCACCCTGGTCGATGCCCACGGCAACCCGCTGCAGAGCGGCGGCAGCACCGTGACGATGTCGACCACGGCCGGGAGCCTCTCGAACGTGACCGACAACGGCGACGGCACCTACACGGCGATCCTCACCGCACCGACCGCTTCGGGCACCGCGACGATCTCCTTCAGCGTCGACGGCACCGAGGGCAGCAGCACCGCCGAGGTCCGGTTCACCGCCGGCGCCGTCGACGCCGATGGATCGACCATCGCAGTGTCCCCCGCGAAGATCCCGGCGGACGGCACCTCCACGTCGACCGTCACCGTGACCCTGGTCGACGCCCACGGCAACCCTGTGACCGGCGGAGCGCACGCGGTCACCCTGCGCACCACCGCGGGAACGCTCTCCGACGTGGTGGACAACGGCGACGGCACCTACACGGCGACGCTCACCTCGTCGAAGGCTTCGGGCACGGCGACGATCTCGTTCGCGGTCGACGGCACCGAGAGCAGCAGCTCCGCACAGGTCGAGTTCACGCCGGTCGCGGTGACCACGCCGCACCCGAAGCCGACTCCCGCGAGCCCGGCCCCGAACGGCGGACTCCCCACAACCGGTGGAGCACCGCTCATGGCCGGTGCCGCGGCGGCGATCCTCGCGCTGCTCGCAGGCGGGGCCGCGCTGGCCGCCGTGCAGGTCCGGCGCCGCCGCGCGGCGGTGAGTGACCGAACCGAGTAGCGCGAGCCGCTCGTGCGCCCGCGGCCCCCGACCACGCACCTCGCGTCGTCGGGGGCCGCGGGCATCGGGGAGGCCCGGGGCCGGCTCAGGAGCCGGTGTCGTCCGCCGACACGATCCTCGTCGCCCACCGCACGATCGCCGGATCCTCCGATTCCCAGTGCTCCACGACCTCGCCGCCATCGCAACGGCAGAGCGCGATGCGGCAGCGAGTGCCATCGGCGGATTCGACCCGCCAGGTCCCGCCGAACCCCTCCCAGTGCTCGATCTCGACCGGAGTCGGCTCCGGCTGGGATGCGGGGCGGGCCATGGCGGGGCTCGGTTCAGTTCCGGCCCGACACCACGGGGAAGGTGCCCGAGGGCGTCTCGCCCTCGTCGTAGACCGTCGCCGGAGCACCGATGATGCGGGAATCGGGGGTTCCGACGACCTTGCGGTCCTTGTCCGGGTAGTCGAACTGCGAGAGCACCCACCGCATCGCCTCCAGGCGTGCGCGCTTCTTGTCGTTCGACTTGACGACCGTCCACGGCGCCTGCGGAGTGTCGGTGTAGAAGAACATGGCCTCCTTCGCGGCCGTGTAGTCGTCCCACTTGTCGAGGCTCGCGAGGTCGGTGGGCGACAGCTTCCACTGCTTCACCACGTCCTGCGAGCGCGACATGAAGCGGTCGTGCTGCTCGGCCCGACCCACCGAGAACCAGAACTTGATGAGGTGCACGCCCGACTGCACGAGCATCCGCTCGAACTCCGGAGCGGAGCGCGTGAACTCGAGATACTCCTGCGGCGTGCAGTAGCCCATGACCCGCTCGACGCCGGCGCGGTTGTACCAGGACCGGTCGAACATGACGATCTCGCCGCCCGAGGGCAGATGCTGCACGTAGCGCTGGAAGTACCACTGGCTGCGCTCGCGGTCGGTCGGGATCTCGAGCGCGACGACGCGTGCGCCGCGCGGATTGAGGTGCTCCATGAACCGCTTGATCGCGCCGCCCTTGCCGGCGGCGTCGCGCCCTCGAACAGGATCACGATCTTCTGGCCGCTCTCCTTCACCCAGGCCTGCAGCTTGAGCAGCTCGATCTGCAGCTTGCGCTTCTCGCGCTCATAGGCCGCGCGCGAGAGTTTCACGTCGTAGGGGTATCCCTGGCGCCAGGGAGCCTCCGGCGAGACGTCGAGGCGGCGGGGGCCGCCCGCCCGACGGAGTTCGCCGAGCTCGTCGATCTCGGGCGTGACGTCGATCTGATCGGGGCCTGCGGCGACGAAGCTCGCGGCGTCCAACGGTTCGCTCATGGGGATCCTCACGGTCGGGATTCCAGCCTATGCCGATCCTGCGCGTGCGCGCGGCGTGTTGCGGTGAACGATCGGAGACGGGCCGTCAGTGGTCGGCGGAGAGCGCGGCACCCACCGCGGCGGCGGGGGAGTCCCCGTCGAGCAGACGGACGCGATCGGCGAGGGCGGCGCCCGCGAGGAACGGCGACGCCGACGCTCGCGCGTCGAGCTCGGCCCGGACCCCGTCGAGCAACGGCGCGCCGAGCAGTCGCAGCCCGCCGCCGATGACGATCGTCGAGGGATCGAGCGAGAGCGCGAGCAGCTGCACGCAGTGCGCTGCGCCCGAGACGAGCCGGTCGAAGGCGCGCCTCGCGTCCGCGTCGCCCGCCGCGATCGCCGCGAGGAGCACACGTCCCGGATGCTCGCCTCCGGCCGGCCACGTCCGCTTCAGCGCGGATCCGCTCGCGGCGGTCTCGAGGCAGCCGCGCTGGCCGCAGGCGCAGGGGAGGCCGGCGGAGTCGAAGGGCAGGTGCCCGATCTCGCCGGCGATGCCGGTGCCCCCGCGCCACGGGACCCCGTCGACGACGATCCCCGCCGCGAGACCGGTACCGAGGTTCAGGTAGGCGGCGGTGCCGCGCAGGCCCAGCAGGGATACGGCACCGACCGCGGCCGCGGTCACGTCGTTGTCGAGGGTCACGGGGAGGCCGATCCGCGCCGAGAGGTCGGGCCCGAGGGCGAGCGACCTGACGCCGAGGTTGACCGCGTCGTGGACGACGCCGCTGCTGCGGTCGATGCGCCCGGGGATCCCGATGCCCACCGAGGCGAATCCGTCGAGCGGTACGCCCGCGCGCTCGGCCAGCGTGCGCACGGCGAGTTCGCTCGAACGCAGCACCGCGGCCTCGCCGGGCTCGGTCGGGAGACGGAGGCTCCCGGTCACCGCCCCGGCGGGGTCGAGGGAGATCGCCTCGAGCTTGGTGCCGCCGATGTCGAGGCCGATGCGCGGCCGGGCGGATGCGACGCCGACGCTCATGCGGCCGGGGCCTCGAGCACCGACAGCAGCGCCGCTCCGACGAGTCGGGACGAACCAAAGGTCGAGAGGTCGGCGGGCGCCTCGGCGTCCGGCCAGCCCATCTCGATCGCGAGCACCGCCGTGCCGCGTTCGCGGAGCGCGGCGATCCCGGCGACGGCGAAGGGATACCGGTGCAGCTCCCGACCGATCACGATCACCGCGGATTCCTCGGTCCAGATCCCGGAGGTCTCGGCGTCGACGCGGATCTCCGGACGGGCGCGGAACGCCTCTGCCGCTCGAGCGGTGCCATCGAGCGGTGCCGTCGCCGCCGCGAAGGGCCCCCACGGCGCGAATCCCACCGCCATGTTCGCGACGGTCTCGACACGCACGACGGCGGCACCGGGATGCGCCCGGAGCCAGCCGTGCGCCCGGTCGGTCCCCGAGAAGGAGTCGGCGACGCGGAGCAGCTCGTCCGCGGTCACCGCGTCGCTCGCCGCGGCCTCCGCGGCGAGACCGTCGAGCGCCTCCGCGGCGATCGGCGGGACGGACGCCGCGAGCGAGCGAACCCGGGCGGCGGCGTCGCGCACGCGCACGGCCGTGAGCTCCCCGCCTCGATCGCGGCCAGGATCCGGTCCTCGATCTCGACGAACTGGGCGGGCGTGGTGCCCGGACCGATGCAGAGCAGATCGCAGCCGGCCGCGAGGGCGCGCGCCGCCGCGGCCGGGATCCCGATCTCGCCGCTGGCACCGCGCATGTCGAGCGCGTCGGAGACCACGACGCCGTCGAAGCCGAGCTGCTCGCGCAGGATTCCCTGCAGGATCGTGCGGCTGAAGGTCGCCGGGGCGTCGGGGTCGATGCGCGGGAGCAGGATGTGCGAGGACATGACCGTCTGCGCGCCGGCCGCGATGGCCGAACGGAACGGGACGAGCTCGCGCTGCGCGAGCACCTCGGGCGCGACGCCCACCACGGGCAGCGCCAGGTGGCTGTCCTGCGCGGTGTCCCCGTGCCCGGGGAAGTGCTTGGGGCAGGCCGCGACGCCCGCGGCCTGCGCGCCGCGCACCCAGGCCGCGACGTGCGCGGCCGCGCGCTCGGGGTCGGACGAGAAGCTCCGGGTGCCGATCACGGGATTGCGGGGGTTCGCGTTCACGTCGGCGTCGGGCGCGAGCACGAGCGAGGCGCCGGCGCTGCGCACCGCGCGGGCGACCCGGGCGCCGACCTCGGCGGTGTACTCGAGGTCGTCGATGCGGCCGAGGACCGCGGCGCCCGGGTAGGGTGCGCCGTCGACGTAGTGCAGGCGGGTGACCTCGCCGCCCTCCTCGTCGATCGCGACGAGCGCGTCGGGGCGTGCCTCGCGCAGGGAGCGGCCGAGCGCGCGCAACTGAGCGGCATCGCGCACGTTCTCGCCGTAGATGCAGACCGAGCGGAGGCCATCGCGCAGCGCGTCGCGGATCCACTCGGGCGCTTCGAGGCCGGGGAATCCGGGCATGAGCGTCGCGCGGACCTCGGCGCGGAGCCCCTCGGCGGGCGGGAGGGTCGTCGCCTGCACGCTCATCCCTTGACCGCCCCGCTGACGAGACCGCTGGTCATGCGGCCCTGCACGAACAGGAAGAAGATGATCACGGGGATCGCGACGAGGGTCGACGCGGCCATCACCTGGCCCCAGTCGATGGTGCGCGAGGCCGATTGCTGCACGAAACCGCGCAGCCACAGCGGCAGCGTGTGCGACTCGGAGTTCTGCAGGATCACCAGGGCGACCGTGAACTCGTTCCAGGCCTGCAGGAACGCGTAGACGCCGCTCGCGACGAGTCCCGGTGCCAGCAGCGGGAAGGTGATGCGCAGGAAGGCCTGGGTGCGGCTCAGCCCGTCCACCATCGCCGCCTCTTCGAGGTCGGCGGGCACGCCGGCGACGAAGCCGCGCAGCATCCAGATCGTGAACGGCACCACGGCCGCGATGTAGATGATGCTGACACCGATCACCGAGTTGAGGAGGTTCATCGAGTCCATCAGCTTGTACTGGGCGATGAACATGCCCTCGGCGGGGAGCATCTGGATGAAGAGCACCGCGAGGACGAAGCTGCGGCGGCCCTTGAACCGGAACCGGCTGATCGCGAGGGCCGCGAGGAACGCGAACGCGAGGCAGACCACCACCGTGATCAGCGCGATCACGACGCTCATGCCGAGCGCGGGGAAGAAGGTTCCGCCTTCGAGGATCTTCGCGAAGTTGGCGAAGGAGCCGCCGAAGGGCAGCAGCGTCGGAGTGGTCTGATCGAGCGTCACCGCGGGCAGCAGCGACGAGTTCAGCATCCAGTAGACGGGGAACGCCCAGATCGCCGAGAGCACGACGCCGAGCACGGCGACGAGCACTCGCCCGGTGCGACGGCTGGTGCTGCGGCGACCGGTGGTGCGACGGACGGGGGCGGTGGCGCGGCGGGGCGCTGCGATACTCATCGGCCCTCGTCCTCCTTGATCAGATTCCGGACATAGGCCCAGCTCAGGGCGATGGTGAGCAGCAGCACGAAGATCGACATTGCGCTCGCCATCGCGAAGTCGCTGGATCCGATGCCGAGCTGGTAGATGTACGTGCCGAGCACGTCGGTCTGGCTCGCGATCGAGCCGCGATCCTGCAGCATCTTGATCTGCGTGAAGACGCGCAGGTCCCAGATGATCTGGAGCAGCATGACGATGCCGAGGACCGGCTTGATGATCGGGAGGATGATGAGGCGGAGGCGCTGCCCCGGCGAGGCGCCGTCCATCTGCGCGGCCTCCAGCACCTCGCCGGGAACCTGCGTGAGGCCGGCGTAGATCGAGAACGCGACGAAGGGGACGCTCATCCAGACCACGACGATGAGTGCCACGAGGAAGAACGAGAGCGGGTTCTGCAGCCAGTTGTGGCCGTCGAAGGGGAGGCCGAGGCCGGTGAGCAGCCAGTTCACGAGACCGCGGCGCCAGTCGAAGATCCAGTTCCAGATGGTCATCGCGGCGACGACCGGGGTGGCCCAGGCGAGCAGCAGCGAGATCTGCAGGGTGACCCGCACCCAGGTCGCCGCGGCCTGCATGATCAGCGCCAGCCCGAGGCCGACGGCCATCGTCACGGCGGCCGTGACGAGGCAGAACAGCACCGAGCGGATCACGACGATCCAGGTCTCGGCCGAGGTGAAGAGCTCGGCGTAGTTCGCGAACCACACGAACTCCGGCGGCTTGCCGAACTGCTGCGCGAGGCCGAAGTGCTGCATCGAGGTGATCAGCTGCCAGACGACGGGGTAGCCGAGTGCGAGCAGCACGATGAGGGTCGCCGGGAGCAGCAGCGCGTACGGCACGAACGTCGACGGACGGCGCGGCTTGCGAACGGTGGGTTCGGAGCTCATCGAGCGGCCTTTCTGAGTGGGGTGCGGAAGGAGGTCGTCATCCTGCGCGACGGAGCGTGGTCGTCATCCTGCGCGACGGAGGAGTCGCAGGATCCCGGAACCGGGCCGGGATCCTGCGACTCGCTGCGCTCGCGCAGGATGACGCTGAGGGCTGCGCCCTCGGCGTCACTTCTGGTTGAGCAGTGCGTCGAGCTTGGCGTTGGTGTCCTTCGCCAGCTTCTCGAGATCGTTCGAGTCGCGGATCTGGGAGAAGAACTCCTCCATGATGTTCTTCGCCTCGATCGACGCCCAGCCCGGGGCCGCCGGGGTCAGCTTCGAGTTCGACGCCGACTCGACGAGGGCCTTCGCGAACTGGTCGTCGCCGAGCGAGGAGGTGTACTCCTGGTTCGCCGGGCCGAGGCCGTTCTTGCCGAGCATCTCCTGGTACTCCTTGGAGAAGATGATCCGCATCAGATCCTTGGCGAGCGCCGGCTCCTTGGTGGCGGCCGAGATGCCGATGTTCGAGCCGCCGGCGAAGACCGGGGCGGGCTTGCCGTCGTTGCCCGGGAGCACGAAGGTGCCGAAGGTCGTGTCGTTCCACACGCGGGTCGGCTCGCCCTTGTCGTCCTTCTTCAGGTCGCCGATCGACCAGTGCGCCCAGCCCGGCGCCATGATCGTGGCGGCGCTCAGCGACAGGTTCTGCGTGACCTGGCCGGCCTCGTCCTTGACCTCGTCCGAGTCGTTGAGGAACTGGTACTGGTTCGCGTCCTTGGCATCGTTCGGCGCCTTCGACGCGGTGCGGTAGATCTCCTGCAGCTGCTGGAGTCCCTTCAGCGACTCGGGGGAGTCGAGGGTGGCCTTCCACTTGCCGTCCTTCAGCTGGGCGATGTCGCCGCCGTTGGCGAAGATCCACGAGACGCCGTCGCGCCAGTCCTGGCCGCCCAGGTAGAAGCCCGAGAAGTTCTTGATCCCCTTCGGGTTCTTCTCGGCGATCGTCTTGACCGCCGCGTTGAACTCGTCGAGCGTCTTGGGCACCTGCTGCCCCGCGGCGCTCCAGATGTCCTTGCGCATGAACATGTAGCGCGACCCGAAGTAGTAGGGGAGCGTGTAGTTCTTGCCGTCGACCTTGCCGGCGTCGACGAAGGACTGCAGCAGGTTCTTGCCGCCGAGCTCATCGTAGATGTCGCTCACGTCGAGGAAGGCGCCGACGTTGGTGAAGGTCGGCGACTGCGTGTTGCCGATCTCGGTGACGTCGGGGGTGTTGTTCTTGTCGGGCAGCGAGGTGGTCAGCTTGGTGACGATGTCGCCCCAGGTCTGCTCCTCGATCTTGAGCTCGGCCCCGGTCTTCTTCGTGAACTCCTTCTTGAGGTAGTCGCGGAGCTCTTTGGGGGTGTCGGCGCCGATCACCCACATGGTGATCGACTTGCCCTTGTTGTCGCTGCCCGCGGTGTTCGCGCTGCCCTGCGAGCAGCCCGAGAGCACGAGAGCGGAAGCGACGGCCGCGGCGGCGAGGCCGACGAGCGTTCTCTTCTTCATGGTGATTCCTTTCTGGGGTGCGGTGCCGGCGGTGCCGGTCCGCGGGGTCTTGCGTCGGTGAGGTCTGCGCCCGCGGGCGGTGGGTCAGGTGATGCCGAGCTGCGCCTGGAGCACGAGCGCGGTGGCACCGCGCAGGATCAGGTCGGAGCCCTGCGAGCTCGTGCGGATGACGAGCCCGCGGTGCGACTCCGGCAGCGTGCGCCGCTGCAGGATCTCGAGCGTGGCCTCCGCGAGCACGTCGCCGACGAGCTCCTGGGGGCCGGCGAGCACGATCTCGGAGAGGTTCAGTGCGCCGACGACGGGCGCGAGAGCCGTGCCGAGGCGCTGCCCCGCCTCGCGGAGCACGCGCTCGCGCCCGTCATCGCCGGCTTCCGCGAGCGCCGCCGTGAGTCCGGGGACCGACAGCCAGTGCTCGAGCACCTGCTCGCGGGAATAGGGGGCATCGAGCGGAAGGTCGGAACCGACCATCACCTGCCCGATCTCGCCGCCGGCGAAGCAGCTGCCCACCACGGGCACGCCGCCGACGATCAGGCCGGAACCGAGGCCGTGCCCGATGGCGATGAGCATCAGGTCGTCGCCCGCGCCGCCGAAGTTGTGCTCGGCGAGGACGCCGGCGTTGCCGTCGTTGGCGACGACCGTGGGCAGGCCGGTGCGCTCCTGCAGGATCCGCTGGAGCGGCACGTCGGCCCAGCCGAGGTTCGGCGCGGTGCGCACGGTGCCTCCGTCGTCGACGACGCCCGGGGTGCCGACGCCGAGCCCGAGCAGCGAGAGGCCGGTGCGGGAGACGAGCTCTTCGGCGAGGGCGACGGTGCGTTCGACCGCAGCGTCGCCGACGGCGCCGTCGAGCGGGGCGTCGGCGCGGTGCAGGATCCGGCCGTCGAGGTCGAGCACGGCGCCGCGGAAGCGGCGGTGGTCGCTGAGGTCGAGGCTGACGATCGCGTGGGTGTCGCGCGCGAGGTCGACGAGCATGGCCGGCTTCCCCGGGCCGGTGACCTCCCGGGTGCCGAGCTCGAGCATGAGCCCCTCGGCCGTGAGCTCGGCGACGAGATCGGAGACGGTGACCTTGGTGAGCTGGGTCGCTCGGGCGATGTCGGCCCGGCTCGCGGGGCCGCTCCGGTAGACCGTCTGGAGCACGAGCGTGCGGTTGTGCCGTCGAGCGTCGCCGGGGAGCGCCTTCGCTCCGACACGGAGCGCGCCGGGCGCACGCCGAGCGGGTGCGGGAGAGCGCTGCATTGCGGGGTCCATGCGAGTTAGTAAAGCGTACAAACTAATATTGAGCAATATCGGTCGCGGAGATTTCCGATCCGTGACCGAACCGTGACCGAGGCATGGCGCGCTTCGCAGGTCGGCGGCAAAGTCTCACCCTAAAGCTGAACGTGAGCCGAGTGCGCTGCGGCGAGGGGTCTCGGCGAGCGCCGGGGCCGTTTGATACCGTGATCGGGTGTCTGCGTTCGCCGTCAGCGTCCGCGGATCCGTGCACGACGAACAGGTAGAGGTGGGTTCCGCATGACCGAGCGCCGCAAGGCCAACCGCGCCCGCTGGGGCATCCTTGGCGCGCTCGTCATCGCAGCGACCCTGCTGACGGCGCCGCCGGCGACCCCGCCCGCGGCGCACGCCGTCGATCTCCCGACCTGGGACGACGTGCAGCGCGCCAAGGCGAACCAGGCCGCGACCGACGCCAAGGTCAAGGAGATCGAGCAGCTCATCGTCGGCCAGAAGAAGGAGCTCGATCGCCTGCGCAACCTGCACAGCGACAAGATCGAGGCCAAGAACCTGGCGCAGCAGAAGCTCGTCGAGGCGGGGAAGCGGGCCAGCACGCTGGAGGCCGCTGCCGCGGCCAGCAAGAAGGAAGCGGATCAGGCGAAGGAGCAGGCCGCCGCGCTGGTCGCCCAGATGTACCGATCGGGCGGCGTCGACCGCAACCTCGAGCTGTTCCTCGACTCCAACAAGGACACGGCCGACGCGCTGCTCGGGCGCCTCGCCTCGATGTCGAAGGCCACCGAGCGCAACACCGTGCTCTCGGAGCAGGCGGAGCAGAGCACCAACAACGCCGAGTCGCTCGGCAAGCAGGCCGAGGCGGCGAAGGCCGAGCGCGACCGGCTCAGCAAGGAGGCGGAGGTCGCGGAGAAGGCCGCTGCGGATGCCGTGGCGAATCAGGGCGAGGTCGTGCGCAAGCAGGAGGACCAGGTCAAGGTCCTGGAGACCCAGCTCGCCGCGCTGCAGGACAAGACCACCAAGACGGTCGCGGGCTACCAGGAGCGCCTGCGTCAGGAGGAACTCGAGCGGCAGCGGATCGAGGCCGAGAACCGCCGGATCCAGGAGGAAGAGCGCAAGCGCCGCGAGCAGGAGAACGCCGGCGGAGGGAACACCGGCGGAGGCAACCCGCCGATCAACCCCAACCCAGGTGGTGGAGGAAACAACGGCAGCAGCAACGGCTGGCTGATCCCCGTCACCGGTTACTTCGTCTCCGAGGGCTTCCGCCCGCCGGGCCGGCCCGACCACACCGGCATCGACCTCGCGACCGCGTACGGCACCCCGATCCGCGCCGCGATGTCGGGCACAGTCGCATCGGCCTACTGGGACGGCTGCGGCGGCAACATGGTCAGCATCAACCACCCCAACGGCTGGCAGACCCGGTACGCCCACATGGCGAGCTGGTCGCTCGTCGGCAACGGTCAGTACGTGCAGCGGGGCCAGGTAGTGGGTTACGTCGGCAGCACCGGCTGCAGCAGCGGCCCGCACCTCCACTTCGAGATGCGTCCCGTCCAAGACAACAACTGGTCCGACTTCGTGAACCCGGCGTTCGTCATCAACTTCTGAGACGGGCCGGTACGTCGAAGGGGCGGGGATCATGAGATCCCCGCCCCTTCGACGTACCGGAGCCTGCGGCTCCGCTGCTTCAGCGGCCCTCGGCCTGCAGCCGCTCCTGACTGCGGGGCGCTCGTTCCTCGCGCCCCGCATCCACCTCAGTGCTGGTCTGCGAGTCGCTGACGAGCCTCGACGATGAGCTGCTCGGCGTCGGCGGCCGAACCCCACGCGTCGACCTTGACCCACTTGCCGGGCTCGAGGTCCTTGTAGTGCTCGAAGAAGTGCTCGATCTCCTTGCGGGTGTACTCCGGGATATCGGAGACGTCCTGGATGTGGGCCCAGCGCGGGTCCTTGTGCTGCACCGCGATGACCTTGTCGTCACCGCCGGCCTCGTCGCTCATCTTGAGCACGCCGACCGGGCGCACCTTGACGCCGACACCGGGGAACACCGGGTAGTCGAGCAGCACGAGCACGTCGAGCGGATCGCCGTCCTCGCCGAGGGTCTCCTCGAAGAAGCCGTAGTCGGTGGGGTAGACGAAGCCCGTGTAGAGCACGCGGTCGAGGTACACCCGGCCGGTCTCGTGATCGACCTCGTACTTGTTGCGGCTCCCCTTGGGGATCTCGATGACGGCGTCGAATGCTGCGGTCATGTGCGGCTCCTTGCGCTGTAGTTGAAAGCGATGTGCACGGATGCGGGATCCGGGCGCGCCGGATCACGGGTCAAGCGTACCCGCCCGCGCCGCCGCGCCCGCGTGCGGGACACCGGGAAACCGGGGTCGGCACCCCGGAGAGACGCTCAGCCGATCGGCACGTAGGCGACGACGTGCAGGCCGGCGGCGTCCGACGGCACGAGCCGGTGGTGTTCGAAGCGGCGCTCGCCGTCGGGCAGGACGAAGACGCGCGTGCGCGAGGTGAAGCGCTCGATCGCGTGCTCCGCCCACTGCGCCCGGAAGTCGGCGCTGGCCTCGCGCAGCCGCGCCACGAGCGCCCGGTGCCGGTCGGAACTCAGGCGCACCCCCGATTCGGTGCGGAACTCGGCCAGGAAGCTGCGGCTGTCGCGCTCCCAGTCGGGCAGCATGCTCCGCAATCGGGGGTCCGTGTAGACGAGCCAGATCAGATTGCGGTCTTCGGGCGCCAGCGCGGCGATCGGCGGGTAGAGCTCCGCGTATCCGTCGTTCCATCCGACGATCGCCCAGTCGGCGGCCACGATGAAGGCGGGGAAGGGGAGCGCGTCGACGAGGTGCTGCAGGTGCTCGGGGGCCGCCTCGGGCGTCGGATCCTCGGATCCCTCGGCGGGCGCCGCGAGCGCGACGACGTAGGCCGTCTCGTCGGGCGAGAGGCGCAGCACCCGCGCCACCGCCGTGAGCACCTGGTTCGAGACGTTGATGTCGCGCCCCTGCTCGAGCCAGGTGTACCAGCTCACGCTGACGCCTGCGAGCGCCGAGATCTCCTCGCGGCTGAGACCGGTCTCGCGTCTGCGGGCACCCCGGGGAGTCCGAGCTCGGCGCGGCGGAGCGCGCGTCTGCGAGTGGCGAGGAACTCGCCCAGCTGCTCGCGTCGGGGAGTGCGGGGTCGGATCACGAACCAACAGTACTGCGAGTACCAGTACCCGTGCTGACTTTGCGTTCCCCGCGAACTCCGCCAAAATGCGGAGCATGGTCATCTATCGTTCCCACACGGTCACCCACGGACGCAACATGGCGGGCGCCCGCGCGCTGTTCCGCGCCGCCGGCGTCAACGGTGCCGATCTCGGCCGCAAGCCGATCATCGCGGTCGCGAACTCGTTCACCGAGTTCGTCCCGGGGCACACGCACCTCGCCCCCGTCGGACGCATCGTCTCGGACGCCATCACCGCCGCGGGCGGCATCCCCCGAGAGTTCAACACCATCGCGGTCGACGACGGGATCGCGATGGGCCACGGCGGCATGCTCTATTCGCTGCCCTCGCGCGATCTGATCGCCGACTCGGTCGAGTACATGGCCAACGCGCACTGCGCCGACGCGCTGATCTGCATCTCGAACTGCGACAAGATCACCCCCGGGATGCTGCTTGCGGCCCTGCGCCTCAACATCCCGACGGTGTTCGTCTCGGGCGGCCCGATGGAGTCGGGTCGGGCGGTGCTCGCGAACGGCATGGTACGCACGCTCGATCTCGTCGACGCGATCTCCGAGGCCGTGAACGAGAACGTCTCCGACGAGGACATCCAGAAGATCGAGGAGTCGGCCTGCCCGACGTGCGGTTCGTGCTCGGGCATGTTCACCGCGAACTCGATGAACTGCCTCACCGAGGCGATCGGCCTCTCACTGCCCGGGAACGGCTCGACCCTGGCGACGCACACCGCCCGCCGCGCGCTCTACGAGAAGGCCGGCGCGCTGGTCGTCGACATCACGAAGCGCTATTACGAGGGCGACGACGCGTCGGTGCTGCCGCGCAACATCGCGACCCCCGCCGCCTTCGGGAACGCCATGGCGCTCGACATCGCCATGGGCGGTTCGACCAACACGATCCTGCACCTGCTCGCCGCGGCGCACGAGGCCGGGGTCGACTTCGGCCTCGACGAGATCGACGCGGTCTCGCGCCGCGTCCCCTGCCTCGCGAAGGTCGCCCCCAACGTGGCGAACGGCAAGACCTACTACATGGAGGACGTGCACCGCGCCGGCGGGATCCCCGCCCTGCTCGGCGAGCTGCGCCGCGGCGGGATGCTCGACGACCAGGTGCACACGGTGCATGCGGCGACGCTCGGCGAGTGGCTCGACGAGTGGGACGTGCGCGGCGGCAAGGCCAGCGACGAAGCGTTCGAGCTGTGGCATGCGGCGCCCGGCGGCAAGCGCTCGTCGACCGCGTTCTCGCAGTCGGAGCGCTGGCGCGACCTCGATCTCGACGCCGAGAACGGCTGCATCCACAGCGTCGAGCACGCCTACTCGAAGGACGGCGGCCTCGGCGTGCTGCGCGGCAACCTCGCCGTCGACGGCGCGGTCGTCAAGACCGCGGGCGTCGACGAATCGATCTGGACCTTCTCGGGACCCGCCGTGGTGTGCGAGTCGCAGGACGAGGCCGTCGAGAAGATCCTGAACAAGCAGGTGACCGAGGGTGACGTCGTCGTGATCCGTTACGAGGGCCCCAAGGGCGGCCCCGGCATGCAGGAGATGCTCTACCCGACCTCGTTCCTCAAGGGCCGCGGCCTCGGCAAGGCCTGCGCGCTGGTCACCGACGGCCGCTTCTCCGGCGGCACCTCCGGGCTCTCGATCGGGCACGTCTCGCCCGAGGCGGCCGCGGGCGGCGTCATCGCCCTCGTCGAGGACGGCGACATCGTGTCGATCGACATCCCCACTCGCAAGCTCGCGCTCGACGTGCCGCAGGAGGAGCTCGACCGCCGCCGCGCCGAGCTCGAGGCGAACGGCGGGTACCGCCCGAAGAGCCGCGTGCGCGAGGTCTCGCCGGCGCTGCGCGCCTACGCGGCGTTCGCCCAGTCGGCCGACAAGGGCGCGGTGCGCGTGGTGCCCGAGGCCGGCACGACCGTCACGTTCTGAGCGCAGGATCGTGACGCCGCGCCTCCCGCCGCTCGACCCGGCGGTCGCCGAGATCCGGCTCGCGCTGCGGCGCGCGCTGGGATCCGGCGACGCCTCCATCGCGCGGGACGGCGGAGGGAACGGCCCCTCCCGTCATCCCGCGCGAGTTCGCGAGTCGCAGGATCCGGTCCCGTCCCTCGTGCTCGTCGCCCTGTCGGGCGGGGCCGACTCGCTGGCTCTCGCGGCCGCTGCAGCGCACGAGGCGCGCTCGGGCACGTACCGCTTCGGCGCGGTGGTCGTGGACCACGGACTGCAGGCGGGGTCGGCCGCCGCAGCCGAGCGAGCCGCGGAGCAGGCGCGGGCGCTCGGCCTCGATCCGGTGCTCGTGCGGCAGGTCGTCGTCGAGGCCGCGGGTCCCGACGGGCCGGAGGCCGCCGCCCGGCGCGCCCGATACGCCGCGCTCGAGGCCGCGGCCGACGACTCTGGCGCGGTCGCGATCCTCACCGCCCACACCCGCGACGACCAGGCGGAGCAGGTGCTGCTCGGCCTTTCGCGCGGCTCGGGCACCCGATCCATCGCGGGAATCCCCCGCGCCGCGGGCGGATCCTGCGTCCCCTGCTGGGGGTTCCGCGATCCAGCACCGAGGCCGCCTGCGCGGCGCAGGGACTGGACCCCTGGACCGATCCGCAGAACGCGGACCCGGTGTTCGCCCGCGTGCGGGCCCGCACCACCGTGCTGCCGGTCCTCGAGCGGGAGCTGGGTCCCGGCGTGGCCGCGGCGCTCGCCCGCAGCGCCGAGCAGGCGCGCGAGGACGCGGACGCGCTCGACGGGATGGTCGACGAGTGCATCGAGGAACTGGTCGAGTTCGCCGAGGCGGGGATCGCCGTGCGGATCCCCGCACTCGCCGCGAATCCGGCTGCGATCCGGCACCGGGTGATCCGCCGGGTGGCGCGCGACGAGTTCGGGGCCCTGCTCTCGCGGACCCACACGCTCGAGATCGATCGGCTCATCACCGAGTGGCGCGGTCAGGGACCGCTCACCGTCCCCGGCGCTACAGTAGTTCGTGCCGGTGAGCGCCTCGTGTTCACCGCTGCCACACCTTTCGAGCGAGAGCAGGAGTCACATGGACGCGTCCCACCTCGGCGATGACCTCACGGTCGTGCTGCACACCGAAGCCGAGCTGCACGCACGGCTCGCGGAGCTGGCGCGCGAGATCGAAGCCGACTACCGGGACGAGCCGCCGCTGCTCGTCGGCGTGCTCAAGGGCGCCGTCATGGTCATGGCGGATCTCTCGCGCGAACTCCGCTTCCACGCCGAGATGGACTGGATGGCCGTCAGCTCCTACGGTGCCGGCACCAAGTCGAGCGGCGTCGTCAAGATCATGAAGGATCTCGACGCCGACCTGACCGGCCGCGACGTGCTCATCGTCGAGGACATCATCGACTCCGGACTCACCCTGTCCTGGCTGAAGGAGAACCTCGAGAGCCGCGGGGCGAAGTCGGTGCGCATCTGCACCATGCTGCGCAAGCCCGAGGCGATGAAGGTCGACCTCGAGGTCGACTACGTCGGCTACGACATCCCGGTCGACTTCGTCGTCGGCTACGGGCTCGACTACGCCGAGCGCTACCGCAACCTGCGCGACGTCGCGATCCTCGCACCGCACGTCTACAGCGAGTAGCCGGGCGGTTCGGGGCCGTTCCTCGGTTCGCCCTCGGCGGAAGCCGGGGGCGTTGTCAGACCGGGCGGCTACGCTTGCACTCGTGAAGTCCGGTGCGGCACGCGCCGCATCGGCATCGCGGTCGAATCGACATGCGGCGGACGGGCTGAGCTCAGCGCACCCGCCGGACCCAGAAAGGGCCCAACGTGGCTGAGACACTGTCCAAGGGGAAGAAGCTGTTCCGCGGCCCCCTGATCTACCTGATCCTCGCGCCCATCATCGTGCTGGTCGGGTGGATGCTGATCATGGGCGGCGGTTCGCGCGAGGTGAAGACCGAGCGCGGTCTCGAACTGCTGTCGGAGGGCAAGGTCAAGCAGGCCGAGATCATCGACGGCGACCAGCGCGTCAACCTCACGCTGAACTCCGTCGACAAGAAGACCGGCACCGACGAGGTCTTCTTCTACTACGTCGGGCCCCGCGGCGAGTCCGTGGTCGAGGCCGTCACCAAGGCCGCTCCGAAGAACGGCTACACCGACCAGGTGCCGCAGCCCAACCCGCTGTGGTCGCTGCTCGGCTTCCTGCTGCCCGTGCTGCTCATCGGCCTGTTCTTCTGGTGGATGCTGTCGTCGATGCAGGGCGGCGGCAACAAGGTCATGCAGTTCGGCAAGTCCCGGGCGAAGCTCGTCTCGAAGGAGGCGCCGACCGTCACCTTCGCCGACGTCGCCGGCGCCGACGAAGCGGTCGAAGAGCTGCACGAGATCAAGGACTTCCTGCAGGACGCCTCGCGATTCCAGGCGGTCGGCGCACGGATCCCCAAGGGCGTGCTGCTCTACGGCCCTCCCGGCACGGGCAAGACCCTGCTGGCGCGCGCGGTGGCCGGTGAGGCCGGCGTGCCCTTCTACTCGATCTCGGGATCCGACTTCGTCGAGATGTTCGTCGGCGTCGGCGCGAGCCGTGTGCGCGATCTCTTCAAGGAGGCCAAGGCGAACGCGCCGGCCATCATCTTCGTCGACGAGATCGACGCGGTCGGCCAGCGCCGGGGCCAGGGCATGGGCGGCGGCCACGACGAGCGCGAGCAGACGCTCAACCAGCTGCTCGTCGAGATGGACGGCTTCGATCCCAAGACGAACGTGATCATGATCGCGGCGACCAACCGTCCCGACATGCTCGATCCCGCGCTGCTGCGCCCGGGCCGCTTCGACCGTCAGATCGGCGTCGACGCACCCGACATGGCGGGCCGTCGCAAGATCCTCGAGGTGCACTCGGCGGGCAAGCCCCTCTCGAAGAACGTCGATCTCGACGTCGTCGCGCGCAAGACCCCCGGCTTCTCGGGCGCCGACCTCGCGAACGTGCTCAACGAGGCCGCGCTGCTGACGGCGCGATCGCACGCGCAGCTCATCGACAACCGCGCGCTCGACGAGGCCATCGACCGCGTGGTCGCCGGCCCGCAGCGCCGCACCCGGGTCATGAAGGACCAGGAGAAGCTGATCACGGCGTACCACGAGGGCGGCCACGCGCTCGTCGCCGCGGCGCTCAACCACACCGACCCGGTCACCAAGATCACGATCCTCCCGCGCGGCCGCGCGCTCGGCTACACGATGGTGATCCCGCTCGAAGACAAGTACTCGGTTACGCGCAACGAGCTGCAGGATCAGCTCGCCTACGCCCTCGGCGGGCGCGTCGCCGAAGAACTGGTGTTCCACGACCCGACCACGGGCGCGGGGAACGACATCGAGAAGGCCACCGGCACGGCGCGCAAGATGGTCACCGAGTACGGCATGTCGGCCTCGGTCGGCCCGGTCAAGCTCGGTCAGGCGCAGCCGGGCGCGTTCCTCGGCGAGTACGGGCAGAGCCGCGACTACTCCGAGGGCATCGCCGTCGAGATCGACGCAGAGGTGCGGGCACTCATGGAGCAGGCGCACAACGAGGCCTACGAGGTGCTCGTCCTGAACCGCGACATCCTCGACGACCTGGCGCGCGAACTGCTCGAAAAGGAGACGCTCGACCACATCCAGATCGCCGAGATCTTCCGCGACGTGAAGAAGCTCCCCGAACGCCCCACCTGGCTCTCGCACCAGGAGCGTCCGGTCTCCGATCGACCGCCCATCGAGGTGCCCGCCTCGGTCGCCACTGACGCGCCCCAGGCGGCGCCGCAGGCCCCGGCTGCTCCGCAGGAGCCGACCGGGCCGCAGGCTCCGCCGGTGCCGCCGGCTCCCGCGGGACCGAGCGCCGAATCATGACCCCGAGCGTCGATCGCCCGCGCATCGCCGCCGCCGTGCGGGAGCTGCTGGCGGCGATCGGCGAGGATCCCGATCGCCACGAACTCGCGAGCACTCCCGCTCGCGTGGCCGACGCCTACGCCGAGTTCTTCTCCGGCGTGGGCGTCGACCCGTCGGCGCACCTCGCCGACGCCGTGCCGGTGGGGGACCGTCCGGGCGAGCTCGTGCTGCTGCGCGACATCGCGCTGCGCTCGGTCTGCGAGCACCATCTGCTGCCCTTCCGCGGGCGCGCTCACATCGCCTACCGGCCCGCCGAGCGCGTGGTCGGGCTCAGCGCGATCCCGCGCGTCGTCGAGACCCTCGCATCGCGGCCGCAGGTGCAGGAGCGGCTCGGCGAGCAGATCGCCCAGGTGCTGGAGGATGGCCTCGATCCTGCTGGAGTCCTCGTGGTGCTCGAGGCGAGCCACGGCTGCGTCGCCGATCGCGGTGTGCGCCAGACCGATGCGGTCGCCGTCACCATCGCCTCCCGCGGCACCCTCGCGGAGCCGGCTGCGCGCGCGGACATCATGGCCCTGCTCGGAAAGCGCTCCGATGACTGAGGTCATGGGCGTGCTCAACGTCACGCCCGACTCGTTCAGCGACGGCGGCCGGTTCGACGCTCTCGACGCGGCGATCGCCCGCGGACACGAGCTCGTCGCGCAGGGCGCCACCATCGTCGACGTCGGCGGCGAATCGACGCGTCCGGGAGCCGAGGCGGTCCCCCCGGCGGAGGAGCAGCGCCGCGTCCTCCCCGTCATCCGCGCCCTCGTCGAAGCCGGCGCATCCATCTCGATCGACACGATCCACGCCGAAACCGCCGAGGCCGCGGTCGCGGCCGGAGCCTCGATCGTCAACGACGTCTCGGGCGGCCTGCACGACCCGCGCATGGTCGAAACCGTCGCCGCCTCCGGGGCCGAGTTCGCGATCGGGCACTGGCGCGGGATCCCGGACCCGGCGCACCGGCGATCCGGCTACCTCGACGTGGTCGGCGAGATCCGCGAGGCGCTGGCGCGCTCGGCGGAGCGCGCGGTCGCTGCCGGTGTCGACGCCCGGCGCGTCATCCTCGACCCCGGCCTCGGCTTCGACAAGACCGCCGAGCAGGGCTGGCGCCTCCTCGCACGGCTGCGCGAGCTCGGCGGCCCGGAAGCCCGGATCCTCGTCGGTATCTCACGCAAACGGATGCTCGGCGAACTGCTCGACGCGCTGCCGGAAGCCGCGCGCGGCACGGGCGGCCCGATGGCCCGCGACCTCGCGACCGCGGTCACGAGCGCCCTCGCCGTCCGCGCGGGAGCCTGGGGCGTGCGCGTGCACGACGTCCCGTCCACCGTCCAGGCGCTCGCCGTGGCCGGTGCCTGGGCCGCGGCCGAACGCGCCGAATCGTCGCCGGATTCCGCCCCCGCACCGTCTTCGGTGCCGGTCTCGGCGCTCGCGCCCGCGCCCACCCCGGCGCTCCGACCCGGCCGCTCCGCCGCGGGGACCGACCCGGTCCCTGAGCCGATGCCCCGGTTCGACGGTGACCTGATCCGCCTCTCGGGCCTCGAGGTCCGCGCCCACCACGGCGTCTTCGACTTCGAACGGGAGCGGGGGCAGCGATTTGTGATCGACGCCGAGGTCTCGGTCGACCTCGGTGCCGCGGCCCGCAGCGACGAACTGGCGCGCACCGTGCACTACGGGGAGCTGGCCGAGGCCATCTCGGCCGCGGTCGAACGAGACCCGGTCGACCTCATCGAGACGGTCGCCGAACGCGCGGCCGACGTCGCGCTGAGCTTCGACGGAGTCCGGGCCGTCCGCCTCACCGTGCACAAGCCCGAGGCCCCCATCGACCTGCCGTTCGGCGACGTGTCGGTGACGGTCGTCCGTGCGGCGGCCGGTTCCGGTTCCGGTTCGGGTTCCGGTTCCGCGGGAGGCTCCGAATGATCGCCCAGCTCGTCCCCGTCGTGCTCGCCTTCGGCGCCAACCTCGGCGACCGGGGCGAGACCATCGCCGACGCGCAGGCCGAGATCCTCGCCGCACCGGGAATCCTGAGCCTCAGCGCCTCGCCGCTGCGCGAGACGATCGCGCTCACGCTCGACGGACCCGACCCCGACGCGCCCCGCTACATCAACGGGATCGCCATCGCCGAGACCACGCTCGATCCGCACGCCCTCCTCGACCTGCTGCAGCGCATCGAAGCGGAGCACGGGCGCACGCGCGACGTCCGGTGGGGCGACCGCACGCTCGACATCGACCTGATCCTCTACGGCGGACGCAGCATCCGCGACGCCCGGCTCACCGTGCCGCACCCGCGCGCTCACGAGCGCGACTTCGTGCTCGCGCCGTGGCTCGATCTCGATCCTCACGCCGTGCTGCCGGGCCACGGGCCGGTCGCGGCACTGCTCGAACGGGTCGGAGACTCGACGACGCGCATCGAGGACGGGGGCGCGCGCTGATGCAGCGGGAGCATCGCACCGCCTGGATCTGGCTGCTGGTCCTCGGGATCGTCGGCGCCGGGGTCGGCGCGCTCGTGCAGGCGCAGCGCTCCGCCGTCGGCATGCCACCGCTCGTTCCGCCCCTCTCGCTCTCGGCCACCCTCAGTGTGCTCGCGGGCGTGCTGCTGGTGCTCGGCATCCTGCTGCGCCGTGCGGTGACGCATCGGGCCGATCGCATGGTCAATCCGTTCCACGCCGTCCGCCTGCTCGCGGCCGCGCGGGCCGCTCAGTTCGTCGGCGCGCTGTTCGGCGGATTCGGCCTCGGCGCGCTGCTGCCGCTCGGCGCGCGCAGCGTTCCCGCGCCGGGCGCGACCTGGGCTCCGATCCTCGCGACCGCGATCACCGGCGCGGTGCTACTGGTCGTCGGGATCCTGGTCGAGCACTGGTGCCGCGTCCCGCCGAGCGACGACGAGGACGGCGAGGGCGGCGGCAGCGGGACCGGCGGGGGAGCCGTCGGCCGTCCGGGTGAGGAGCCCGCGCCGCACGCCACCCGCACTCGGCCCCGCGACACCTGAGGCGGGGCGCCCAGCGCTCACGGCGTTGCGTACCCGGGTCGTCGGGTCCGGGTGCTTCGGACCCGGGGGCTTCGGGCTCGAGGGGTACCGGGTCGTCGGCGGATGCGTCGTCGGGTCGAGGGCCGGGGCGTCTGTCGAGGGCCGGGATGTCTGTCGAGGGCTGGGGCGTCTGTCGAGGACCGGGATGTCTGTCGAGGGCCGGGGTACCTGTCGAGGACCGGGGCAGCTGTCGAGGACCGGGGCAACTGTCGAGAGCCCGGAGAACCCGCGCAAGTTCGGCCGGTCCTCGGCACTCGGCCCGCTCTCTGAAGGGGGTGGGACGGGCGAAGAAGGTCGAACCGAACCGAACCGGACCGAAACGGGAAGGACCGGGCCGCGCCGAAGACGGCCGCATCGCACCGAATCGCACCGAAGCGTTCCGGGGCACCGGCCCCCCCGTTCCGGGGCACCGGCCCCCGTCCCGGGGCACGGGCCCCCGTTCCGGGGCACCGGCCCCCGTTCCGGGGCACGGGCCCCCGCTCCGGCTCCGCCGCACCGGACCGGGTTCGCCGTAGAGTGGGAGCGTGACACAACCGGCGCATCCAGAACCCCACTCCACTCAGCCCGTCGCCCGCCACGGCGCCGCGAGCGAGACGTCCGCGACCGCGTGGCTGCGGGTCTCGCCGAAGTACGCCTGGGTCGACCTGGTCGGCAACCTGATCCCCGTCGTCATCGCGGGCGCCGCCGCATACGTGATCCCGACGTTCATCCGCCAAGACGTGCCGGTGCTCGTCGTCATCGCGCTGGCCGTGATCGCCGCCGCGTTCCTCGTGAACGCGATCCTCGCCTTCCGCCGCGTGCGCGCCATGGGCTATGCGCTGCGGGAGGACGATCTCGTGTTCCGGCGCGGCATCATGTTCGAGCGCGTCGTCGCCGTCCCGTACGGGCGCCTGCAACTCGTCGACGTCACCCGCGGTCCGCTGCTGCGCGCGCTCGGTCTCGCGAACCTGAAGTTCGTCACCGCGGCCGCGGCGACCGGCATCGCCCTGCCCGGCCTCGTCGACGCCGACGCGGAGGCGCTGCGCGACGAGCTGATCCGCCTCGCCGAGTCCCGGCGGTCGGGGCTGTGAGCGACCCCGCGATCCCGGCTCGACCGGCGATCCCGAGCGACGGCGAATGGCGGCGGCTGCACCCGCTCTCGCCGCTGCTGCGCGGCGGGCTGTTCGTGCTCGTGCTGTTCGGCATCATCGTCGCCAACCTGCGCGATCAGCTGATCAGCCTCGTCATCGGGAACTCGAGCTGGGATCAGAGCCCGGAGAACGGCGGCATCGGCTACATCCTCGAGCACGGTCTCGTGGTCGTGGCGCTGCTGGTCGTGGCGGCGATCATCGCGCTGGTGATCCTGTTCTCCTGGCTGTCGTACCGCTTCGCGCAGTTCCGCATCGCCGACGATGCGGTGGAGCTGCGCCGCGGCGTCCTGTTCAAGCAGCACCGCCGGGCACCGCTCGACCGGATCCAGGCGGTGGATCTGCAGCGCCAGCTGCTCGCCCGCGTGCTCGGCCTCACCCAGGTCGAGGTGCAGACGGCCGGCCAGGGCGGCAAGCTGACCCTCGCCTACCTCGGGCACCGCGATGCGCAGGCGGTGCGCGAGCAGATCCTCCGCCTCGTGCGGGCGCAGGCCGAGGGCGCGGCAGCGGGTGCCGAATCGGCCGGGTCAGCGGCCGACGCCGGGCGCTCCGGATCCCGCCTCGTGGATGCGCTCGACCTCGAGGCGCGCGTCACCGATTTCGCCGACGACGACGTCGACCAGGGCGCCCGGATGGCCGGCACCCTCGTCTCCGTCCCGCTCGGGCGCCTCGTCGGCAGCATCCTGCTCGGTTGGGGGTTCCTCGTCGCGATCGTGCTGGTGGGCGTGGTCGGCGGTTTCGTGATCGCCGGCCACCCCGCAGCTCTCGCCGGCCTGATCCCGATCGCCATCGCCTCGGTCGCGGTGATCGTGAGCCACTTCAACCGCGGCTTCGGATTCACGCTCTCGCGCTCCGACGACGCGATCCGGATCGGTGCGGGCCTCACCGCCACCCGCACCGAGACGATCCCGTTCGCCCGCGTGCACGCCGTCGACGTCCGGCAGCCGCTGCTCTGGCGGCCGTTCGGCTGGTGGCAGGTGCGGATCACCCTCGCGGGGAACGCGAGCAACGGTTCCGACGGCCAGAAGGTCGCCGGGATCGTGCTGCCCGTCGGCACGCTCGACGATGCGGTGCGCGTGACGCAGACGATCCTGGGCGACCGCGATTTCTTCGCGGCGAGCGGGGGCGGCACCGAGGGGCCGCTCTCGTACGCCGTGCTGAGCGACGGGATCGCGGGGGCGGGTGGCGGCTACCTGGGCGCCGGGCCGCGCAGCGCGCTCGTGCTCTGGGGCGCGCGTCGCCGCACGGGGATCGCAGTGACCCAGCCGGGTCCGGGCTCCCCGCACACGCTCGCACTGATCCGCCGTGGCGTGCTCACGCGTGGCTACGCGCTCGTGCCGCTCGCCCGAGCCCAGTCGGTGCTGCTGCACCGCACCTGCTTCCACCGTCTGCTGGGTCTCGCCCGGGTCCGGGTGCACACGGTCTTCGGCCCCGTTCCCACCGAGGTCGCGGGCCTCGAACTCGATCACGCGCGCAGGCTGTTCGAACAGCTCGCGGCGCAGGCCGTGGCGGCGCAGCGCGACGACGTGGCCGGGGCCGCGCGATGAGCGAGGCCCGACGCGACGGGCGGCTCGGGATCGGGATCGTCGGTGCCGGCCGGGTCGGCCCCGTGCTCGGCAGCGCGCTCGCCGGAGCCGGTCACGCGATCACCGGGATCTCGGCCGTCAGCGAGGAGAGCCGCGAGCGGGCGGAGGCCATGCTGCCGGGAGTCCCCGTGCTCGAGGTGCCGGAGGTCGTGCGTCGTTCGGAGCTCGTGCTGTTCGCGATCCCCGGCGAGGAGCTCCCGGGACTCGTGCGCGGACTCACCGAGACCGGGGCCTGGCAGCCGGGCCAGCTGGCCGTGCACACGGCAGCCGAGCACGGCTACGGCGTGTTCGCGCCCGCGCTCGCGACCGGCGTGATCCCGCTCGCTCTGCACCCGGCACTCGTCTTCACCGGCACGAGCCTCGACCTGACGCGGCTCGCCGAGTCGACGATCGCGGTCACGGCACCCGCCCCCGTCCTGCCGATCGGCCAGGCGCTCGCGGTCGAGATGGGCGCCGAGCCGGTCGTGGTGGCCGAGCAGGATCGGCCCGCGTACGCCGAGGCGCTCGCTGCGGCGCGCGAGTTCTCGGGCGCGGTGGTCCGGCAGGCGCTCGAGGCGCTGGACGGGATCGGGCTGGAGCAGCCCCATCGGGTGATCGGCGGTCTCGTTCGTGCTTCGGTCGAGGAGGCGCTCGCGCGGGCCGTTCCCCACGTCGAGTAGCCGAGACTGAGGCCCGGGCACCAGGAGCCGGGGCAGCCGGCGCCCGTGCGGCTCCGGCGGAGGCTCAGCCTCGCCGGCGGATCGTCGCGCGGACCGCGCAGACGGTGGACAGCGCGGCGGCTGCGGCGACGGTGATCGCCATGGGCAGGGCGGTCGTCTCGCCCCAGAGCCCGACCAACGGCGCGGCTGCGCCGCCGAGGGCGAACTGGGCGGTGCCGATGAGCGCGGATCCCGAACCGCGCGCCCTCCCGGCCCGGGCGAGCGCCAGGGCGCTCGCGTTCGACATGGTGAGGCCCGTTCCTCCGGTGAGCGCGAACGCGCAGACGACGAAACCGGGGATCGTGAGTGCGTCCATGAGCACGAGCGTCAGCATCCCGAGCCCGCCGAGCACGAGCAGGCCGGAGCCCGCTGCCAGCATCCGGCCCGGGCCCACCCTCGGGGCGAGGCGAGCGTTGACGAGGTTGGCGATGAGCAGGGCGGACGCGCCGGCGGCGAAGGACAGCGCGTACTCGATGGGCGTCATGCGCAGGATCCGCTGGCCGATGAACGGCGATGCCGAGATGTAGGAGATCATCGCGGTGAACGACAGCGCGAACGCGAGTGTGAGCGCGACGAAGCCCCGATCCCGGATCAGCTCGGCGAACGGTCGCAGGGCGGCGCCGATCCCGTGCGGGCGCCGCTGCTCGACGGGGAGCGATTCGGGCACGCGTCGCCAGGCGAGCAGGAGCATGAGGGTCGAGATGACGGCGAGCACCGCGAGCACTCCGCGCCAGTCCCAGAGCCGGTGCGCGAACCCGCCGAGCACGGGCGCGATCATGGGGCCGAGCCCGACCACCATCGCGATGAGGCTGAGCGCGCGCACGGCGGTGTCGCCGGTGCTGAGATCGGCGGCGATGGCGCGCGAGAGCACGATGCCGACCGCTCCCGAGAGGCCCTGCAGCAGGCGCAGCGCGATCAGGGTGCCAACGTCCTGCACGAACACGGTCGCAATGCCGGCGACCGCGAACACCGCGAAGCCGGCGAGCAGCACGGGGCGGCGGCCGAGGGAGTCGGAGAGCGGGCCGAGCAGCAGCTGCCCGAGCCCGACGCCGAAGAAGAACAGCGAGAGCGTCAGCTGCACCGAGGAGGCCGAGGCGTGCAGCTCGCTCGCGATGCTCGGGATCGACGGGATGTAGAGGTCGGTCGCGACAGCGCTCACGGCGGCGAGCAGACCGAGTGCGGCGAGGAGGCCCGGAGTCAGGCGGGGTTGCGCAGTGCTCACGGTGCTCCTCCCGGGGCCTACGTCGTGCCCGCATCCTGATCGTATACGATCCGGGGGTTGCGGGGCTCGGGTCGGGGGCCGCGAGTCGGGGCCCGCGTCGCTCGTCGGCGTGCACGATCGCGCGGCCCGGCGTGCACGGTCCGGAGCGACCGCCCTCGCGTAGACTGATCCGGTGCGCTCGGGCCGGGTCCCGCGCGCCGCATCAGAGCACACCATGGAGGATCCCGCCCAAATGAGCGAGCAGACCGCGCCCGAAACGCACGTCGAGACCGAAGCCGAAGTCTTCGAGCAGAAGCGCGTGCGCCTCGAGAAGCGCGACAAGCTCAACGCGGGCGCCGATCTGGCCGGCGGTGCATATCCCGTCTCGGTCCCCGTGACCACCACGATCCCCGCCGTGCGCGCGAAGTACGGCGAGCTCGTCGCCGGCGACGAGACCGGCGAGATCGTCGGCATCGCCGGCCGCGTCGTGTTCCAGCGCAACACCGGCAAGCTGTGCTTCGGCTCGCTGCAGGCGGGGAACGGCGAGCGGATCCAGGTGATGGTGAGCCTCGCCGAGGTCGGCGAGGAATCGCTCGCGAGCTACAAGGAGCTCGTCGATCTCGGCGATCACCTGTTCGTCAGCGGCCAGGTCATCTCGAGCCGCCGCGGCGAGCTCTCGATCATGGTCAAGGAGTGGCGCATCGCCGCCAAGGCCATCGCCCCGCTGCCCAACATGTACGCCGAGCTGAACGAGGAGACGCGGGTACGCCAGCGCTACCTCGACCTCATCCAGCGCGAGCAGGCGCGACGCAACGTCGTCACCCGGGCCCGCACCATGGCGAGCCTGCGCAGCACCTTCGCCGAGCGCGACTTCATCGAGGTCGAGACGCCCATGCTGCAGACCATGCATGGCGGCGCTTCGGCCCGCCCGTTCGTGACGCACTCCAACGCGTTCGACACCGAGCTGTACCTGCGCATCGCGCCCGAGCTCTTCCTCAAGCGCGCCGCGGTCGGCGGTCTCGAGCGCGTCTTCGAGATCAACCGCAACTTCCGCAACGAGGGCGCCGACTCGACCCACAGCCCCGAGTTCGCGATGCTCGAGGCCTACCAGGCCTACACCGACTACAACGGGATCGCCGACCTCACCCAGGCGCTCGTGCAGAACGCGGCGCTCGCCGCGAACGTCGGCACCGAGCGCGAGGGCACCCATGTCGTGGAGTGGGCCGACGGCACCCTCTTCGACCTCGGCGGCGACTGGGACCGCATCTCGATGTACGGCTCCCTGTCCGAGGCGGCCGGACGCGAGATCACGCCCGAGACTTCTGTGGAGGAACTGCTGGCACTCGCCGAGAAGGAGGGCGTCGAGGTGAAGCTGCCGAACCACGGCAAGCTCATCGAAGAGCTCTGGGAGCACTTCGTCATCGACTCGCTGACGAAGCCGACCTTCGTCATGGACTTCCCGGTCGAGACGAGCCCGCTCACGCGTCACCACCGTTCGATCCCGGGCGTCGTCGAGAAGTGGGACCTCTACATCCGCGGCTTCGAGCTGGCGACCGGCTACTCCGAGCTCGTCGATCCCGTCGTGCAGCGCGAGCGCTTCGTGCAGCAGGCGGCCGAGGCGGCGCGCGGCGACGACGAGGCGATGGGCGTCGACGAGGAGTTCCTGCGGGCTCTCGAGCACGCGATGCCGCCGTCGGGCGGCATGGGCATGGGCATGGACCGCCTGCTCATGGCGCTCACCGGTCTCGGGATCCGCGAGACGATCCTGTTCCCGCTCGTCAAGTAACGAGCCGCGAGCCCGCGGCCGGGCGGGCGCGCCTCCGCTCGTGGGTGCGCGCGCTCGTGCCCGTGCGCTTGCGCGCGCTTCGGCGCGCCTGCGCCTGCGCTTGCTCCTGCTTCGGCGCGCCTGCTCCTGCTTCAGCGCGCCTGCTCCTGCGCGCGAACGGACCCAAATTGTCCATATTTCCACGGGAAAGGATAATTTGGGTCCGTTCGATGTGCGCCGAACGGGTTGGGGTTGGGCGCGCTCGTCCTGGTGCGGCTGTCTCGGGCGCACCCGCTCGGGCGCACCCGCGCCCGAGCACCCTTGCAGCCACACGCCCACCCGGCCAGGATCGCGACCCCGCGCATTCGCGCCCGCCCGCTCGCGCATTTGCGCCCGCTCACGCACGCCCGCTCGTGTTCGCGCCCGCCCGCTCGCGCGCTCACGGCGTCCGTGCCGGCCCACGCGCTCACGCGAACGGACCCAAATTGTCCATATTCCCGCGGGAAAGGACAATTTGGGTCCGTTCGATGCGTGCCAGCGCGGTATGCGCGGCGAGGGCGGGGCTGGGAGGGCCCGCGCTACGTACGCACGCGCGCTACGCACGCTACGCGCGCGCTACGCAGGCACGCGCCCGCGCTATCCCCCGAAGCCCACACGCCCGCGCTACGCACGCCCGCGCTAGGCGGTCGCGAGCTCCGGTCGCGCGTCGACCGGAACCGTCGCAGGCCGGCCGTTGCCCGTGTACCGCAGGTAGCCGCGCTGGATCTCGATCTGCTCGGCGATGTACTTCGCGTCGTGCCAGACGCCCCAGATGAAGCTGGAGCCGCGGCGCGACTGCCAGGGGAGACCGAGGAAGTAGATGCCGGGCTCGGCCGAGACGCCGCGCTCGTGCAGAGGGCGGCCCTGCGCATCGGTCGCGCCCTCGGGCAGCCAGCGGTAGTCGACGCGGAAGCCGGTGGCCCACACGATCGACGCGATGCCGGCCTCGGCGAGATCCAGTGCGCGGATCGGGTGCACGACCGATTCGGGCAGCGGGCCGAGTTCGCGGGCCGCGGGCTCCTCGGGCAGGTCGATGCCGGTGCGCGCGACGTAGGCGTCGGCCTGGTCGAGCACCGAGAGGTAGTTCGCGTCGCCCGCTCGCACGTCGCGCTCGAGGTCGGGGCCGAACGTGAGGACGCCGTCGGCGTAGGCTTCCGCTCGGCCGACCAGGGTGATGCCGTCGGCGGCGAGATCGCGGAAGTCGATGGTGCGGCCGCCGTGCGCACCGCTGACCGCGATGGTCGTGTGCTCGGCTCCGGCCGGTGGCGTGGACTTCTCCCAGAGGCCGAGCGTGCCGAGCCACCAGACGAAGCTCCGGTCGCGGTAGCGCTGCGGCGGGCGATCGTGCGCGCCGACGGCGAGGAACACCTCGCGGCCGGACGCCCGCAGTTCGTCGGCGATCTGCACGCCGGAGGATCCGGCGCCGACGACGAGCACGGCACCTTCGGGCAGCTGCTCGGGGTTGCGGTAGGCGCTCGAGTGGATCTGCTCGACGCCGGCCGACGCGGGCACGATGGCGGGCACGGCGGGCGCCTGGAAGGCGCCGGTCGCCGCGATCACGTATCTCGCCCGGACGGGCCCGGCGCTGGTCTCGGCCACGAAGCCGCCGTGCGCGGGGTCGCGACGCACGCCGAGCACCTCGACGCCCGTGCGGATCGGCAGGTCGAATTTCTCGGCGTACTGCTCGAAGTAGCGGGCGACGCGCTCCTTCGGGGCGAAGGCGTCGGGGTCGACGTCGTCGAACTCGAGGCCGGGGAACCGGTCGTGCCAGGCGGGGCCGTTGGCGACGAGCGAGTCCCAGCGCTCGCTGCGCCAGCGCTCGGCGATGCGGTTGCGCTCGAGCACGATGTGGGGGATTCCGGCGGCGCTCAGGTGCTCGCTCGCGGCGATCCCCGCCTGACCGGCTCCGATGACGAGGACTTCGGTGACCTCGACCTCCTGGCTCGACATCTTCGTTCTCCACTCTGCTGGGGGCGATTCGGGATCCGGCCGGACGCGACGATGCGCCGGCCTCGGATTCCCCAGCAAACCCCAGCGGGTGCGGAGAGCGCCAATAGTCATTCGCGGTCCCTTGGATCGCTCCAAGCGATGCAGAAGCGGATCGCGATCACCGCAGCGCATCGAGGAATTCGGACGACGAGCGGTCAGCGCGCGGTCTCGGCCAGGATCTCGCGCGCCGTCGCCTCGACGGCTCGGGCGCGCGTCGAGCGTTGCATCTGCGCGAGCGAGGCCACCGCGACGCTCAGCCCGGGCAGCGGGTCGCTGATCTCCAGCACGACCAAGCGCTTTCCCGAGTAGGTCTCGCTCGTGCGCGGCCGTTGGTTGAGGATCGAGTAGCCGAGCCCCGTCGCGACCATCGAGCGTACGGTCTCGTAGCTCGCGGTCCGGTACTTCAGCACCGGGGTGATCCCGGCCTGGCGGAGGAGGCCGAGGAAGTAGTCGCGGCTGCTCGGCAGGTCGAGCAGGACGAACGGGTCGTCGGCGAGCTCGGCGAGGGCGACGCTCCCGCGGTCCGCGAGACGGTGCTGCTCGCCCACGAGCACGTGCGGCTGGAACTCGCCGATGACCGTGCGGTCGAGACCTTCCGAATCCGAGAACTGGTAGGCGATCGCGAGCTCCGCACGCCCGCCGCGGAGCGCGCCCAGCACCTCATCGTCATCGCCCTCGATCACCTGCACGTCGAGGTCGGGGTGGCGGTCCTGCAGTCGCCCGAGCAGGTGGGGGAGCAGGAACGGGGCGAAGGTGTTGAAGCACGCGACGGTGATGCTGCCGCGCACCTCGTGCTGCTCGGCCCGGATCGAGTCGATCGTGTCGGTGAGCAGCCCGAAGAGCTGGTGCGAGTCGCGCAGCAGGGTCTCGCCCGCCGGGGTCAGGATCAGGCCCTTGGAGTGCTGGCGGATGAACAGCGCCGTGCCGAGCGAGCGTTCGAGGTGCGAGATCGCGGTGGATACCGCCGATTGCGCGACGTGCAGCTCCTGGCTGGCCGCCGTCATGTTGAGCGTCTTCGCGCATTCGACGAAGTAGCTCAGCTGCGTGAGCGTGATGGAGAAGCGCTGCGTCATCGGAGCTCCCTCGGCTCGATCTGCTGGAGCGATCGAGCCTCTATGTTTTGGCTATTTTACAGATGGAGTGTGGCCTCCCAACAATAGTGCTGCGACGTGAATGACGTGCGCAAGGCTCGACGAGGAGGCATCGTGACGGAGACGCACCTGCGACTGCGGAAGTTCAACACCAGGGAGACCTACCCGGAGCAGAACCTCGACAACGATCTCTGCCAGGCCGTCGTCGCGAACGGCGTCGTCTACCTGCGCGGCCAGATCGGCCAGGACCTCGAGACCCGCGAATCGGTCGGGATCGGCGACGTCGTCGCCCAGACCGAGCGCGCCATGCAGAACATCGCGATGCTGCTCGACGAAGCCGGCAGCAGCCTCGCCGACATCGTCAAGGTCACCGTCTACATCATCGATCCCCGCTACCGCGAGGACGTCTACCGCACCATGGGGAAGTACCTGAAGGGCGTCTACCCGGTCTCGACCGGCATCGTCGTGCAGGCGCTCGCCCGCCCCGAGTGGCTCGTCGAGATCGACGCCACCGCGGTGATCAGTGAGACGAGCCGGGCATGACCTTCTCGCTGATCCTGCGCGACCCCGAAACCGGAGAGTTCGGCTCCGCGATCTCGTCGTCCTCGCCCGCGGTCGCGGCCCGATGCGTGAACCTCGCCGACGGCGTGGGCGGCGCGCACTCGCAGAACGTCACCGATCCACGACTCGGTCCCGCGCTCATCGAGCGCCTCCGCGGCGGCGATTCCGCGCAGCAGGCGATCGACGCCGTCGTCACGGCGGCGGACCCGACGACGATCGACTTCCGCCAGCTCCTCGTGCTGGACGCCTCCGGCGCACCGGCCGTGTTCTCGGGCACCCGAGCACTCGGCATCTTCGGAGCCGCGAGCCGCGAGAACGCGGTCGCCGGAGGCAACATGCTCGCGAGCCTCGACGTGCTCGACGCGCTCGTCGACACGGCCCTGACCGCGCCCGGCCGGATCGAGGAGCGGCTGCTCGCCGCGCTGCGGGCAGCGGTCGCCGCGGGCGGCGAAGCCGGGCCGGTGCACTCGGCCGGGATCGCCGTCGTCGGGAACGCCGGATGGCGGGTGACCGACCTCCGCGTCGACTGGGCCGAGTCGGATCCGATCGGGCAGCTCGGCCGTGCGCTCGACGAATGGCTGCCCCAGCGGGACGACTACGTGAGCCGGGGACTGGATCCGGCGGCGGCGCCGTCGTACGGCGTCCCCGGCGACGAATAGCGGGGAGCGGAACTCATGACCCTGGATGCCGACGCACTGAAGCAGCGGATCGCCGCGCGGCGCGCCGAACACGATCCGGAGCTGATCGCGCTGTCGAACCGGCTGCACGACGATCCCGAGACCGGCTGGCAGGAGCACCGTTCCTCTGCCGCCGTCGCCGCCGTGCTCGCCGCCCACGGATTCGCCGTCGAACAGCCCTACCTCGGCCTCGACACCGCGCTCCGCGCCACCTTCGGGTCCGGGCCGTTCACCGTCGGGTTCCTCGCCGAATACGACGCCCTTCCCGGGCTCGGGCACGCCTGCGGCCACAATCTCATCTCGGCGATCTCCGTCGGCGGCGCGCTGGCGCTCGCCGCCGTCGCCCAGGAGGCCGGGATCACGGTCGAGGTGATCGGGACCCCGGCAGAGGAGGGCGGCGGCGGCAAGATCGTGCTGCTCGACCGCGGGGCGTTCCGGGAGCTCGACCTCGCGCTCATGGCGCATCCCGCACCCGTCGACGTCGCCGAGGCCCGCCCCTTCGCCGTCGCCCACTGGCACGTCCGCTACGACGGACGCGCTGCGCACGCCGCCGCGTACCCCGAGCGCGGCGTCAACGCGAACGACGCGTTCATCGTCGCGCAGACCGCCATCGCCCTGCTGCGGCAGCAACTGCCTGCCGGGGTGCGCGTGCACGGCGTGCAGACCCGGGGCGGCGAAGCTCCGAACGCGATCCCCGAGCGCACCGAGGGGCGCTGGTACGTGCGCGCCGAGACCACGGAGCAGCTGCTCGAGACCGAGGCCCGGGTGCTGCGCTGCTTCGAGGCCGGAGCGCTCGCGACCGGTGCCGAGCTGACCGTCACGCCCGAGAGCGAGCGCTACGCCGAGATGCGCACCGACGTCGAGGCGCAGGAGCGCTACCGGGCGAACGCGATCCGCCTGGGGCGCGACTTCGACGTCGACCCCGACGCCGCGACCATGAACCGCGCCTCGACCGACATGGGCAACGTGTCGCAGATCGTGCACGCGATCCACCCCTACATCGGCGTCGGCGGCACCGCCAGCAACCACCAGCCCGCGTTCGCGGAGGCCTGCGTCGGCCCGCTCGCCGAGCAGGCGCTGCGCGACGGCGCCACCGCGCTCGCCTGGACCGCCCTCGACGTCGCGCTCGACCGCGGGGAGCCCGGTAGCACCGTCCCGCCCGGCCCGGCACCCGGGCCGGCACCCGAGCCCGGCACCCCGTGAGCACCGCCCGTTCGCGACCATCCGACCCCGCAGCAAAGGAACCGTCAATGTCGACCTCCGAACCCGTCCGAGAGCTCAGCGATCTCGTCGACCAGAAGAGCCTGCGCAAGAGCGTGGCCGCCGGGGCCATCGGCGTCCTGGTGCACTGGTTCGACTGGGCGGTCTACGCCTACCTCGCCGGCACCATCGCATCGGTGTTCTTCCCCGAAGAGAACGCCACCGCTGGCCTGCTCGCCGCATTCGCGGTCTTCGCCGTCTCCTTCCTCGTGCGCCCGCTCGGGGCGATCATCTTCGGCAGGCTCGGCGACCGCCTCGGCCGCAAGCAGACCCTCTCGATCGTGATCCTCGCGATGGCGCTCTCGACGCTCGTGCTCGGGATCCTGCCCGGATACTCCTCCATCGGCATCGCCGCGCCGATCCTGCTCATCGCGACGCGCATCGTGCAGGGCCTCGCAGCGGGCGGCGAATTCGGCAGCGCCGCCGCCTTCCTCGGCGAGTTCTCGCCGGCGAAGCGCCGCGGATTCGGCGTCAGCTGGCTCGAATTCGGCAGCCTCCTCGGCTTCCTGCTGGCCTCCTTCGCGGTATTCCTGCTGAACCTCGCCTTCGACGCCCAGCAGATCGCCGACTGGGCCTGGCGCATCCCGTTCCTCATCACGGTCCCGCTCGGCTTCATCGGCCTCTACATCCGGCGCCGGATCGAGGACACCCCCGAGTTCCAGCAGCTGCAGGAGCTCGAGACCGTCTCGCACGCCCCCGTCAAGGAGGTGTTCCAGCGCAACCTCAAGGAGTTCGTCCAGACCTGCGGCATGGAGATCTTCATGAACGTGACGTTCTACGTGGTGCTCGTGTACCTGCTCACCTACCAGGAGGTCACCGTCGGCATCGACGCCGGACGCGCGGCGCTCCTGTCGACGCTCGCCTCCGCGCTCGGCCTCATCGTCGTCCCGCTCGCGGGGATCCTGTCGGACCGGGTCGGTCGCAAACCGGTGCTGCTCACCGCCGCGATCGCGCTCACGGTGCTCTCCGTCCCGCTGTTCATGCTGATGAACAACCCGGCGCCCTGGGCCACCTTCGCCTCGACGCTCGGCCTCGCCCTGATCCTCTCCATCGTGCTCGGCACCCACGCCGTCACCGTCGTCGAGCTCTTCCCGACCCGCACGCGGCAGACCGGGCTCTCGATCGCCTACGCGGTCACCGCGGCCCTGTTCGCCGGGACCGCGCCCTACCTGCTGACCTGGCTCATCAAGACGACCGGAAACGAGCTCGTCCCCGGGTTCTTCCTCGTCGGGGTCGGCATCGTCGGACTCGTCACGGTGCTCAGCCTTCCCGAGACCCGCGGCATCCCGCTGCTCAAGGAGCAGGACCTCGAGACCTCGACCGTCACGATCCCCGATATCCGCACCTCCCGCACCGCCTCCGAAGGAGATCAGTCATGACCCGCACCCACGCCGAATGGCAGGCCGCCGCCGCAGCGCTCACCTTCGACGGTCGTCCCGTGATCGACGGCGTCCGCCGAGCCGCCGCCTCGGGCCGGACCATCGAGAAGACCAACCCGGCGACGGGCGAGGTCCTCTCGCAGATCCACGACTGCGGGCCAGAGGAGGTCGACGCCGCGGTGGCCGCGGCCCGCACCGCGTACGAGTCCGGCGCCTGGTCGCGCGCAGGCGCCGGCTTCCGCCGCGAACGACTGCTCGAGCTCGCCCGCCTGATCGAGGCCCGCGCCGACGACTTCGCACTCTACGACTCGCTCGACATGGGCAAGCCCGTGCGCGAATCCTCGACCGTCGACGCGCCCGGGTCCGCCGCCCTCTACCGCTTCTACGCCGAAGCGATCGAGAAGACCGAGGACCTGATCCCCGTCACCCCGCCCGGATCCACCGCGCTCGTCACCCGCGAGGCGCTCGGCGTCGTCGCCGTGATCGTCGCCTGGAACTATCCGCTCGAGATCGCCACCTGGAAGCTCGCTCCCGCGCTCGCCGCAGGCAACGCGGTCGTGGTGAAGCCGCCGGTGGAGGCCTCGCACTCGGCGCTGCTGCTCGCTGAGCTCGCCGTCGAGGCGGGGATCCCCGCCGGGATCCTCAACGTCGTGCCGGGCCGCGGCTCGGTGGTCGGCAAGGCCCTCGCGCTGCACGAGGACGTCGACATGCTGGCGTTCACCGGCTCGACCGAGGTCGCCAAGCAGCTGCAGCAGTACGCCGGTCAGTCGAACATGAAGCGGCTCGCGCTCGAGGCGGGCGGCAAGAGCTCGAACCTGATCTTCGCCGACTGCGACGACCTGAAGCTCGCGGCGGAGAAGGCCGCGTTCGGCAGCTTCTACAACCAGGGAGAGGTGTGCTCGGCGAACTCGAGGATCTTCGTCGAACGATCCGTCTCCGAGGAGTTCCTGCGGCTGTACGCGGAGGCCGCCGCGGCCTACGCGCCGGGAGACCCGCTCGATCCCGCGTCCGGCATCGGCTCGCTCGTCTCCGAGGCGCACGCCGACACGGTGTGGGCGACGATCGAGAACGCACGCCGCGACGGCCGGATCGTCGCCGGGGGCACCCGGCCCGAGATCAACGGATCACGGGCGTTCATCGAGCCCACCATCGTGACCGACGTGCCGGTCGATCACGAAGTGCACACGCGCGAGATCTTCGGCCCGGTCGCCGTGGTGACCCCGTTCGACACCGAGGAGGAGGCGATCGCGCACGCGAACGGGACCCCCTACGGTCTCGCGGCGTCGCTCTGGACCGGATCGCTCGCGCGGGCGCATCGCGTCTCGTCGCGCCTGGTCGCCGGAACGGTCTCGGTGAACACGGTCGACGCGCTCGGCTTCACCACGCCGTTCGGCGGATTCAAGCAGTCCGGCTTCGGGCGCGATCTCTCGGTGCACGCCCTCGAGAACTACACGGATTTCAAGACCACCTGGATGCAGTGGGGCTGAGGCGCCCCCGCCCGCGATCCTGCATCTGATCCCGCGATGCAGGCGAGCCGATTTCGCTATTTTGCCGATACTGCCGGCGGTGCCACGATGGCAGCAGCGGCGGTTTCACGCCCAGTCAGAGCCGACTGAGAGGACTCTCAAGAATCATGACCCTGCAGCAGGAGACGGTGCCGGTCGAGGACACCGTGACGGACACGCCCAGCGGACTCGCCGAGATCGCCAAGCGCCACCTGGTGATGAACTTCACCCCGGCCTCCATGTACCGGGAGGACGATCTCCCCGTCTTCGTGCGGGGCGAGCACTGCTCGGTGTTCGACGAGAACGGCCGACGCTTCTTCGACGGCCTCGCCGGCCTGTTCTGCGTGCAGCTCGGCTACACCCACGGAGCCGAGGTCGGCGACGCGGTCCGTGAGCAGCTCGCCGCACTGCCCTACCAGACCACTTGGAGCGTGACCCATCCGCCGGCCGCCCTGCTCGCGCAGAAGATCGCGCAGCTGGCCCCCGGCGACCTGAACCGCGTGTTCTTCGCGTCGGGCGGCGGCGAGTCGAACGAGGCCGCGATCAAGCTCGCGCGGCAGTACCAGCAGACGATCGGTCAGGGCACCCGCACCAAGTTCATCGCGCGTCGTGTCGCCTACCACGGCACCAGCTTCGGCGCGATGTCCCTGAACGGCATGACCAACGTCCGCGCCATGTTCGAGCCGCTGATGTCGGGCGTCCGGCACACCCACAACACCAAGACGTACCGCCGTCCCGAGGGCGAGACCCCCGAGCAGACCACCGCGTTCCTGCTCGGCGAGATCGAGTCGCTCATCGTGCAGGAGGGCCCCGAGACGATCGCCGCGATCATCATGGAGCCACTGCAGAACGCGGGCGGCAGCCTGAAGCCGCCGACCCCCGAGTACTTCGCCGGCGTGCGCGCCCTGTGCGACAAGTACGGCATTCTCATGATCGCGGACGAGGTCATCACCGGCTTCGGCCGCCTCGGCCGGTGGTTCGGCTCGCAGCACTACGATTTCCAGCCCGACATGATCGTCTTCGCGAAGGGCATCGCCTCGGCGTACATGCCGCTCGGCGGCGTCATCGCGAGCGACCGGATCATCGAGACGGTGCTCGACGGTCCCGTGGGCATGTTCAACCACGCACTGACCTACGGCGGACACCCGGTCGCGTGCGCCGCGGCGCTCAAGAACCTTGAGATCATGGAACGCGAGGGCGTCGTCGAGAACGTCGCCGAGCTGAGCCCCTACCTCGAGGAGCGGCTGACCGCCGTCGCCGAGAAGCACGCCGCGATCGTCGGCGACTTCCGAGGGACGGCTTCCACCGCAGCTTCGAACTCGTGACGAACAAGCGGACGAAGGCCTGGGAGGACGACGTCATCAGTGCGGGCGACTTCGTCGGCGCCCACCTGAACCCCGCGCTGGCCGAGGTCGGCCTGATCTGCCGCGTCGCGATCGACGCCGAGGGCAACCCGCTCGTGCAGGTCTCGCCCCCGCTGGTCATGACCCGCGCCGACGTCGACGAGCTCGCCGAGCTGCTGGACCGCGCGTTCGCGCTCGCGACGGAGCGCGCCGGGCTCTAGCGGACCGGGCAATCGGATCGGGAAGCGCACCGACCGCGATCACGCCATCGCGGTCGGTGCGCTTCGGCGTGCCCGCGCGCGGCCGAACAGATCGAGCGGGCCGCGGGCGTTCTGCTGAGCAGATCGCCTGCATAGGAAACCGCTGTTCGCATTCCGGCCCGGATTCTCGTTTGCTGGTGCAGAACCCTTCAATGAGGAAAGGAATCACCGTGAGCACATCCGCTCCCGAAACCGCGCCGACGCAGATGGCGCTCGAGGAATCGAAGCATCTGCAGAAGACCCTCGGCCGTTTCGACATCGTCTTCCTGGTCGTCGCGGCCGTCGTCTCGATCGAGGTGCTCGGCCAGGTCGCCGGCTACGGCGGCGAGACCTTCACCTGGACGCTGGTGCTCACCGTGCTGTTCCTCGTGCCCTACGCGCTCATCTTCGCCGAGACGGGCGGCGCGTTCACCGAGGAGGGCGGCGTCTACACCTGGGTGCGCCAGGCGTTCGGACGCTTCGCCGGTGCGATCGCGGCGATGCTGACCTGGGTCACGCAGCCCGTCTGGGTCGGCGGCACGAGCGCCTTCATCGCGGTCGAGACCTGGTCGGCGTACGTCTCGCCCATCGACCACGGCTCGTTCTGGGACCACGGTTTCAAGCTCATCTTCATCTGGGTGACCGTCGCGAGCGCGATCGTCAGCCTGAAGCACGGCAAGTGGCTGCCGACGCTCGGTGCGCTGCTCAAGGTGGCGTTCCTCGCGTTCTTCCTCGTCGTCACCGTGATCTACGGCGTGCAGCACGGCTTCCAAGGGCTCACCGCCTCCTACTTCGCCCCCACGCTCACCGGGTTCCTGGGGCTCACCCCGCTGCTGCTGTTCTCGTTCCTTGGCTTCGAGTCGGGCAACAGCGCGGCGGGCGAGATGAAGAACCCGGGACGCGACGTGCCGGTGTCGATCGCCCGCTCCGCGGGGATCGCGGCCGCCAGCTACCTGCTGCCCATCCTCGCGATCCTGCTCGTCGTCCCGGTCGAGAAGATCCAGGGCATCAGCGGACTGTTCGAAGCGGTCGCGACCGTGTTCACGATCTTCGGCGACGGCGCGGGCGCGATGCTCACCATCTCGGCGATCGTCTTCATCTTCGTGCTCATGTCGCAGGGCGGAGCCTGGATGATCATCAGCGACCGCATGCAGGCGATGGCCGCGGCCGACGGATCCTTCTTCGGCGGCTTCTTCGGCAAGATCCACCCGGGGCTCGGCACCCCGGTCCGGGTGAACACCATGTCCGGCATCGTCGGCACCGTCTTCATGCTCGCCGCGATGGTCTTCGTCAACGGCCAGGCCGGAGCCCTGTTCCAGGTCGTGCTGACCATCTGCATCTCGACGTTCCTCATGAGCTACCTGTTCGCGATCCCAGCGGCGATCAGCCTGCGCAAGAAGTTCCCCGACGTGCACCGGCCCTACCGCGTCCCCGTGAACGACGTCGTCTGGAGGATCCTCGGCGCAGTCTGCACCGCGTGGATCGTGCTCGGGACCTGGGTCGCGATCTTCCCGGGCACGCTCGAGGCGCTGTTCGGGGTCGAGTACCCGTTCACCGACATCTGGGGCGTCGACCAGGGCACCTTCTCGGTGTTCACGCTCTCGACCCTGGGCATCATCGTGCTCATCGGCGTGGCGGGCTACCTGCTCGGCCGGCGGCTGCGCCAGCCGACCGAGGCGATCCCGGTGGCGGGCGAGCGGGTCACCGTCGGGTGAGCCCAGACCGACGGCGGACGTCCGCCGTCGCGGGCGGGCGGGGGACGCTCTGCGCTCCCCGCCCGCTCGTGCCCGTCTCCCAGGCTCGGCCGTCCGCTTCGGGGTAGGATGGCGGGCATGGAGAACTGGTGGGTCAATGCGCTCTGGTCGATCACCCCGACCGTGCTGATCGGCATCTTCTTCTTCTCGGTGCTGCGCCTCATCCTGCGCGCCGACCGCACCGAGCGGCGCGTCTACCGCGAGATCGAGAACGAGGAACGGGCCAAGCTCGGACTTCCCCGGCCGACGCCGCAGACAGCACCCGATAAGGTAGCCCCGAGCCCTCAGCCGGCTCAGAGGGGACGGACTGGGTGTTCAACCTGATCATGGGCCTGGACTGGCCGTGGATCTGGACCGTCGGCATATTCATCGTCGACAATCTGATCCGCGTGATCGCGGTGTTCGTGGTACCCCGAAACCGCCGTCCGACGTCCGGCATGGCCTGGCTCATGGCCATCTTCTTCCTGCCGATCCCCGGCCTGCTGCTGTTCCTCGTGATCGGCAGCAACCACCTGCCGAAGGCCCGGGTCGAGAAGCAGGACGCCATCAACCAGATGGTGGCCGAGCTGGCGCAGCGCGAGGGCCAGGCCCTCGTGACCGCCCCGGACTCGCTGCCGCCGGGCATCGAGAGCGCGGTGCGCCTCGGCAGCTCGCTCGGCGCGCAGCCGATGCTGCGCGGCAACTCGGCCTCGATCTGCATCGACTACGGGATCTCCCTCGAGCGCATGGCGGCGGCGATCCGCGAGGCGAAGGAATACGTGCACGTCGAGTTCTACATCCTCGTGCACGACGAGACCACCGACGTGGTGTTCCAGGCGATGCGCGAGGCCGCCGCGCGCGGCGTCAAGGTGCGCGTGCTGCTCGACCACATCTCGGCGAAGCGCAACCCGGGCGAGAAGCGCACGGCGCAGAGCCTCACCGACATGGGCGCCGAGTGGGCCTACCTGCTGCCGGTGCGTCCGCTCAAGGGGCAGTACCAGCGCCCCGATCTGCGCAACCACCGCAAGCTGCTCGTCGTCGACGGCACGGTGGGCTTCATGGGCTCGCAGAACCTCGTCGACTCGAGCTACAACAAGCCTTCGAACCGGCGGCGCGGTCTGCACTGGAAGGACCTCATGGTGCGGGTCGAAGGCCCGATCGTGCTCGGTCTCGAGGCCGTGTTCCAGGGGGACTGGTACCTCGAGACAGGGGAGCTGCTCGCGCACCTCGCCGAGTCCGACTTCGAGTCGGACCGTCCCGGCGCGCTCGACTGCCAGATCGTCCCGAGCGGTCCCGGGTACGCGGGCGAGAACAACCTGCAGGTCTTCGTCGCGCTGCTCTACGCCGCGCAGCGGCGCATCAGCATCACGAGTCCCTACTTCGTGCCGGACGGTTCGATCATGAACGCGCTCCGCGCCGCGACGGCGCGCGGAGTCGAGGTGGAGCTCTTCGTCTCCGAGACCGGCGATCAGGCGGTGGTCTACCACGCGCAGCGGTCCTACTACGACGAACTGCTGCGCGCCGGCGTGCGCATCTGGATGTACCGGCCGCCGTACATCCTGCACTCGAAGCACTTCACCATCGACGATGCGGTCGCGGTGGTCGGATCCTCGAACATGGACCAGCGCTCCTTCGGCCTCAACATGGAGATCTCGATGGTCGTCCACGGCGAGAGCTTCGTGCGCGAGCTCGACGAGGTCATCGACTACTACCGGGCCAATTCGCGCGAGCTCACCGCCGAGGAATGGAAGCGTCAGCCGCTGCCCGCGCAGCTGCTCGACGGACTGGCGCGCCTCACCTCCGCGCTCCAGTAGCATCCGCGGATCCCGGCCCGTCCCGCGGCGGGATCCGCGCCCCGCGCCCCGCTTCGACGGAGGATCTGCGGTGCGCTCCGCGGGCGGTTCCGCCGTTTTGGAGAACGGGGATTCTGCGTGTCAGGATGCTCGCACCTCTCCACGGAAGGACAACGCAATGGCGCGTGACACCGATCTCCAGACCCCCGAGACCGAAGCGGCGAAGGGTGCCGATTCCGCGGCCGCTCCGCGGACCCGCAGCACGGCGAAGGGCACCGCCTCGAGCACGGCTCGGAAGGCGGCTGCGACGAAGAAGACGGCGTCGAAGCCCGCCGCGGCTGCGGCCTCCGCCCCCGCCGCGGCTGCGGCCTCCGCCCCCGCGGAGGCGCCCCAGGCGGCGAAGCGACCCCTCGCGGCGATCGCCCGCCGCAAGCGGCCGCGCAAGGAGCCCAAGACCGGCCCCGTGACCATCGGGCGCAGCGGCTCGACCAAGCTCAAGAACATCTCCGAGATCCGCCACTACTTCCGCACGAACGAGTCTCCCGTGTTCTTCGTCGGCGCGACGGCGTTCAACCTGCTCGGGCTCGACCGCTGGGTGCGCGGCTTCTCGTACATCACCTACTACGACAGCTGGGACGGCGCGCACCCGCGCGTGTTCAGCCCGACCGACAAGCCCTACGTCGAGTTCGAGAGCGGCGAGGACATCAACAACTGGCTGCTGAGCAACCACGAGGTGCGCGCGCACATCGAGCGCCAGACGCCTCCCGGGCTGCGTCCCAAGATCGTCATGGTGTTCTTCGACGAGCGCACCGAGCGGATCTGCGAAGAGCTCGACTACGAGCTGATCCTGCCGTCGCACGCGCTGCGCGAGCGGCTCGACTCCAAGATCGTGACGACCCAGATCGCGGACTCGGTCGGCGTGCCGAGCGTGCCGAACGTGCTCACCACCGTCGCCGATTGGAACGAGCTGGTCCGCGTCGTCGACGAGGCCGGGCTCGGCCGGGACCTCGTGATCCAGACGGCCTACGGCGACTCCGGCAAGACGACCTACTTCGTGACGGGCGAAGAGGAGTTCGACGCGATCGCCGACGAGGTGACGGGCGTCGAGATCAAGGTCATGAAACGGATCAACAACCGGCCGATCGCGGTCGAGGCCGTGATCACCCGCCAGGGGACGGTGGTCGGCCCCTGCATGACCGAGATCACCGGTCACGCCGAGCTGACGCCCTATCGCGGCGGTTGGGCCGGCAACGAGATGTTCCCGACGGTGCTCGACGACGGCAGCCGACACGCGGCGATCCAGCTCGTGCGCAAGCTCGGCGACCGGCTCGGGGCCGAGGGGTACCGCGGCTTCTTCGAGGTGGACGTGCTGCTCGACACCGACACGGGCGACGTCTACCTCGGCGAGCTGAACCCGCGCGTGAGCGGCGCTTCGGCGATCACCAACGTGACCGCGGGCGCCTACGCCGACGTGCCGCTGTTCGCCTTCCACCTGCTCGAGTACGCCGGTATCGACTTCGAGATCGACGTGGACGAGATCAACGCCCGCTGGGAGGACCTCGCCTCGGAGGACGAGTGGAGCCACATGGTGATCAAGCACACGTCGAACACCGTCGAGCGGATCAACACCGCTCCGCGCACCGGCCGGTACGTGCTCGACCACTCGGGGCGGCTGACCTACACGCACGGCGACCTCGACTGGCACCTGCTGAGCAACGAGGCCGAGGCCTTCTACCTGCGCATCTACGATGCGGGGGACTACCGCTGGAAGGGCGCGGATCTCGGGATCCTCGTCACCAAGGCGCACCTCGAGGCGGACCACGGCGGGCTCACGATCCACGCCAAGTACCTGATCGATGCGATCCGGGGCATGTACTACGCGACGCCGGTCGATGGCGGGGAGCCCGAACTGAAGCCGGCGCCGGCCAAGGGCAAGTAACGGGGAGCGTGGGATACTCGCCTGATGATCGCAGACGCTGACGCCGCAATGAGCACGCCCGCGGAAGCCGGGATCGAGATGCCGCCGCTCGACCAGTGGCAGTTCGCCCCCTATCTGCAGTGGTCGATGCAGAACATCCAGTCGTTCCTGCCGGTGCGGCAGATCCGGCGCGGGGTGCGGAGCACCGAGTTCGGGTTCCGGGCCGCGGAGCTCGGAACGCTCTCGGTCGCGCACCCCTGGGAGGACCGGCACGCCTCGTTCGCCGAGGTGATGGCGATGACCGACACCGACGGCTGGATGATGACGGTCGGCGGCGCGGTCGTGGGCGAGGAGTACTTCGGCACCCTCGCGCCGGGTGGAATGCACCTGCTGATGTCGGTCTCGAAGTCGCTCACGGCGACGACCGCGGGACTGCTCGCCGCCTCGGGCGAACTCGACCTCGACCGCCCGGTCACCGACTACGTTCCCCGGCTCGAAGGCTCCGGCTACGACGGCGCGCTCGTGCGGCACCTCGTCGACATGCGCACCGGCGTGCGCTTCTCGGAGGAGTACCTGAACGACGGGGCCGAGGTGCGGCTCCTCGAAGAGGCCATCGGCTGGGCGCCCAAGCGTCATGCCGAGGTGCCCGATACCCTGCTCGACTTCCTCGCGACCCTCGGGCAGCAGGGACCGCACGGCGGGGCCTTCGACTACAAGTCCTGCGAGACCGATGCGCTCGGTTTCGTGATCGAGGGGGCCACGGGGCAGTCGGCGGCCGACGTCATGTCGGAGCGGCTCTGGCAGCCGATGGGCGCCGAGTTCGATGCGCACGTGGGCGTCGACAGCGTGGGATCCGGCATGTTCGACGGCGGGGTCTCGGCCGCGCTGCGCGATCTGGCTCGCTTCGGCAACCTGTTCGTGAGCCGCGGCGCCGCGCTCGACGGCGCTGCGGTGCTGCCCGAGTGGTGGGTGGACGACACGTTCGCGGGCGGGCCCGACTCGAGGGAGGCCTTCGCGAACGCCGCCGAGCCGACGCTCATGCCCGGCGGCATGTATCGCAACGGCTTCTGGTTCCCGGGCGAGAGCGGGGACGTCATGCTCGCACTCGGCATCCACGGCCAGATGATCTACATGAACCGGCTGACCGGGGTCGTCGGTGTCAAGGTGTCGAGCTGGCCGACGCCGCAGAACGCCGAGCGGCTGTTCTGGACCCTGCGCGCGTTCGACGCCGCGTCCTGGGCGCTCAGCAGCGGCGCGGCCTAGGATCCGAGGTGGGGCGGTGCCGCCCCGCCTCCCGAAAGAGAAGAGGAATTCCATGTTCGTAGTCACGACGAATGATGTGCCCGGCTACCGCGTTACCCAGGTGCTGGGCGAGGTGATGGGGCTGACCGTGCGTTCCGCGAACTTCGGTCAGAACTTCACCGCGGGATTCCGCTCGCTCGGCGGCGGCGAGATGCCGGAGTACACGAAGGTCATCTACGAATCGCGCTGGGAGGTCATGAACCGCATGTGGTCGGAAGCGCAGCAGCGCGGCGCCAACGCGGTCATCGCCATGCGATTCGACTCCGGCTCGATCGGCAGCTTCACCGAGTTCTGCGCGTACGGCACCGCCGTGGTGATCGAGCCCCTGGCGCCGCAGGCGCCCGCGAACCCGGCGCAGTAGGCGCAGGAGGCGCAGTCGCCCGGCGTCAGCCCTCGACGATCAGGAGGTCGCCCACCTGGCAGTCGAGCGCACGGCAGATGGCGGTCAGCGTCGAGAAGCGGATCGCCCGAGCGCGGTCGTTCTTGAGGACCGAGAGGTTGACGAGGCTGACGCCCACCGCTTCGCTCAGCTCGGTCAGGGTCATGCCGCGGGCGGCGAGCAGCTCGTCGAGCCGGCAGTGGATCGCGTGCCCGTCCTCGGGATCGGCCGGGCTCATACGAGTCCCTCCGTCTCCCGCTCCAGCCGCTCGCCGATCACGAAGACCGTGCAGACGATCGCGACGGCGAACGCTGCGACGATGAACGGGAACGGCTCGATGCTCAGCACGGCGTTCCGCACGTCGCCGTAGTCGGAGACCTGCGCGACCGCGGCGTTCGCGAGCATGTTGTCGAAGAACCGCGTCGCAGCGGCGCCGATGAGGCCGGTGAGGCCGGCGGTGGCGACGAGCGCGGTGCTCGACCGGCCGAAGATGCGGCCGCGGGCGAGCCTGCGGCTGAGCAGGATCAGGCACAGGATCACCGTGGCGAAGGCGATCACGAGGATCAGCTGGCCGATCACGCCCGACCAGGTGGCGATCGGCGGGACCTCGGTGCGCAGGACGGCCCGGTCGAGCAGGACGTCGACGTCCGCCCCGGCGGGGCCGATGGGTGCGGTCGCCCGCTGGTCGATGAACTCCGCGGCGATGCGGACCGGACCGCCGCCGAGTAGTTCGCCGATGCGCAGGGCGGCTCCCACGGTGACGGCGACGGCGATGGCGGCGCCGACCGCGACGAAGAGCCAGAGCGCGATGCGGTCGCTGCGCGAGGGCCGGAAGTCGGAAGCGAGGGTCATGATCCACTCCTTATCGATAAACGATATTAACGCTTATCGATAAGTGTGCCCTCCCGTGGTCCTCCCGTCAAGCCGAGCACGGCTCCGGTCACGCCTGCGGCGAACACGGACCCACGGCCCGGATCCGGCGCGTACGCTGTCGGTATCGCCGGAGGTGACCGCTGTCTCCGGTACCCAGGAGGAAGCATGTTCGAGAGATTCACCGACCGGGCCCGCCGGGTGGTCGTCCTCGCCCAAGAAGAGGCGAAGATGCTCAACCACAACTACATCGGCACCGAGCACATCCTGCTCGGCCTGATCCACGAGGGCGAGGGGGTCGCCGCGAAGGCGCTCGAGCAGCTCGAGATCTCGCTCGACGCCGTGCGCGAGCAGGTGACCGACATCATCGGCACCGGTCAGCAGCCCCCGCCGGTCACATCCCCTTCACGCCGCGCGCCAAGAAGGTGCTCGAGCTGAGCCTGCGCGAGGCGCTGCAGCTCGGCCACAGCTACATCGGCACCGAGCACATCCTGCTCGGCCTGATCCGCGAGGGCGAGGGCGTCGCCGCTCAGGTGCTCGTCAAGCTCGGCGCCGACCTCAACCGCGTGCGCCAGACCGTGATCCAGCTGCTCTCCGGCTACCAGGCCGGCAAGGAGAACGCGACGGTCGGGGCCCCCGAGTCCGGCGGCTCCGAGAAGGGCTCGGCCGTGCTCGACCAGTTCGGGCGCAACCTGACCCAGGCCGCGCGCGACGGCAAGCTCGACCCGGTGATCGGGCGCGAGAAGGAGGTCGAGCGGGTCATGCAGATCCTCTCGCGCCGCTCCAAGAACAACCCGGTGCTGATCGGCGAGCCCGGCGTCGGCAAGACCGCCGTCGTCGAGGGTCTCGCGCAGGCCATCGTCAAGGGCGAGGTGCCCGAGACGCTGAAGGACAAGCAGGTCTACGTGCTCGACCTCGGCTCGCTCATCGCGGGCAGCCGCTACCGCGGCGACTTCGAGGAGCGCCTGAAGAAGGTGACGAAGGAGATCCGCACCCGCGGCGACATCATCATCTTCATCGACGAGATCCACACGCTCGTCGGCGCCGGTGCGGCCGAGGGCGCGATCGACGCCGCCAACATCCTGAAGCCGCTGCTCGCCCGCGGCGAGCTGCAGACCATCGGCGCGACCACGCTCGACGAGTACCGCAAGCACTTCGAGAAGGACGCCGCGCTCGAGCGCCGCTTCCAGTCGGTGATGGTCAACGAGCCGTCGCTGCCGCACGCGATCAACATCCTCAAGGGGCTGCGCGATCGCTACGAGGCGCACCACAAGGTCTCCATCACCGACGGCGCGATCGTCGCCGCCGTGAACCTCGCCGACCGCTACGTGCAGGATCGCTTCCTGCCCGACAAGGCGATCGACCTGATCGACGAGGCCGGCGCACGCCTCCGCCTGTCGATCCTGTCGAGCCCGCCCGAGCTGCGCGAGTTCGACGAGAAGATCGCCGTGGTCCGCGCCGACAAGGAGCAGGCCATCGAGGGGCAGGACTTCGAGAAGGCCGCGAGCCTGCGCGACGAGGAGAAGAAGCTCATCGCGGAGCGCCTGCGGCTCGAGAAGCAGTGGCGCTCGGGCGACGTCGCGACCCACGCCGAGGTCGACGAGGGGCTCATCGCCGAGGTGCTGGCGCAGGCCACCGGCATCCCCGTGTTCAAGCTCACCGAAGAGGAGACCTCGCGCCTCCGCTTCATGGAGGAGGCCCTGCACCAGCGCGTCATCGGCCAGAACGAGGCCATCTCGGCGCTCGCCCGCACCATCCGCCGCCAGCGCGCCGGCCTCAAGGACCCGAAGCGCCCCTCGGGCTCGTTCATCTTCGCCGGTCCCACGGGCGTCGGCAAGACCGAGCTCGCGAAGGCCCTCGCCGAGTTCCTGTTCGACGACGAGGACGCCCTGATCTCGCTCGACATGTCCGAGTACGGCGAGAAGCACACCGTGTCGCGCCTGTTCGGCGCCCCTCCCGGGTTCGTCGGCTTCGAGGAGGGCGGCCAGCTCACCGAGAAGGTGCGCCGGAAGCCGTTCTCGGTCGTGCTGTTCGACGAGATCGAGAAGGCGCACCCCGACATCTTCAACTCGCTCCTGCAGATCCTCGAAGAGGGACGTCTGACCGACGGTCAGGGCCGCGTGGTCGACTTCAAGAACACGGTCATCATCATGACCACCAACCTGGGGTCGAAGGGCATCGCCGGCGGTCCCGTGGGCTTCCAGCTCGAGGGCGACACGCAGGTCGGCTACGACATGATGAAGGGCAAGGTCAACGAGGAGCTCAAGAAGCACTTCAAGCCCGAGTTCCTGAACCGCGTCGACGACACGATCGTCTTCCCGCAGCTGTCCAAGCCCGAGCTGCTGCAGATCGTCGACCTGTTCGTCAAGCGCCTGCAGGATCGCCTGCTCGATCGCGACATGCGCATCGAGATCTCGGTCCCGGCGCGCGAGCGGCTCATCGAGCTCGGCTACGACCCGACGCTCGGCGCGCGGCCGCTGCGCCGTGCCATGCAGCGCGAGATCGAGGATCGCCTGTCCGAGCGGATCCTCAGCGCGGAGCTGCTGGCGGGAGACCTCGTGAAGGTGGACTTCGCGGACGGGCAGTTCACCTTCGTCACCGAGGGGTCGAACAAGGACCACTCGGCATCCTCGGCCTCCGCGGCCGCGGCGGTCGCCTCGACGGCGCCCACCACCGAGCACAGCTGATCGCATCGGTCGAACGGAACGCCCATCGCCACACGGCGGTGGGCGTTCCGTCGTCGCGGGGTGTGTCGCGCTGTTTCCGGGCGGTCTTCGCCGTGATTCCGCGGCACTAGGCTGTGCCTATGCCAGAATCAGCCGAGATCCGCATCCGCCAGGCACGCACCTCCGACGTGGCGGCCATCGCCGCGCTCATGGTCCCGCTGGTGGAGCGACGGATCCTGCTGGGCAAGGACCTCGTCGATCTCTACGGGGCGGTCCCCGAGTTCCTCGTCGCCGAAGCCTCCGATGGCGAGGTGATCGGCTACGGTGCGCTGCACGTCATGTGGGAGCACCTGGGCGAAGTGCGCACGCTCGGCGTCTCGGAGGACTGGCTCGGCCGGGGCATCGGTCATCGGCTGCTCGATGCGCTCGAGCGGCGCGCGCTCGAGTTCGGGCTGAGCCAGCTGTTCTGCCTCACCTTCGAGGTCGACTTCTTCACCAAGCACGGCTTCGAGCCTGCGGGGGAGGACGAGCAGCTCGTCGCGATCGACGTCTACGCCGAGCTCCTCCGCTCGAACGATGAGGGCGTGGCCGAGTTCCTCGACCTCGCGCGCGTGAAGCCCAACACGCTCGGCAACACGCGCATGCTGAAGAGCATCGGAACCGCGCGCGCCTGAGCCGCACCGGGGCGGGCTCCGGCTAGCCTGAGGCCATGTCGACGCTTCGCGAGCCCGTAGGACCCAAGGACAAGAGCGTCTACGTCCGTCGCCGGATCATCGTGCTGGTCGCGCTGCTGGCGGTCGTCGCCGCTGTCGTGCTCATCATTCTGAAGCCGGGCGGGGCCGGCGGTGCGTCGGATGCGCCCAAGGTCTCGGTTCCGAGCGATCTCGGTGACACCGCGGCGAAGCCGACGACGTCGGCCGGCAAGAACTCGACACCCGCCTGCGCCGAGGGCGAGCTCGTGGTCACCCCGATCACCGACAAGGCCAGCTACGCGGAGGGTGAGGAGCCGAAGCTCTCGCTGAAGGTCGAGAACCGGGGCACGAAGGCCTGCTCCGCCGATCTCGGCACCGCGACCATGACCTTCGCGATCACGAGCGGCAGCGACCAGGTCTGGCTGTCGACGGACTGCCAGAAGAAGCCCGATCACCGATCGATCATCCTGCAGCCGGGGAAGCCGCTCGAGACGGAGACGATCACGTGGGATCGGACCCGCAGCAGCAAGGACACCTGCGACATCAGCCGGGATCCCGTGACCGCCGGCGGTGCCTCGTACCACCTGAAGGTGGCGGTGGGGTCCGCGCAGGGCGACGGCACGGCTCAGTTCATCCTCGGCTGAGCGGCTGAGCGGCTGAGCGGCTGAGCGGCTGAGCGGCTCTGCGGAATCCTGGCCGGGCTCCCGGACGATAGGCTGCAGAGCATGTACATCGGCATGATCCGCCCCGTCGAGACGAAGACCATCAGCGTGCAGGGCGAGGGACTGCCCGAGGTGCACGAGCTCGTCTACGCGCAGACGCCCGAGGGGTGGGCCGTGGCCGCGATGCGGGTGGCGATGTCGAAGCACGAGACCGTGCTGAGCTGCGAGGCGACGCTCGTTCGCCGGGACGGCATCGAGATGCTGGAGGGCACCGACTCCGCGGACGTGCTCTCGAAGGTTCCCGAGGGGTACCAGCTGCTCTCGGTGCAGCCCGCCTGACTTCGGCGCGCATTGCCGATTCTCGGTGAAGATCCGGGAACAATTCGGTGTTTTCAATGGTGGACGCCCCGCCTCGGACGTACAGTGAAGCATGGAACGCAAGCAGGAGCCCACCGCACGCACCGGTGGCATTCGTGTCGAGATTCAGCAGGGCAGCAACGAGGCGGTCGCGGTCGACGAGCTGGTCGACGACCTGCTCCACGGCAACGTGACGGGCATGCTCCACGCGCTGCACGAACCCCACGACGAGGGGCACGAGGGGCACTCCTCCAAGAAGTAGGGCCGCCCGCGGCTCCCTACTCGGTCGGCTCGATCGGCGGTCGCGACGGTTCCCGTGTGAGCGCTTCGATGCGCAGGGCGAACCACAGTTCCGAGCGGTCGTCGGCGTCGCCGAACGAACGGCCGGTGAGTTGTTCGATGCGCGCCAGGCGATCGCGCAGCGTGTTGCGGTGGATCCGCAGTTCGGCCGCGGCCGGCTGACGCTGACCGTGATGGGCGAGCAGCACCCGCGCCGTGCGGCGCAGCTCCTGCGCCTCGGCGTCGACGGCGGTCGCGAGGGGGCCGAGCACGGCCGCGGCGAGGTCCGGCAGGTCCGCCCCGCCAGCCAGCAGCGCCTCGAAGACCGGCTCTTCGCGATCCACCCATCGGACCCGCGGGGTCTGCGCCTCGCCTGCGGCGAGCGGCGGGCGGGCGGCGAACGCCGCCGCGGCCGAGCGGGCGCTCGTGGCGGCACGCGCGAGCGGGGCCGGGCGGCCCACGACCGCTTCGAGCCCGGCGGAGACCGCGGCGCCCACAGCGGCGCCGAGCGCCGATTCGTCGTCCGGGCAGAGCTGCCAGCCGCCGATCCCGCCGTCGCCGTCCGGCGACGCGACCAGCCGCTCCAGCCCCGTCCGGGGCGAGCGTCGCCAGTCCGAGAGCGCTTCGGCACCGCCCGCGACCGCGATCGCGCGCACGCGCTCCGGGAGTCGCATGCTCGGATCCAGCACCCGAGCGCTCGCGATGCCGCCCTCGGCGGGAGCGGATCCGCCGTGCCCGAGCAGCAGCGCGGTCAGGCGCTCCCAGCGTTCGCGTTCGCGATCCTGCTCGCCGCCCGCGCTGCGCAACTCGATCCCGAGCGCCATCGCGCCCGCGGCGAGCAGCGCCCGCGCGTCGGGCGAGAGCGGATCGCTGCCGGCGACGACGAGCACGGTGCCCGCGGCGTCGAGGGGGATCCGCTCGGCGTGCGCCCCGAGGTCGGAACCGGTCGCGAGCCCGCTGCTGCCGGCGAGCAGGCTGCCGTCGGCGCGCAGCGCCGCGATCCTGCGCCCGGTCGCCTGCGCGAGGGTCGCGATCGTGGCGGCCGGGTTCTGGCCGCCGACGAAGAGCTCGCGGTGCGCCTGGAGCGCGCGGTGCGCGGCGCTGAGCTCGTCGGCCTCGAGCAGCGCGGCGACCGCCTTGCTGACCGCGATGAAGGGGGTCGGCGGCGGCACCTCGACCAGGGCGACCCGATAGGCGCTGGCCGCAGCGACGAGTGGGCGGGGGATCCGGCTGTGCGCGACGCCGACTCCGAAGCCGATGGCGGCCACCCGCGCCCGACCCAGGCTCGCGACGAAGTCGTGCCACCGCGGATCGTCTTCTTCGAGCGCGAGCCCGGTCGTGAGCACGAGCTCACCGCCGTCGAGGTACGCGCCCAGGTCGAGCAGCTCGGTGGTCGACACCCAGCTGAGGTCGGGATCGCCGGCGCCGGCCTGCACGAGACGGAGGCCGAGCTCGGGTGTGGAGAGCAGGTGGGAGAGGCGAGCCATGACGACATCTTTGCACAGTGCGCCGGTGGGCGGCGGTGCAGAGTGTCGGCATCGGGGTATCGGCGTCCACCTAGACTGAGGGCGAGCGGGGCCGCATCACGCGGACCGACCCGAGCACCGGCGCAAGAGGGAGACGGCATGACCGAGGCGAACGACACGACGACGCGGGGACCGCTGTCCGGCATCCGGGTGGCCGATTTCTCGCGAGTGCTCGCCGGACCGCACGCCACGATGATCCTGGCCGACTTCGGCGCCGACGTGATCAAGATCGAGAGCCCCGACGGCGACGGGACCCGTCAGTGGTCGCCGCCCGTCAACGCGGTGGGGCAGAGCACCTACTTCGCCGGCGTCAATCGGGGCAAGCGCTCCGTGGTCTGCGACCTGCGCTCCGAAGACGGGATCGCGCTCGCCCGCGAACTCGCCGCCACCGCCGACGTGGTCATCGAGAACTTCAAGCCGGGCACCATGGACAAGTTCGGCCTCGGCTACGACGCGGTCGCCGCCGACAACCCGGGCGTCGTGTACTGCTCGATCTCGGGCTTCGGCGACGCCGCCGGCCGCGACCTCCCGGGCTACGACCTGCTGGTGCAGGCGGTCGGCGGCCTCATGAGCATCACCGGGCAGAGCGACGCCGACGGCGGCGAGCCGACCAAGGTGGGCGTCGCGCTGGTCGACATCCTCACCGGCCTCAACTCCGTGATCGGGATCCAGGCGGCGCTGCGCGCCCGCGACACCGCGGATTCGCCGACCGCCGGCCGCGGCCAGCACGTCAAGGTGACCCTGCTCGGCTCCCTCCTCTCGGCCCTCGCCAACCAGGCGTCGTCGACGCTCGAGACCGGCCGGGCCCCCGGCCGCATGGGCAACGCGCACCCGTCGATCGCGCCCTACGAGACCTTCGCCGCCGCCGACCAGGAGGTCGCGCTCGCGGTCGGCACCGACGGCCAGTTCGCCCGCCTGTGCGAGGTGCTCGGGGTTCCGGCGCTCGCGACCGACGAGCGCTTTGTCGACAACCCGTCGCGGGTGGCGCACCGCCTGGAACTGAAGACGCTGCTCGAGGAGCGGCTCGCCGCGCGCACCGCGGGGAGTGGATCGAGCTCTTCACGGCCGCGAACATCCCGGCCGGCCGCGTGAACACCATCGCCCAGGCGCTCGACCTCGCCGTCTCCCTCGGCCTGGAGCCCGTCGCGGAGACCCGCGCCGTCGACGCGGACGGGACCGAACGCGTGCTGCGCTCGGTCGCGACGCCCATCTCGTTCTCGGCGACCCCCTCCCGCTATTCGGCGCCGCCGCCCGGACTCGGCGAGCACGCCGGCGCCGAGTGGCTGCCGCGCTGATCCACCGTCTTCGTTCCGCCAGTCCCGTTCCGAAAGGACCCGCAATGACCACCACCATCGACCAGCTGTTCAACGTCTCCGACTTCGTCACCGAGGAGGAGCGGGAATGGCAGCTCAAGGCGCGCGACTTCGCGCAGACCAAGATCAAGCCGATCATCGACCAGGCGTTCGAGGATCGCCGCCTGCCCGTCGAGCTGCTGCCCGAGGTCGGCGAGTTCGGCGCCTTCGGCATGTACATGAACGGCTACGGGCTGAAGGGCGCCTCCTCGGTCGCCTACGGGCTCGTCGCGATGGAGTTCGAGGCCGTCGATTCGGGCTTCCGCACCGCGCTCTCCGTGCAGGGATCGCTCGCCATGGGCGCGATCTACAAGTTCGGTTCGGAGGATCAGAAGCAGGAGTGGCTGCCCAAGATGGGCCGCGGCGAGGCCATCGGCTTCTTCGGGCTCACCGAGCCGCAGGGCGGCTCCGACCCCAACACCATGCTCACCCGCGCGCGTCGTGAGGGCGACCAGTGGGTGCTCAACGGCAAGAAGCGTTGGATCGGCCTCGCCACCATCGCCCAGGTCGGCGTGATCTGGGCGAAGGACGAAGAAGGGATCGTGCGCGGCTTCGTCGTGCCGACCGACACCCCCGGCTTCACCGCGACCGCCATCGAGAACAAGCTGTCGATGCGCGCCTCGCTGCAGACCGAGATCGTGCTCGAGGATGTGCGCCTCCCGCTCGACGCGATCCTGCCCGGGTCGAAGGGCCTCTCGTCGCCGTTCAAATGCCTCAACGAGGCGCGCTACGGCATCGCCTGGGGCGTCATGGGTGCGGCGCGCGCCTGCCTCGAGGTCGCCGTCGAGCGCTCGCAGACCCGCGAGGTGTTCGGCGCCCCCATCGGATCGAAGCAGATCATCCAGGCGAAGCTCGCCGACATGTTCGTCGAGTACGAGAAGGGCCTGCTGCTCGCCCTCCACCTCGGCCGGCTGAAGGATGCCGGCAACCTGTCGTACGGCCAGATCTCCGTGGGCAAGCTCAACAACGTCCGCGAGGCTATCAAGATCGCCGGCACCTGCCGCTCGATCCTCGGCGGCGACGGGATCACCTCGGACTTCCCCGTGATGCGCCACATGGCGAACCTCGAGTCGGTGCGCACCTACGAGGGCACCGACGAGGTGCACCAGCTCGTGATCGGCCGCGAGCTGACGGGCATCGCCGCGTTCTAGGGGCTTTGGCCTGGGCTTGGGGCTGAGCTTCCTGGGCGTGGCCCTGTTCCCATCAAGAGGACCCGATTCCGCCTCTCTTCTTCCAGGAAGAGGTGGAATCGGGTCCTCTCGATTCTCGTGCTGGATCTGGGCTTGTGCTCTCGTGATGGGGCACGCTCGCGCCGCGCATGAGTTCCCTCCCTCCCTCCCTCGCATCGACTGGACCCAAATTGACCATTCCTTTCGAGAAAAGGTTCATTTGGGTCCGGTCGATTCGTTCTTGGTGATCGCCGCGGGAACGAGTCGTCGTCAACAGCGCGCGTTGCGTCCGAGTGGTCTCCACGAGCAGTGGACAACTCGAGAACCGTGGCTTCCTCCCGGCAAACTGCTGCAATGACACGACGGCCGACCGCGCTTCCCGGGCATCTCGCCCGAGGGCCCTTTTCTCGCGCCGAGGCGCGGGTCTCCGGCGTGAGCGATCGGGTGCTCTGGCACCGGCGGTTCGCGCCAACGCCGTACGGTGCTCACTGGCTCTCCGCGGACGCGAAGGCATCGCTCGAACTACAGACACGCGAAGACCAGTGGATCATGCGGGTGCTGTCCTTCGTGCCGGTGTTGCGACACGGGGAAGCCTTCAGTCATTCGACCGCTCTGCGGCTGTTCGCATGCCCGATACACACCAATGCAGATCCGCCGGTGCATCTGACCGTTCCTTCGCCGGCGCGTGCGCGAAGGGCAGCAGACGTGACCGGCCATGTCTCCTCGGACGGCTTCGAGGCGGTCTGGATCGAGCCGACCGAGATTCGCCCGTGGATCATGCCGGATGCCGGCCTCCCGCCGGTCCCGGTGGTTCCCATCGAACGGGCGCTGCGACAGTCTGCCGCAGAACTCCCGCTCATCGAACTGGTCGTGGCGGTAGATCATGCCGTCAGGCAGCGGCGTACCGGGGGACTCCTCTGGGCGCTTGCCGATCTCGACGGGCTCCGTGCAGGCGCAGCGACCTTCACCGGGCGCGGTGCGCGGCGGCTCAGACGAGCGCTCGGCCTCGCTCGCGTCGGCGCGGAGTCACGCATGGAGACGCTGCTCCGGCTGCTGCTCGAAGCGTACGGACTGGCCGGGTACTTCGACTTCCAGGTCGAAGTCAGCGACGGCGCGGGCGTCATCGGCCGCTTCGACCTGGTCTGCGTCGAGTGGAGGGTCATCCTCGAGTACGACGGAGAGCAGCACCGCACGAGCCGCGCGCAGTACCTGCGCGACAACCGGCGGCTCGATCGGGCGCGGGACGCCGGCTGGACGGTGATCCGCGCGCATTCCATCGACCTGTTCGAGGCCGGTGCCCGCGGGCGTCTGATCGCTCGGCTCGCGCAGAAGCTCGGCCGGGTTCAGGCCCCTGCCCTCCTGGAGGCCGCGCTCCTGTCGAGCTGATCCCAAGAAAATCGGATTGCGATATCGGTAAAAGTTCATATTCGGCTATAATTTTTGTCATCAGGGGGTGCGCATGCTGGTCCGGATCGATGCCGCGAGCGAGCGGCCCATCTACGCGCAGATCGCCGACTCCATTCGTGGGTCGATCGCCGCGCAGCACGTCTTCGCCGGGCAACTGCTTCCACCGGCCCGCGAGATCGCAGCGGGCCTCGGTATCAATGCGCACACAGTGCTCCACGCCTATCAGGAGCTCCGAGACGAGGGCCTCGTCGACCTCCGCAGGGGCGCGGCGCGGTGGTCACGGAGGCCGCTCCCAAGCTGGTCGCCCTGTATGCCGACGTCGCGGTCCTGGTGGCCCGCGCCCGCGCTATGGGGGTCGCGCCGAGCACGCTTGCCGCGATGATCACCGACCCCGCGCAGCACCGTGACGAAGCCGTACCCGAACCGGACAGGAGCTCCCGATGACGACAGACCCGACCGGCGTCCCGGACCCCTCGCACGCACCGGGCGCGATGCGCGAAGCGCTCTCCTCCGATGCCGCACGTGCGCGCCGCGCCGCGCTGTGGGTCGGCGTCTGGGCGCCGCTCATCATGGTGGCGCTGGGCGTGCTCCTGCAGATGCTCTGGATCCCGCGCCTGCCCGATCCGATCGCTACGCACTGGAGCGGCAGCGACGGACCAGACGGCTTCTCCGGCCCCTGGAGCAACATCCTGTTCTTCGCCATCACCGGGGTCTGCATGACGCTCATCTTCGCCGTGATCCTGCTCATCCCCCGCGGGCGGGGGACGGGGTTCCCCGTGTGGTCGAGCGCCTCGCGGTTCCTCGCCGCCTTCGGGGCGGCGACGATCGTGTTCACCTCGGTGCTCATCGTCGGGCTGGTGCAGATCCAGCTCGATGTCGCGGACGCCCGTACGGTAGGCACCGTCGCCGCTCCGATGGTGATCGCTCTGCTCTCGGGCGTCGCTGCCGGAGTGCTGGGGTGGTTCGTGCAACCCCGGGTCACGGTCGCAGCGCCGGCCTCAGACGACAGCGAGCCGCTTCCGCTGTCCGAGCACGAGCGAGCCGTCTGGATCGGTCGCTCTCTGCCGAACGCGGGCTATCGATGGTTCGCAGGGATCATGGTCGTCCTCATGCTGATCCTCGGCGTCGGGAGCCTCGTCGCGCAGTTCCCGGGATGGTGGGGCCTCGCCCTGGTGGGAGCGCTGGTGGGCGTACTGATCGTGACGACCGTCGGTTTCCGCGTGCGCATCGACGCGGCGGGCTTGGAAGCACGATCGGTGCTCGGGTGGCCGGTCGTGCGCGTGCACGCGGCAGACATCGACCGCGTGGCGGCTTCCGAGATCAATCCCCTCGGCGAGTTCGGGGGATGGGGGTTCCGGTGGATGCCGGGACGGTTCGGTATCGTCCTGCGCACAGGCCCGGGGATCGTCGTCACCCGTCGCAGCGGCAGCATCTTCGGTATCACCGTCGACGACGCCGAGACCGGTGCAGCCGTGCTCGCTGAGGCGGCTCGCCGGGCTCGCCGCGAAGGAAAGGACTCGCGATGAATACTCCGCATGCCCAGGGTTTCCCGGCGACGCCCGCCGGGGGAGCGGGGGCGAAGCCTCCGCCACGGGTGAGGCTCGGCCTCCGGAACCGCACATCGGAGCCGCCGGTCGGCGAAGTACGCCCGCCGTCCCCTGGGGATCGGTCGCCGTGTTCGTCGTGGTGTCGTTCGGCCTGGCCTGGCTCGTCTGCCTCCCGCTCTGGACCATGGATCCGACGGCCCCCGCGTTCCCGACGCTGTTCATCCTGTTGGCCTCCGCCACCATGTTCACTCCGGGTATCGCTGTGCTGACGGTGCGGCTCCTGGGCGCGCCCGCGCGACGTCGAGAGCGGCGACGCGGTGTCGCTCCCGAAGATCGAGGCGGGTTCCCGCGATTCCTCGGCATGTGGCCGCTGCGGCCGGCGAAGCGGGTCGTGTGGTTCACCGTCGCGGCGGTGTTCCTGCCGATTCTGCTGGCACTCGCCACCGTCGGCGTCGCCGCGGCGTTCGGCTGGCTGCGGCTCGACCTCGTCGGGTTCTCCGCTTACGCCGACACCGTTCGTGCGGCGCTCCCGACCGGGAACCCCATCGAGGCGCTTCCTCCGATCCCGGTGCTCGTGGCGATCCAGTTGATCTCCATGCCCTTCGGGGCACTGTTCAACGCGATCCTCGCTTTCGGCGAGGAGATCGGCTGGCGCGGCTGGCTGCTGCCCGCGCTGCGGCCGCTCGGCACCTGGCCGGCGCTCATCGGGACCGGAGTGGTCTGGGGCCTCTGGCACTCGCCCCTGATTCTGCTGGGGTACAACTTCGGCCGCACCGACTGGACCGGCGTCGCGTTCATGGTGCTCGGCTGCGTCGCCTGGGGCGTGCTCTTCGGGTGGCTCCGCCTGCGCAGCGGTTCGGTCTGGCCCGCGGTGTTCGGACACGGCGCGCTGAACGCTTCGGGCGCGACCTTCATGCTGCTTGCGGCGTCCGGCGCGCCGCTCGACCCGGCGCTCGTCAGCCCGCTCGGCGCCGCGGGCTGGATCGTGCTCGGTCTGATCGCGCTCATCCTCGGAGTCTCCGGGCAGCTCCGCACGCAGCCGGAGCTCTCGCCCCGACGCGTTCCCGGAGCCGCGCACCCACCGGTGCCCTCAGCGGTCCCGCCAGCCGCACCGGCTCGGCGCACCGATTCAACTCACCTCGCTGAGCCGGCCCAGCCGCCGAAGCCGCCATCTCTGCCGAACGGCGAGCAGGGCTAGGCGAGCACGGAACGGTCGAACGCGTCGACGCTGATGCCCTGCTCGAGCACCGCGCGGGACCACTCGCGGGCCGAGTGCAGGCTGTGATCGCGGTAGTTTCCGCAGCTCACCGCATCCGTCCCCGGAACATCGTCCCAGGTGACGCGCTCGGCGATGTCGGCGAGCGAGGCCTTGATCGCGCTCGCGACGTCCGCAGTGCTCGGTTCGCCCCACACGATCAGGTGGAAACCGGTGCGGCACCCGAACGGAGAAATATCGATCACCCCGTCCAGTCGCGTCCGCAGCAGGCCCGCGATCGTGTGCTCGATCGTGTGCAGCCCGGCGGTCGGGATCTCGCCCTCGTTCGGCTGCACCAGACGGATATCGAAGTTCGAGATCGCATCGCCCTTCGGGCCGTTCTCCACCCCGATGAGGCGCACGTACGGCGCCCGCACCTTCGTGTGATCGAGCGCGAAGCTCTCCACCTCGGCCAGCTCGACTTCGCCCACGGCTCCTCCTCGGGTTCGAACGCCGCACCGAAACAGGATGCGAAACGGCGGTGCGGCGCAACGGGGTTCTTTCGAACCCACGCTACGCCGCACCGCCGGGAAACGGGTCCGCGTGACCGCGGATGACGGTGCGAGCGCGTTCGCGCCCGCACCGTCATCCCCGTCAGGCCGCCATCAGCGCGACCCGAGCCGAACCTGCCGAACGCTCGACGCGAACGTCCCAGCCATCGGCCGAGAGCCGCTGCAGGTCGTTGCCCGCAGCGTCGAGATTCTTCGTCTCCACGAGGTAGAGCGTGCGACCGGAGCCGCGGTACACCGAACGGCGCTCGGCCCAGGCCGGGATCCGAGGAGCGGAATCGGTGCCCAGGGCGTGGTACGGAGTGCGCGGAGCCTGCGCGACGGGAGCGACCGGTGCAAAGCGGCGCGTCGCGACATCGCTGGCGTGCAGAGTGTGCTGCATGGTGCTGTCCTTTCTGTGTGTGCGGCGGCCGCTCGCGGTTCGCGGCGCGGCGCCGAGCGATCCTCGCCGGGCGGCGGGAACGCGGTGCGTGATCGAACGCGAACGCGAACGATCGGAGGGATCGGGACGTTCGTGCGAACGCCTCCGGAGCGGATCCGTGGATCCTGGTGGAATGGAGCGCTGCGGCCGGGAGCGAGCCGGTGTCGACACCGGCCAGGTGTGGCGGCGGGTGGACGCGGCATGCGGCTGCGCAAGCTCAGTCCGTCAGCATAACCGAAAAGTTCGAGAATTGCTAGACTCGGCCCGTGCGCGGCCTCGATCCGCGTGGAAAATCGCAGGAACGCGCGGAAAGGGCGGCATGCATCACGGAGAGTCCACGGCGGAATCGCCGCAGCGAACGGCGACCACCGAACCCACCCTCCTGGTCTTCGCGCACCGCGACGAGGCCTCCGCGTTCAGCGATGTTCCGCACCTCGTCACCGGCGTGGGCAAGGTGAACGCCGCGGTGTCGCTCGCGGGAGAGCTGGCGAGCCGCGGCGGATCCGTGTCGCGCGTCGTCGTGCTCGGCACCGCGGGCGTCGTCGACGACGGCCCCGACCTCGACACGGTCTACCAGATCGGCGCCGTGAAGCAGCACGACTTCTCTCTGCCCTCGCCGACGATCGAGCCCCGCGGCCCGGTCTTCGCACCGCGGCTGACGGTGGCGACGGGCGATGTCTTCGTCCAGGACGACGCCCAGCGCACTCGCATCGCCGGGCTCGGCGCCGAGCTCGTCGACATGGAGAGCTACGCGATCGCCGCGCTCTGCGCGCGCTTCGACCTGGAACTCGTGATCCTGAAGGTCCCGTCGGACTTCGCCGACAGCTCCACCACGGACGAGGAGTGGGACACGATCGTGTTCCGCAAGAGCGAGCAGCTGCGCGCGTTCGCCGAGGCGGAGCTCCCCGAACTCTTCGCCTGAGGCGAGAGAACCCTGCGGCGACGCTGACCCGCAGGACGAGCAGAACGAAGGAGGCCGCCGTGAGGATCCGTGCACTGCTGCTCGTCTTCGTCGGCGGTGCAGTCGGCACCGCGGCGCGGGCGGCGCTCGATGCCGCGATGCCCAAACCGGGCGGGTTCCCGCTGGCGATCCTGCTCATCAACGTCGTCGGGGCGCTGCTCCTCGGGGTCCTGCTCGAGGCGCTGCTGCGCCCCGTGCCCGAACCGGTCGCCATCGCCGACCTGCGTCTGCTGCTCGGCACCGGAGTGATGGGCGGCTTCACGACCTACAGCACCCTCGCGCTCGGCGCGGTCGAGCTCGTCCACGGAGGACGACCGTGGCTCGGGACCGGGTATCTGGTGCTCTCGGTGCTGCTCGGTATCGGCGCCTCGACGCTCGGGATCCTGATCGGCGGTCGACTGCGCCCCCGGAGGGGGAGGCGTGACCCCGCTCCTGCTGCTGGGCGTCGCGCTCGCCGGTGGGATCGGCGCGGTCGCGCGGTTCTCGTTCGACTGGGCGATGCAGCCGCTGCTGCGCCGGCGGGAGCGGTCCGGCTCCCGCGGCTTCCCCTGGGCGACCCTGCTCATCAACGTGTCCGGCTCGCTGGTGCTCGGCGCGCTCGCCGCCCTCGCCGGTCTCGCCGGAGGGCCGCAGACGCTGCCGCCCGAGTGGTTCGCGATCCTCGGCACCGGCTTCCTCGGCGGCTACACGACGTTCTCGACCGCGAGCGTGGATGCGGCCCGCCTGATCGCGGCGCGCCGGTGGAACGCGGCCCTCGGCTACGCGGGCGGCACCGCCGTGCTGTCGTCCCTGGCGGCGGCCGCCGGATTCTGGGCTCCCGCGATCCTCGTCTGAGCCCTCCCGCTGTCGGGCCGGGGGTCGGACCGCTGCGGGAGCCGCCCCGGGCGAGGGGCGTCTTGACACGCTCCGAGGTGGCGTGGTCTACTTGCGATCACATTACGAAAGCAACTTTCTTAATTCGGACGGCGAGGTCCCGATGACACCCAACGCGAGCGATGCCCCGGGAGGCGGTGCCCTGCCGAGCGCGGTGAACGCGCGCGTCGCAGCGGCCCTCCTCGAGAGCGGGCGAGCCAGTGTGACGCAGATCGCCGAGCGCACGGGGCTGTCCCGACCGACCGTCGACGCGGAACTGGGCCGACTGCGAGAGGCCGGTCTCGCACGCGTCGTCGAGGACGCCGAAACCGGCGAGCGCCGAGCCGGGCGCCCCGCCCGGTTCTTCGAGTTCAGCGCGGACGCCGGCCTCCTCGTCGGAGTCGACGTCGGCATCCACCGTCTGCGCGTCGTGCTCGCAGAGCTCGACGGTCGCGTCATCGGGTGGCACGAGACGGAGAGCGCGCTCGGCATCGACGGCGACGAGCGCATCGCCCTCGTCATCTCGACCGTCCGCGCGGCGCTCCGCGGCGCAGGCGTCCATCCGGATCGGCTGCTCCGCCACTCCTGCCTGGCGCTCGCGGTCTCGGGCGTCGTCGACCCCGGTGGCCGGATCCTGGTCTCCCACAACTTCCCGGAGTGGGAGGGCGTCGATCTCGCCGGACTGCTGAGCGGCGAGTTCGGCTGCGCGGCAGTGGTCGAGAACGATATCCGGCTCGCGGCACTCGCCGAGTTCCGCCTGGGCGCGGCGCGCCACGTCGACGACGTGGCGTACGTGTTCGCCGGCCACCGGGTCTCCCTCGGCCTCATCATCGACGGCAAGATCCGGCGGGGCAAGCACTCAGTGGCGGGCGAGATCGGGCTGGGCGGTTTCGCGTTCTCCTCCCAGGTCGACAGCACGGGCAAGCTCCGCTGGAGCAGTGCGGAATCCGGTGAGCAGGTCTTCCGCGCGGCGGCGGCCGGCGATCGCGCGGCCAGCGAGGAGATCGTGCGCTTCGCGCAGGGTCTCGCGGTCGGCGTCGCGATCGTCACAATGGCGGTGGATCCCGATCTGGTGATCGTCGGCGGAGGCCTCTCGCTGGCCGGCGAGGAGCTCCTCGGGCCGCTGCGTCGTGCCGTCAACGCCGAGATCACCCTGCCGGTCGAACCCGAGATCGTGCCCTCCCAACTGGGTGCGGAGTCGGTCGCGCTCGGCGCGCTCTCGCTCGCGGCGCAGCGCGCGGCCGAGATCAGGCACCCGAGCGAACCCGCCGCGCATCCCGGCATCGACCTGGCCCAGGTGCGGGCCGTGGTGGCGCGCACGAGCGCGGGCTCGAGAGGAGATCTCGCGTGAGCGCGAATCGGGAACCGGGGAGCGAACTCCGCCTCGCCGTCGTGGGCGCGGGCGCCCGGTCGGCGATCGCTCGACACGCGCTCGGTTCCGGCGCCGCCCGCATCGTCGCGGTGGTCGATCCGGGATCGAACGCCCGCCTGCGCGCCGCCGAAGCGTTCGAATGCGATTCCGCGTTCGAGTCCCACGGCGAGCTGATCGCGGCGTCCGCATCGGGCCTGGACGTTGACGCGGCCTTCGTCACCTCGCCCGATGACACGCACGCCGAGATCGCGGTCGCCCTGCTGCACGCCGGGATCGCCGTCTACCTCGAGAAGCCGCTCGCGATCGAGGTCGCCGATGCCGACGCGATCCTCGCCGCAGCCGCGGAGAGCGGCACCCGGCTCTACGTCGGCCACAACATGCGGCACATGGCGGTCGTGCGCACCATGCGCGACATCATCCTCCGCGGCGAGATCGGCCAGGTGAAGGCGATCTGGTGCCGGCACTTCGTCGGCAACGGCGGCGACTACTACTTCAAGGACTGGCACGCCGACCGGTCCCGGGCGAACGGGCTGCTGCTGCAGAAGGGCGCCCACGACATCGACGTGATCCATTGGCTCGCGGGCGGCACGTCCGAACTGGTCACGGGGCTCGGCGGGCTCACGCTCTACGGAGGCATCGAGGATCGTCGCGACAACTCCGATCGCACCATGCCCGAGTGGTTCTCGCTCGACTCCTGGCCTCCGCTGAGCCAGACCGAGCTCAACCCCGTCATCGACGTAGAGGACCTCTCGATGATCACGATGCGGCTCGACAACGGCGTGCTCGCCTCCTATCAGCAGTGCCACTACACGCCCGACTACTGGCGCAACTACACCGTGATCGGCACCGCCGGGCGCCTCGAGAACTTCGGCGACGGGGACGGCGCGGTCGTGCGGGTCTGGAACCGGCGCACGCTGTACGCCGAGCACGGCGACGCCGAGTACCCCGTTCGCGGCGACGAGGGCGGCCACGACGATGCCGACCGGCTCACCGTCGCCGAGTTCCTCGCCTTCGTGCGCGACGGGATCGCCACCACGACCTCGGCGGTCGCCGCCCGCAATGCGGTGGCCACCGCGGTCGCCGCGACCGAGTCGATTCGCGCGGGCGGTGCACCGCACCCGGTGCGACCGGTGGATCCGAGCATCGCCGCGCGGCTCTGAGCAGCCGGGACCGCTCCGCAACCGATCACTGTCAGACCCCTGTATTCAAAGGAGAATCCATGAAGAAGAAGACCCTCGCGTTCGCCGGGGCGCTCGCCGTGTCCGCGCTCGCCCTGTCGGGCTGCGCCTCCGGAGGCGGCGCGTCGGAAGCGACCAGCGACCACAAGCTGAAGGCCGAGATCTCGTACGCCTTCTGGGACGTCAACCAGAAGCCGGCGATGGAAGCGCTGATCAAGGACTTCAACAAGGAGTTCCCGAACATCCGGGTCAAGACCCAGATCACCCCGTACGCCAACTACTTCACCAAGCTGCAGACCCAGGGCAGTTCGAACACGCTGCCCGACGTGTTCTGGCTCAACGGGCCGAACTTCCAGTTGTATGCCTCCAACGACATGCTCGAGCCGATGAGCAAGGACCTGAAGCCGGCGGACTATCCGAAGGCGCTCAACGACCTCTACTCGTGGGACGGCACCCAGTACGGCGTCCCGAAGGACTTCGACACGATCGCCGTCTACTACAACAAGGCGATCTTCGACGAGGCGGGTGTCGCGTACCCGACTGCCGATTGGACGTGGGACGAGTTCCACCAGAAGGCCAAGGCGATCTCCGACAAGCTGAAGGCCAAGGGGATCTACGGCGTCGCGAGCGGGCTCAACGGCGGCCAGGAGGTCTACTACAACTCGATCCTGCAGGCCGGCGGCAGCATCATCTCCGAGGACGGCAAGAAGTCGGGCTACGACGACCCGAAGTCGATCGCGGGGCTGCAGTTCGTGCGAGATCTCGTCGCCGACGGCTCGTCGCCCACCCCGTCGCAGCTCTCGGACACCCCGCAGGACCAGTGGTTCATCAACGGCAAGTCGGCGATGATCTGGTCGGGCACCTGGTCGAACTCCGAGTTCCTCGGCTCCCAGGTCAAGGGCTCCATCGCGGTCGCCCCGCTGCCGAAGGGCGAGCGCCGGGCGACCGTGATCCACGGTCTCGCGAACGCGGTCGCGAAGGGCTCGAAGAACAAGGCCGCGGCGCTCGCGTTCCAGAACTACCTGGGCAGCAAGCAGGCCGCCGAGACCCAGGCGAAGATGGGCGCCGCGAACCCGGCCTTCAACGGCACCCAGCAGGCCTTCGTGGACTCGGCGCCCTGGGACCTGAACATCTTCGAGAGCGCGGCGACCGAGTACGCCTTCCCGTACCCGATCTCGAAGAACACGGCGGCCTGGAACAAGCTCGAGAACGATCTGCTGCCCGCCGCCTTCAGCGGTGAGCAGCCGGTGCCCGACGTGGCGAAGAAGCTCGCCGCCGAGATGAACACGGCGTTGGCGAAAGAGCAGAAGTGACCGGTCTCGCATCTGCTCCGGGTGCGGTCGCCGCGCAGGCGGCCGCACCCCGTTCCGGGCGGCGCGGATCCTCGGATCCGCGCCCTCGGGCCAGGCTTCGGAGCGCTCTCTGGGCGCTCCTCTTCGTCGGCCCGCTGCTCTTCGGCGTCCTCGTCTTCTACATCTGGCCGATCTTCCGCAACGCCTACTTCAGCTTCACCACGTGGGGCGCGTTCGGAGGGGCCACCTGGACCGGTCTCGACAACTACGAGACGATGCTCGGCGACCCCGAGTTCTGGCGCGCCATCGTCAACACGCTGATCTACGTCGGCATCCTGCTGCTCGGGATCCCGCTCGCGGTGCTGTTCGCAGCGCTCATCAACCGGCCGGGGCTCCGCTTCGCGTCGGTCTACCGCACGGCGTTCTTCCTGCCCTACGTCGCGATGCCGGCGGCGGTGGCGATGGTGTGGCGGATCATCTTCAACGGCGACTTCGGCATCATCAACTACACGCTGTCCCTCGTCGGCATCACGGGACCCAACTGGCTCAGCACCGAGTGGTTCGCCCTGCTGTCGGTGGGGCTCGTCGGTATGTGGATCTCGCTCGGCTTCAACCTCATCGTGCTCTCCGCGGGCATGCGCGGGATCCCGCCCGAGATGTACGAGGCCTCGACCCTCGACGGCGCGAGCCGCACCCGGCAGTTCTTCTCCATCACGGTGCCGCTCCTCAGCCCCTCCATCTTCTTCGTCTCCGTCATGACCGTCATCACCGGATTCCAGGTCTTCGACCTGCTCTATGCGCTCATGGGCACGCAGAATCCGGCGATCAACCAGACGCAGTCGCTCGTCTACCTCTTCTTCGCGCACCAGCAAGCCGGAGACAACGGCTACGCGGCCGCGGTCGGCGTGGCGATCCTGCTGCTCGTCGGCGTGTTCACGATGCTCCAGTTCCGGATGCAGAAGCGGTGGGTGACCTATGACTGACACGCAGACGACCGCGCTCTCGATCCGGCAGCGAGCGGCGGGCAAGCGGCTCCGCGTCGGCAACGGCGTGACCCACGCGGTCCTGATCCTTGCCTCCCTGACCATGATCTTCCCGTTCCTGTGGCAGATCCTCATGTCGCTCGCGACGAACGCGCAGGTGACCTCGGTCCCGCCGACGTTCTGGCCCGGCGAACTCCACTTCGAGAACTTCGCACATGTCTTCGACCAGTTGCCGTTCCTCAACCAGCTCTGGGTGTCGGCCGCCGTCACGACGATCCGCACGGTCGGACAGCTGCTGCTGTGCTCCATGGCGGGGTACGCGTTCGCCCGGCTCGAGTTCCCGTTCAAACGCACGATCTTCGCGATCGTGCTCGCGATCCTCATGGTGCCGCCGCAGGTGTACCTGCTGCCGCAGTACCAGATCGTCCAGGGGCTCGGTTGGCTCAACACCATCGCGGGTATCGCGGCGCCGGGCATCTTCAGCGCGTTCGGCACCTTCATGATGCGACAGTTCTTCCTGGGGTTGCCGGAGGAGCTCTCGGAGGCCGCGCGGCTCGACGGCGCGAACCACTTCCAGATCTTCTGGAAGATCATGCTGCCGCTCGCGAAGCCCGGCCTGTCGGCGCTCGCCATCATCACGGTGCTGGCGTCCTGGAACGATCTGCTCTGGCCGCTCATCGTCGCCACGGACGCGACGCAGATGCCGCTCGCCCCGGGCATCGCCACCCTGACCAGTCAACGGTCGATCCCCGACTACCCGCTCCTGCTCGCGGCCAGCCTGCTCGCCATGGCGCCCGTGCTCATCCTGTTCCTCTCCATGCAGCGGCGCGTGATCGACGGCATCGCGTTCTCGGGCATGAAGTAACCTCCGAAGAAAGGCGCTCCTGCAGTGAAACCCCTTCGTGTCGGCCTCATCGGGGCCGGCGGAATCTCGCGCGTGCACGCCGACGGATGGCTGGCGCTCGATGCCGACGTGACCGTGTTCTCCCATGAGGGCGCCGACGCGCTCGCGGCGGAGTACGGCTTCGCGGTCGCGCCCGACCTCGATTCCCTGCTGTCCGCCTGCGACCTCGTCGACATCGTGACCTCGACCACGAGCCACGGCCCGCTCGCGCACGCCGCGATCCGGGCTGGCAAGCACGTGATCTGCGAGAAGCCGCTCGCCGGCACCGCGGCGGAGGCGCGCGAGATCGTCGTGGCGGCCCGCGAGGCCGGCGTGCGCCTCTTCCCGGCGCACGTCGTGCGGTTCTTCCCCGACTACGTCGCCATGCGCGAGCAGCTCGTGGCCGGACGCATCGGCGAACCCGCCGTGCTGCGGTTCCTGCGCGGGGGAGAAGCGCCCCGCACGGGGTCCTGGTTCCACGTCGAGGCCGAGGGCGGCGGGATCATCCGGGACCAGATGATCCACGACCTGGACCAGGCGCTCTGGATCGCGGGCGACGTCGTCCGCGTGTACGCGGTGCGCAGCGCGCCCGCGGCGGACGCCGTCGCGCCCGATGCCGTCACGGCGCACGTCGTGCTCACCCACGCGAGCGGAGCCGTGTCGCACGTGCAGGGGACCTGGGGGCCGCCCGGTCTCCAGTTCCGCACGAGCGCGGATCTCGCGGGCAGCCTCGGCACCCTGTCGATCGATTCGACCGCGCACAGCCCGAGCCGCATCGAGTTGCCGGGCTCTGCAGCGAGCGGGGGATACCTGCCCCCGCAGACGAATGCCGTCAGCCCCTATACCGCCGAGCTGCGGGCGTTCGTCGGCGCGATCGCTTCGGGCGAGGACGCCGCGGTGACGCCGGTCGACGGCGTGCGCGCGGTGCAGCTCGCCGAGGCGGCGGCCGCGTCCCTCATCACCGGACAGCCGGTCGAGGTGGCCCTCGACCCGATCGAGACGGAGCACGCACGATGAACACCGAATCGGGAAGGCCGCTCCGGATCGCGGTGCTGTCGTTCGCGCACACCCACGCCATCAGTTACTGCGAGGCGCTCCGCGAGCGCACCGACGTCGAGCTCATCGCCACCGACCCGGATGGCGCGTCAGCGCCGGACGACGCTTCCCGCGGCGCCGAGCTCGCGGCCGCGCTGAGCGTCGACTACGTCGACGGCTATGCGGAGGCCATGGCCTGGGGGCCGGACGCAGTGATCGTGACGGCCGAGAACTCGCGGCACCGGGAGCTCGTCGAGCTCGCCGCCGCGCACGGCGCACACGTGCTCTGCGAGAAGCCGCTCGCGGCCACCGTCGACGATGCGCGGGCCATGCTCGCGGCGACCGAGCGGGCCGGGCTCGCGCTCATGACCGCGTATCCGGTGCGATTCGCCCCGGCCTTCGCCGACCTGGTGCAGCGAGTCCGCTCGGGGCAACTCGGCACGATCCTCGCGGTGCGCGGCACCAACAACGGCAAGCTGCCGTCCGATCGAGCCTGGTTCACCGATCCCGAGCTGGCCGGCGGAGGCGCGCTCGTCGACCACGTCGTCCACTGCGCCGACCTCCTCGACGAGCTGTTGGGGGCGCGACCCGAGACCGTGTACGCGGTCGCGAACCGCAAGATCCACTCCGGTTCCCCGGTCGAGACCGGAGGGCTCGTGACCGCGAGCTACCCGGGCGGGATCATCGCGAGCATCGACTGCACCTGGAGCATGCCCGAGAACGGACCCACCTGGGGCGGCCTCACCCTGCAGGTGATCGGGACGCGCGGCAGCGTCACGATCGACCCGTTCGCGCAGCACGTCGCCGGGATCGCGGTCGACGGGCCGGTCTGGGCGGCCACGGGCGACAACCTCGACGCGGCGATGCTCGACGAGTTCCTCGACGCCGTCCGCTCGGGGCGCCCACCGCGACCCGATGGGGCGGTGGGGCTGCGCACGCTCGAGATCGTCGACGCCGCGCGCCGATCCGTCGCGAGCGGCGAGGCGGTGCGGCTCGGGTGAGCGGGGAGCGCGTCGGGTCCGCCCGCGGAGATCGACGCGCTCCGACCCCCCAACGGGGGTCATTTCTGCCGCATTCTCCTCAGTTCGCTCCCAGGAACCTAGCGTGGCCTCACCGGCTTCCCACCGAGCCGGTGACGAGTCCGTCACCGATGCCAAGGAGTGACCATGCACACGCAGCGCAGGCGCGAACCCACTCAGAATCGAGCGGGTGGACCACTCGCGGGGCGGGTGAAACCTGTGTCATCCACCCCTCGGTCCTCTCCGGCCGGGATCCTCGCGGCAGCCGTTTTCGTGTCGAGCATCGGAGTCGTGCTGTTCGGCGTCGCGCCTGCGAGTGCGGCGCCGGCACCGCAGAGCTGCATCGCACCCGAGGCGCCGGCGGGCGCACCGGGCGCACCGGGCGCTCAGGGTCCGAGCGGTCCTCAGGGCGCCCAAGGCCCACAGGGCCCGGCCGGGCTCGACGGCGAGGACGGCCCGGGCGGCCCGGAGGGTCCCAAGGGGCAGCCGGGCCCGGAAGGGCCTCCGGGACCCGCCGGTGAACCGGGACCGCAGGGTCCCCCCGGTCCCGACTGGATCCCGGCGGTGTTCACGGGGACGGTCCAGGCCGCCGCCGCGGACGCCTCGCCGAGTTGCTCGGACGTTCCCGAGATCTGCGTGATCCTGGTTCCCGGAGCTCCCGGCCCCGCCGGGCCGGCGGGTCCAACCGGCCCTGTCGGCCCCGCGGGGCCGACAGGGCCCCAGGGGGCAGACGGGCAGCCCGGCGCCCAGGGCGAATCGGGACCCTACGGTGAAGACGGACCCCAAGGACCCCAGGGGCCGCAGGGCCCGCAGGGGCCGGAAGGCCCGCCCGGACCTCCCCGCACGGCTCAGGCTTCGAACGGGTTGTACACCCCGGCGAGTTCCGGCGAGCGCTCCGTGGTCGCCCGCACGGTCGGCGAACTCGTCGCTGCAGTCGATGCCGGTGCATCCTGCGCGAACTTCGCGGCCGAGTGCACGGTCACCGTCGTCGGTCCCGACGGGGCGCCGGGCGAACCGGGACCGAGCGGTCCTCCCGGTCCCGAAGGACCGACAGGCGAGGCCGGAACCCCGGGCGCGGACGGAACCCCGGGGCCGAGCGGTCCTCCCGGTGAGGTCGGTGATCCGGGGCCGATGGGGCCTCCGGGCCCGACCGGCCCGGCAGGTCCGATGGGGCCGGCGGTCTCGCTGCACCGCGGGAGCGCCACGAGCGCCATCGGGGCAGCCGAGGTGTCGCCCACGCTCTCGCGGCCTGAAGGGACCGTGCTGAGCGGTGATCGGGTGTCGATCCCGGCGAGCTGCTTCCGGACGACCACGAACCCCGGTGGCGGGAACACCGGTGGTGGAAACACCGGCGGCCAGGCACCGAAACCCCTGCCGCGGCCGGGCTCCGCGCAGCCGGCACCCGTGTCCCAGCAGGACTCAGGTCATCTCGCGCTGACCGGCGCGGGCGCACCGATCGCCGGCGGTTCAGCCCTCGTGATCTTGTTCGCGGGCTTCGGCGGCGCGGCGCTCCTCTTCGCCCGTCGACGCGCTTCGCGAGCCGACACGGCAAGGGAGTAGCCGGCGGACCGGGTGTTCCAGAAACGAAGAAAACCCCCGCGATCCCAATGTTTCCCAGGGATCTGCGGGGGTTTTCGGTGGCGGTGACGGTGGGATTTGAACCCACGGTAGGGGGTTACCCTACACAACTTTTCGAGAGTTGCACCTTCGGCCGCTCGGACACGTCACCGAGAAAGAGCTTAGGGGATACGGGCGCTGAATGTGAAATCGGAGTGTTCCTGCGCGAGTCGCTCGACCAGTTCGCTGCGGTTCGCCGCACCGAGCTTGGCGCGAGCCTGGGCGATGTGAGACTCCACCGTGCGGACTCCGCAGCCCATGCGCTCGGCGATCTCGCGGTTGGCGAGCCCCTGGGCTGCGAACTCGGCAGCCGTGCGCTCGCGCGCGGTCAGCGGGGTGCGGGCGGATTGCGGGACCGGACGCGGTGTCTCGGTCTGCGCCCGCCACGGCAGCGCGAGCGTGATCGCGGCGTCGATGCGCTCGAGCAGCCGGTCGCAGCGTCCGACCGCACCGGAGGCCCGGCGCTTCAGCTGGATCCGTCGTGCGGCGTTCGCCGCGTTCTCGGCGGCGGCCCAGTGCTCGTTCTCGCAGAGGTGCTCGGCGATCTTGAGCAGCTCCATCGGGTTCTGCTGGTCGAACGCGCGACGGTGCGCCGCCGCGATCGCCACCAGCGGCGCCGGCTGCTCCTCCGTCTCGATGTGCACGGCGGACGGATCGAGCGAGCCGAGATGGCCTGAGAGGTACCCGATCATTCCGGTGAAGGTGCTCGCGACGTTCGGCGGGGCGTTGCGATCGCGATGCTTCTCGGCCGTGAGCGCGCGGGAGATGAGCGCGATGGTGTGGGTGAGTCGTTTGGGGAGGAACATCGGCAGGCGCTGCTCCATGCGCTGCCACTCGAGCAGCGCGTGATCGACGTCTCCCGCGGACAGCGCGCGGGCGGCCGCTTCGAGGTGATCCAGCCAGACGGCGTGCGAACTGCCGGCCGGCAGCCGCTCCGCGACTCGGTGGAGGCCCTCGACGTTCTCCCGCAGCGTGTCGGTGAAGAGCGCGTTGAGCGCCCAGCCGAGCAGGATCGAGCCGTGCAGATGATGGAGGGCGCGGGATTCGGGGAGGCCCATGCGCCCGGCGAGCGTGCGCGCCGCTGCCGAGAGCGAGCGGATCGGGGAGGCGCCGCGCGGAGCGGCGTCGAGCGCGTGCAGGACACCTGCCGCGCAGGCGACCTCGGGGAGCGGGTGCGAGGCCGCGCAGGCCATGATCGCTGCGCGGTCGGTGCCGAGCGGTTCGGCGTCGTTGAGTCTGCGCAGGACGAGTGCGGTCGTCGCCTCCGCCGAACCGGCGGGCGTGAACTGCGCGAAGGCGTGCGCTTCGCCGGTGTCGACTCCGGCCTCCGCGCTCAGGACCGCCCAGGCGTTGAGGTGGGCGAGGCGACGGACGGGTTCCTCGGGGATGTCGGTCTCGATCAGCGCCGAGAGGCCGGTCGGCGCTCCCTTGAGTCCAGCGAGCGCGCGGATGCGCGTCTGCGTCTCGAGCGGGCGGCCGAGTGCGCCGGCGCGGAGGAACAGCGCCCGGGTGAGGCCGTCGACGCCGAAGACCAGCCGCTGTTCGAGCACCCGGTGCAGCACGGCGGCCTGGGCGGCTCGAGAGATCTCGCCGGACAGCGGGGTGCGCGCGCAGAACTCCGCATCGCGGTCGGAGAGCGGGAGGCCGAGCATCTCCAGGCTGAGGAGTCCCTCGGTGAAGCGCTGTCTCGTCTGTTCGAGCTCGGGCCCGGGCACGGTGCTGCGCAGCGAGACCGCGACGAACTCCGGGACGTGGAGCAGGTCGGAGTCGCAGAACTGCATCGCGATGCCCCGGTCGGTGAGTTCCCGGAGCAGGTCGCCTCCGGCCAGGTCCTCGGCGGAGTCCGGGTCGATCGGGTCGAGTTCGGCGAGTACCGCGGCTGCCGCCAGCGTCTCGGGGCTGAGCCCGTGGGCGAGCCGAGCGGCGGCCTGCATCGCCGGCAGATTCAGTTCGTGCAGCCGGTCGTGACGGATGCTCGGCCGGGGACCGGGGACGAGTTGCCCGGCCTCGGATATCGTGAGCAGGTCGAGGGCCCAGTACGGGCGTCCGAGCGAGAGGCGCTGGATCGCCGCGAAGGTCGCGGAGTCGAGCGGACGCCGGGCGTGCCGGTGGATCAGTTCCGCGATCTGCTCGGGTCGGAACGGCTCGAGGCGGATCCTCGCAGCGTTCTCGAGCGAAGCGAGGGTGCTCGGGTCCTCCTCGATGAGCGCGTCGAGGGCGTCGAGGTAGCCGCTTCGCAGCTCGCTGATCTCGAGGGCCCCGATGGCGTGTCCTCCGGCTTCGATGAATCCCTTGAGCGCTCGGAGCGTGTCGACGTCGGCGCGTTCGAGGCGATCCAGCAGGAGGACCCGGTGGGGCTGCACGGAGCGGACGCGCTCGCCGGTCCCCGGCGCAGCGCAGTCGATGAGCTCGCTGCGGCCGATCGATGAGCCCAGGCGCTCCTGGACCGCTCGGAGCTCGTGGCTGTGGCCGAGCCCGGTCTCCCCGAGAAGGAGCACGAGCGATTGCCGCTCGAACTCCGCGAGTATCGCGTCCGTTATTCCTGTGCGCAGCTGAAAGAGCCGATCCACCATGGTTCACATCTCCCGAGATCACCAATATTCGTGCGGACCGTTCCCCCAGCCGCATACCCCGCCATCGACGGTATGAGCAGCAGCCTAGCCATCTCTCTGCGGGGTACGCCAAAACATTCAGAGTCATATGTCATGTCTCTCGGGCGTTCCGCCTCTCGATCTCAGTAGGAAACGTGCGCAGGATCCGTATCCCGCGACGCTTGTGGCCGTATGGCAGTACCGATCTCAGTTCCACGGAGAACCCTGGGAGTTCTCTGGGTGCGCTGGTTACGCTCGCGGCGAGTGCCCGGATTGCCTGCTGCGTGCAGCACGTGGACCGGAGCTCATCGACCACCACCAGCAAGCGTTTGGGGGAACACTTGACTACGCAACACCGACGACGTGACGTCGGCAGACGGAAGGCGCGGAGCATCGCTCTGCTGACCGCTGCCGCCACGGTCCTCGCCCCGAGCATCGGAGTCGCCACCGCGGCGAACGCCGATCCGGTGACCATCAATGCGGACTCCGCTTCGCACGCGCACGGCCTCTGGGTCGGCGCGCTCGGGCTCGACCTGGTCGGAGGAGCGAGCTCCCAGTCCCAGTTCCCGACCGATCCCGGCGCGAATCGCGACCCGCTCAACGTGTCGCTGCTCGGCGCGCTGAACGTCGATCTGGGGACGGTGACCGTGCCGCTCCTGAAGGACCCGGCGAACCCGGGAGCGGGCGGTCTGCTCGAGCTCGGCAGCCTCGGCGCGATCGAGAGCTACGGGGCCTCGCCGTCGAGCACCAAGTCGGTCGCGTCCGCGGGCCTGATCACCGACCAGGGCGCGCTCAACCTGAACGCTTCCACCCAGCCGGGCTACAAGCCCGCGAAACTCGACCTGTCGGCAGCGCTGACGCAGGTCCTGACCGCTGGCGTCACCGATGAGATCCTCGACCAGGCGTCGGTGGACATCGGCGCGCTCGGCTCGCACGTCGAGAGCAACCTCGGCCAGCCCGATTCCCAGTACATGCTGGCCGATGCAGGACTCGACCTGCACAGCAAGGTCATCGGCCAGGCCGTGGACGCCGTCGACGGCGTGGTCGGCCAGGCCGGCACCTCGATCAACGGCCTCACCGGCTCCGGAGGTGCGCTGAGCACCGTCGTGACCGGCCTGGTGAACTCCCTCGACGCGGTGAACGTCCCCCTCGTCGGAGGCCTCAACGCTTCGCTCGACAGCTTCGGCATCGATACCTCGAGCCTGGTGAGCAGCGTCCGCGCGGAGCTGCTGCAGAGCGGCATCAACAACGGAACCACCGCCGACGGGTCGGATGCCTCCATCAACGTCGACCTGTCGACCGGCACCATCCACGTCGATCTGGCCAAGCTGCTGGTCGGTCCGGAAGGTCCGTACGCCGGCCAGAGCCTGAACACCCTGCCCGCCAACACGGACGTGCTGTCGGACACGGTGATCGCGCAGATCGCCTCGGGGGTGACCAACGCGCTGACCGGAACCGGGCCGAACTCGCTGACGACGAAGGCCAAGAACCTCATCCAGCAGGGCATCTACGGCCTGAACGTCAACCTCAAGCTGAACCTCGGCGTCTCGCTCCTGGGGTTCCCGGCCGCGAACACGACGATCTCGCTGCAGGACACGGCAGGGAACCCGGCCACGATCGGCGGCCTGCTGAACGTGCCCGGCTTCACGAAGGCCGAGCTGAAGATCGCCGACACGGGCGTCCTCGGCGGGCTCCTGAGCGCGGTCACCCCGATCCTGAATCCGGTCATCGGAAGCCTCGGCGGGCCGCTGGACACGGTGGTGACGACCGCGACCGCCGCACTCGTTCCGGCGCTGAACGCGGCGCTCCAGCCGCTGCTCACCGGGCTGCTCGGAAACGGCGGCCAGCCGCTGAAGCAGATCCTCGATGCGCTCGTGACCCTGCGGATCAACGATCAGCCCGCGACCGGCGACCTCGGTGCCGGGAGCTTCACCGTCCGGGCGTTCTCCGCGACGGCGCTTCCGGGCCTCGGAGACGGGGCGGTCAAGCTCCAGCTCGGATCCTCGACCGTCAAGTCGGCCGCTGCGGCACCCGCGGCGACCCTCACGGCGACGCCGGCATCGGTTCCCCAGGGCGGCACGGTGACCCTCGCGGGCACCGGGTTCGGCAACGCGGAGACGGTGAACATCACGCCCGCGGGCGGTACGCCCTTCCCGGTGACCAGCGGGGCCGACGGCACGTTCAGCACCACGTGGAACGTGCCCGCGTCCCAGCCCGTCGGCGCGCTGCAGTTCACCGCCGTCGGCGCGACGAGCGCGCAGCAGGCCACCGCCACCGTGCAGGTCACCGCTGAGGCGACCGCCAACGCCACGACGGACGCTTCCGCGACCGCCGCAGCGGATGCGAACGTGAACGCTTCGGCTTCGGCTGCGGCGTCGGCGAACGCGGACGACAACAGCAACGCTTCGGCGCAGGCGGCGGCGACTGCCGCGGCTCTGGCGGACGCGACCTCGACCGCTTCGGCGGCTGCGGATGCGTCGGCGACCACTGCGGCTCAGGCTGCGGCGACCGCGACCGCTTCGACGAACGCTTCGACGGATGCGACCTCGACCGCGAACGCTGCGGCGCAGGCGGCGGCGACGGCTTCGGCCGATTCGACCGCTTCCTCGGCGGCGGCTGCTGATGCGACTGCTGCGGCTCAGGCTGCGGCGAGTGCGGATGCGTCTTCGGCGGCTCAGGCTGCGGCCTCGGTCGCGGCGGATGCGACGTCCTCGTCGGATGCGTCGGCGAACGCGTCGGCGAACCCGACCGGCACGGCTGACGCGTCGGCCACCGCGAGCCCGACCGCGTCGGCGACCGCGGATGCGAACGTGAACGCTTCGGCTTCGGCTGCGGCGTCGGCGAACGCGGACGACAACAGCAACGCTTCGGCGCAGGCGGCGGCGACTGCCGCGGCTCTGGCGGACGCGACCTCGACCGCTTCGGCGGCTGCGGATGCGTCGGCGACCACTGCGGCTCAGGCTGCGGCGACCGCGACCGCTTCGACGAACGCTTCGACGGATGCGACCTCGACCGCGAACGCTGCGGCGCAGGCGGCGGCGACGGCTTCGGCCGATTCGACCGCTTCCTCGGCGGCGGCTGCTGATGCGACTGCTGCGGCTCAGGCTGCGGCGAGTGCGGATGCGTCTTCGGCGGCTCAGGCTGCGGCCTCGGTCGCGGCGGATGCGACGTCCTCGTCGGATGCGTCGGCGAACGCGTCGGCGAACCCGACCGGCACGGCTGACGCGTCGGCTTCGGCGAACCCGACCGCGTCGGCGACCGCGGATGCGAACGTGAACGCTTCGGCTTCGGCTGCGGCGTCGGCGAACGCGGACGACAACAGCAACGCTTCGGCGCAGGCGGCGGCGACTGCCGCGGCTCTGGCGGACGCGACCTCGACCGCTTCGGCGGCTGCGGATGCGTCGGCGACCACTGCGGCTCAGGCTGCGGCGACCTCGACCGCTTCGACGAACGCTTCGACGGATGCGACCTCGACCGCGAACGCTGCGGCGCAGGCGGCGGCGACGGCTTCGGCCGATTCGACCGCTTCCTCGGCGGCGGCTGCTGATGCGACTGCTGCGGCTCAGGCTGCGGCGAGTGCGGATGCGTCTTCGGCGGCTCAGGCTGCGGCCTCGGTCGCGGCGGATGCGACGTCCTCGTCGGATGCGTCGGCGAACGCGTCGGCGAACCCGACCGGCACGGCTGACGCGTCGGCCACCGCGAGCCCGAACGCCAGCACCAACACCGACGCTTCGGCGGCGGCGCGTGCGGCCGAGGCGGCGGCGACCACGGATGCTTCGGCGAACGTGAACGCGGCCACCGCGACGACGAACACGGATGCCTCGGCGAACGTGAACGCCGCCGAGGCGACGGCGACCACGGATGCTTCGGCGAACGTGAACGCGGCGAGCGCGACCACGAACACCGATGCGAGGGGCAGCCTGAACGGCACCGCGACGAGCGCCGCCAGCGCGACCTCGAGCGCCAGCGCTTCGGCGAACGCGCAGGCGGCGGACACCGCCGCGAGCGCTTCGGCCTCCCAGAACGCCAACGCCAACGGCGGGGGCGCGAAGGGCGGCGGTCTCGCCACCACCGGCGGCGTCGACCTGCTGCCGCTCGGGATCGCTGCTGCGACGATGCTGCTGATCGCCGGAATCCTGGTGCTCCGCGTGCGGCGCCGTGAACGGAGCATTCTGTAATCAGATATATCTCGGTCGCGCTGGCAGCCAACACGCGAATGCCAGCGCGACCGGGGATTCGATCCGTGGTACAAAACTCGGTGTGGAGGGTTCCAACGAACCCTCCACACCGGTGTTTTGGGTTGGAGTTGATGTGGCGGCTACGCGACAAAAAGCAAAGAAGACAGAATCGGGTGCTCCAACACGTGTAGCTCCGAAACCGCTCGTACGAGGAATCGCCTGGGCGGCCGTGCTGCTCGCCGCGTGGCACATCTTCGCCTCGTTCCTGTGGATCGCTCCGCCATCGCCGCTCAGGCAGGTGGTCCCCGGCGATGCGCTGCGGAGCTACATGATCCCGTTCTTCGGTCAGTCCTGGAGCGTGTTCGCGCCGGAGCCGATCAACGGCGACTACCACTTCAACGTGCGCGCCGTCATCGTGAAGGACGGCCAGAAGGTGACGACGGGCTGGGTGAGCGCGACCGACGTCGAACTGTCGATGCTGCGCGACAACCTGTTCCCCCCGCGCGCCGGAATCCAGTCGAGCGAAGTGGCCTCCCGCTATAAGTCCGCGTTCGACGCGTTGACTCCGGCGGAGCGCAGCCTGGTGGGCGGGAGCTTCACCGCCGACCGCTGGGAGACCGGGCTCCAGGCCGGGCTGACCAAGCTTCCCAAGGGCTCGGAAGCGGGAGTCGTGACCGCCTACATGAAGGAGGAGCACCTCTCCGCCGCGTACGCGACGCAGGTCGCCCACGCGATCTGGGGCAAGGACGTCACCCAGGTGCAGTTCCGGGTCAGCCGCCAGAACGTCGTGCCCTTCGCGCAGCGGAACGATACGAACGCCCAGCGTCCCGCGCCGACGGTGATCCTGCCGGGATGGCGGGCCCCGATCTCGGAGCCGGGACAGAGCACGAAGGACTTCACCGACGTGTTCCACGCACAGTTTGAACGGATGGCGAAGTGAATCGGATCAAGCGCTTCGGCGTATTCCTCGGCAGCGTCATCGTCGCCGGTGCCCAAGCGGTGTTCGGCGCGATCGTGCGAGGGATCGCCTTCTTCGAGAACTGGCTCTTCGTCAGCAAGAAGTCGCTCTACGGACTCGCGGTCACCCGGATCCTGTTCGGTGTGACCGGTCTCGGGCTCCTGCTCACCAACTTCTCGACCCGGCTCTACACCTTCGGGCCCGGCTCCGCCTGGAACGGCGAGCTCGCACAGCCCGTGAGCGACTTCCCGAAGATCTGGCTCTTCAGCCTCTTCCACGCGGTCTCCGGGAACGCCGTGCTCTACACCCTCTGCTACGTCGCGCTCATGGCGGTCGCGGTGCTGTTCATCCTCGGGTGGCGGTTCCGGATCGTGCTGCCGGTCTTCTTCATCGGCTGGGTCAGCTTCATCGAGGCGAACGACATGGTCGGCGACCAGGGCGACAACATGTTCCGCATCGCGCTGATCCTGCTGTTCTTCGCGGACCCGGCGGCGCGCTGGTCGCTGGATGCGCGCCGGCGCGCGAAGCGTGAGTGGTTCCCCGAAGGGAGCAGCCCCCGGCAGATCGGGAACGTGCTGCACAATCTCGCGCTGATCGCGCTCACCGCGCAGGTCATGTTCGTGTACGCGTCCGGCGGTCTCTACAAGGCCAGCGGCAGCCCGTGGTCGGAGGGGTACGCGGTGTACAACCCGCTGCACACCATGCGCTTCGGCACCTGGCCCGTGCTGAGCGACCTGGTGACGACCTGGGGACCGATGGTCGCGGTCGCCTCCTGGGGATCGATCATCCTGCAGGTCGCGTTCCCGCTCGCACTGCTGTCCCGCCCCACGCGCATCATCGCGCTGTTCGGGATCCTCGGTTTCCACATCGCCATCGCGGTGCTCATGGGCCTGCCCTGGTTCTCGCTCACGATGATCGCGATCGACTCGATCTTCATCCGCGACCGGAGCTGGGAGAAGGTGAGCGAGGGCGTGAAGGCGCGCTGGCGATCCGCGATGGGGCGCGCGGCGAGTCCGCCGAAGCAGTCGCCCGTCGAAGCCGCGGCCTGACTCGCCGACGACGGCCCGTGCATCGCGCACGGGCCGTCGTCGTACGCGGGATCGATGTCGGTGGTCCCGGCTAGGCTCGCCGCATGGCGAAAACGAGCGGCGGCTACGCGTGCACCGAGTGCGGGTGGCGCGCACCCAAGTGGGTCGGGCGCTGCGGCGAGTGCCAGCAGTGGGGCACCGTGCAGGTCGTCGGTACGCCCGGCGCGACGCTGGCGCGCACCGTGCAGGCCTCGGCTCCCGCTTCGGGGCGCGAGGCCCGGCCCATCACCGAACTGGTCGGCGAGCCCGTGCGGCACCGTCCCACCGGCATCGGGGAACTCGACCGCGTGCTCGGCGGGGGCATCGTGCCGGGCGCCGCGGTGCTGTTCTCGGGCGAACCGGGCGTCGGCAAATCGACGCTCCTGCTCGACGCAGCAGCCCGCGCCGCCGAACGCGGTGGTCGGGTCCTCTATGCGAGCGGCGAGGAATCCACCGGGCAGATCCGCATGCGTGCCGAGCGCACGGGCGCCCTGCACGACACGCTCTACCTGGCCAGCGAGACGGATCTCGCGACGGTGCTCGGTCACATCGAGGCGGTGCAGCCCGAGCTCGTCATCGTCGATTCGGTGCAGACGCTCGCGAGCGATCGGGTTGACGGCGGCGCGGGCGGGCCGGCGCAGGTGCGCGAGGTCGCCGCGTCGCTGATCCGGGTGGCGAAGGAGCACGGCGTGCCCGTCATCCTCGTCGGGCACGTCACGAAGGACGGCAACGTCGCGGGCCCCCGGCTGCTCGAGCACCTCGTCGACGTCGTCTGCCACTTCGAGGGCGACCGCAGATCCGCCCTGCGCTTCCTCCGCACGCTCAAGAACCGCTTCGGACCGACCGACGAGGTCGGGTGCTTCGAAATGAGCGGCAGCGGCATCCAGGAGGTGCCGGATCCGAGCGGGCTCTTCCTCAGCCGCAGCACCGAGCCGGTCAGCGGCACCTGCGCCACGATCGCCCTCGAGGGGCGCCGCGCGATCCCCGTCGAAGTGCAGGCGCTCGTCGCGAGCACGACCGCGCCCAACCCGAGGCGCGTCACCAGCGGCGTCGACGGTGCACGCGTGGCCATGGTGCTCGCCGTGCTCGAGCGCCGAGCCCGGGTGAAACTGCACGACAAGGACGTCTACGTCTCCACGGTCGGCGGCGTCCGCCTCGCAGAACCTGCGGCCGACCTCGCGATCGCGCTGGCGGTGCTGTCGGCCGTCACCGACCAGCCGCTGGCGCACGAACTGGCCGCCGTCGGCGAGATCAGCCTGGCCGGCGAGGTCCGTCCGGTGGTCGGCGGCGAGCAGCGGCGCGCCGAGGCGCAGCGACTCGGATACCGCAGACTCGTCGATTCCGACAGCGGAACCCTCGCGCGGGCCAGAGCGCTCGCGCTCGGGGAGTAGAATCGGGGATCGTGAGCAACAACACGGTAGACGTCGTCCTCATCGGTGGCGGGATCATGAGCGCCACCCTCGGCACCATGATCTCCCAGGTCGAGCCCGACTGGAGCATCGAGCTGTTCGAGTCGCGCACCGAGGTGGCGACCGAGAGCACCAACGCATGGAACAACGCGGGCACCGGCCACGCGGCCCTGTGCGAGCTCAACTACATGCCCGAAGGCAAGGACGGCAGCCTGTCGGCTGCGAAGGCCATCGACATCAACGAGCAGTTCCAGCTGTCGCGCCAGTGGTGGTCCTCCCTGGTCAAGCAGGGCATCCTCGGCGAGCCCTCCAGCTTCATCAATGCGACCCCGCACATGACCTTCGTGCGCGGCGAGGCGAATGTCGACTACCTGCGTCGCCGCTACGAGCTCCTGAAGGAGGAGCCGCTGTTCTCCGACATGGAGTTCAGCGACGATCCCGAGCAGATCGCCGAGTGGACTCCGATGCTCGTCGAGCGCCGCAGCAAGGACGAGGTCTTCGCAGCGACCCGCTCGCTCAGCGGCACCGACGTCGACTTCGGCGCGGTCACCCGACAGCTCATGAGTCACCTCGAGGACCAGGGCGTCACCGTCAACCTCGGTCATGAGGTGAAGAAGCTTCGCCGTCGCGCCGACGGCACCTGGGACGTGTTCGTCCGCAACCGGGCCGGGTACGGCAAGCGCACCGTCAACGCGCGCTTCGTCTTCGTGGGGGCCGGCGGCGGCGCCCTGTCACTCCTGCAGTCCTCCAAGATCCCCGAGATCAAGGGCTTCGGCGGCTTCCCCATCAGCGGCAAGTTCCTCAAGTGCGACAACCCGGAGGTCGTGCGCGAGCACCGCGCCAAGGTCTACGGCAAGGCTGCGGTCGGTGCACCGCCCATGTCGGTCCCGCACCTCGATACCCGCATCGTCGACGGAAAGGAGAGCCTGCTCTTCGGCCCCTACGCCGGGTTCAGCCCCAACTTCCTCAAGAAGGGCTCCTGGTGGGACCTGCCGGGTTCCATCCGACTGCACAACCTGTGGCCCATGATCCGCGTCGGCCTCAGCGAGTTCTCGCTCGAGAAGTACCTCCTCACCGAGCTCATGGCGAGCCGCGAGAAGCAGCTCTCGACCCTTCGCGAGTACATGCCCTCCGCCAAGCGCGGCGACTGGGAGATGATCACCGCCGGTCAGCGCGTCCAGGTCATGAAGAAGGACCCGAAGAAGGGCGGCGTGCTGCAGTTCGGCACCGAGGTCATCACCGGTGCCGACGGCACCATCGCCGGCCTCCTCGGCGCTTCGCCCGGTGCGTCGACCGCCGTGCACGCCATGCTCGGTGTGCTGCAGAAGTGCTTCCCCGAGCAGTTCGAAGCGCGCTGGCGCGACGAGTTCCTCGCGCAGATCCCGGCCTACGGTACGGGCGTCAACCACGATCCCGCCCTCGCCGCGCAGACGCTGGCCGAGACGGGCGCCGTGCTGGGGCTGCTGCCGAAGCAGGTCGAGGCGGCAGGGGCCGAGTAGCCCTCAGATGCTCGAAGGGGCGGGATCCGACAGGATCCCGCCCCTTCGGCGTTTCGCGAGCAAGCGCGCGAGCCGGATGACGCGCCACCGCCCCGCCGGAGTCGCGGGGCTACTCCGCGAGCAGCTGCTCCAGGTAGGCCGCGGTGTCCTCCCAGCCGGTGACCGCGTGGCAGCGCACGCCCATCGCCTTGACGGGGTAGTCGTTGCCGTCGGGGTCGAGACGGTCGCCGACGAAGAGCATCCGGTCGAGGGGGATCCCCGTCTGCTCGGTGAGCTTGCGCATGCCGTAGGCCTTGTCGATGCCGCGCCGGGTGATGTCGACGGAGGTGGATCCGCCGCTGCGCACCTCGAGATCGGGCAGGCGCTCGGCGACGGCGGCGCGCAGCGCGTTCTTCTTCGTGCCGTCCGGGTCCCAGGCGTGCTTCGCGGCGACCGGGGCCCGCTGGCCGAGGGCCGAGAAGGTCACCTGCGAGCCGCGATCCTCGAGGATCTCGCCCCAGGGCTCCGCCTCCCAGAGGCCGAGGCGCTCGGCCTCCTCGCGGAGCGCCGCGAAGGCCGCATCGCGCTGCGCTGCGGTGAGTTCTTCGCGGTAGACGGTCTGCCAGGCGCCGCCGGTGCGGCGTTCGTAGCGGGTACCGCAGGTGGGGAGCAGGTGCAGGCGTTCGAGCGCGTCCTCCGCGGCGTCGCCGAGCTGCGAGACGAGCTGGTTCTCGAACTGCTCGAAGTTGCCGCCCGAGATGACCGCGACCGAGGTGCGATCCAGCAGCCGCTCGAACACGGCGAGCATGCGGGGCTCGAGGGGCGACTTCGACGGTGCGAGCGTGTCGTCGAGGTCGAAGGCGATCAGGTCGGGCAGCGGTTGGGCGAGCATTCCTCCAGTCTCCCATGCGCCACACGCCCGAACGCCCCGATTTCCCTTTGCGCCCCGGATCGCGCTAAGCTGTTCCCTGCGCCTCGGCGCAATCGGGATGTGGCGCAGCTTGGTAGCGCACGTCGTTCGGGACGACGGGGTCGCAGGTTCAAATCCTGTCATCCCGACTGAGAAGCCCCGGAGCTTCCGCAGATTTCTGCGGCTGCTCCGGGGCTTTCTGAGTTCTCGGGGCGGGTGTTCCCGAGAATGCGGACCCTCTGCGGACACGGCACGGAGGTGATGCGGCCGGTTCCGGCGTCGCCGGCACCACGGGACGCCTCAGCGACGAGAGGACGGCGAGTCGCCCGTCGATCGGGCGTTCTCCCGTCGATCGGGCGTTCTCCCGTCGAACGGGCGTTCACTCGCCGAGTCGTCGCCTGGATGGCGCATCCGCATCCGTCACGCCCGATCCAGCGCCCCAACTCGTCCCGGCCCGACCGCGCGCCGGGGGACAGCGCCGCCGTCAGCGGGTCGAGAGGAAGCCGCGCAGCAGCGCGGCGGAGCCTTCGATGTGCTCCAGCATGGCCTCGGCGGCCGACTGCGGGCGCCCGGCGAGGATCGCCGAGACGATCGCCTCGTGCTGCGCGTCGGAGTGCGAGAGATTCGGGCGCAGCATCGGGATCTCATCGAGCAGCGCGTTCACGCGCGTACGGAGGTTCGCGACGAGCGGGACGAGGCTGGGGGAGCCCGAGAGTTCCGCGATGAGGAGGTGCAGACGCGAGTCGAGCCGGCGATGGTTCGCGTCGTCGGAGGCGCGGCATTCCTCGAGCGCTCGGGCCAGCGCGGCGCGTTCGTCTGCGCTCAGATCGCGGGCCGCGGCCTCGCGCGCGGCCCCGACCTCGAGCACGCGCCGCAGCACGGTCGTGTCCTCCACCTCCGCTGCGCCGAGCTCGGCCCGGACGGGGCGCACCCGCGATTCGTCGGGGAGCGCGTCGACGACGAAGGTGCCGCCGTAGCGGCCCCGGCGCGAGACGACGAGACCGGACTCGGCGAGGGTGGCGAGCGCCTCGCGCACCGTATCCCGGCTGACCTTGAGCATCGCCGCGAGATCGCGTTCGGCGGGCAGCCGTTCGCCGGGGCCGATCATGCCGAGGCGGATCGACTGCAGGAGCCGTTGCACGGTCTCCTCGTAGGCGTTGGTGGGGCGCTCGGCTCGGATCAGGAGCTCGACGCCGTCTGCTGCGGGATGCATCGATCCTCCTCCTGCCGAGCGGTCCCTTGGGAGTGTACGCCGGAGCCGGGACGACGACGCGCACGTCGGCCCGGCCCCGGGGAGGACGCTCAGAGCGGGGTCGTGTAGGCGCTGGTCAGGCCGCCGTCGACGAGGAACGTCGAGGCGGTGATGAACGAGGCGTCGTCGCTCGCGAGGAACGCGACCGAGGCCGCGAGCTCCTCCGGACGGGCGAAGCGACCGACGGGGATGTGCACGAGGCGGCGGGCCGCACGCTCCGGATCCTTCGCGAACAGCTCCTGCAGCAGCGGGGTGTTCACCGGTCCGGGGCAGAGCGCGTTCACGCGGATGCCCTGGCGGGCGAACTGCACGCCGAGCTCGCGGGTCATGGCGAGCACGCCGCCCTTCGACGCCGTGTACGAGATCTGGGAGGTCGCGGAGCCCATGACGGCGACGAACGACGCGGTGTTGATGATCGACCCCGATCCCTGTGCAGTCATGTGGCGGAGCGCCGCGCGCGAGCAGAGGTAGACGCTCTTGAGGTTCACGTCCTGCACCTTCTCCCACGCGGGGAGCTCGGTGATCTCGATCGAATCGTCGTCGTCGGGCGAGATGCCGGCGTTGTTGAACGCGATATCGACCGAGCCGTACTCGCGGGCCGCCGTGTCGAACAGATGGTTGACCTGCGCCTCGTCCGTCACGTTGACCTGTACGAACAGGCCGCCGACCTCGGCCGCGGCGGCCTCGCCGGCCGCCGGGTTCATGTCGCCGATGACGATCGTCGCTCCCTCGGCGCGCATGCGGCGGGCGGTGGCGAGACCGATGCCGCTCGCGCCGCCCGTGATGACGGCGACCTTGCCGGCGAGCCGCTGAGTCAGGTCGATCGGGGTGATGTCGTTCATGGTGCTTCCTTACGAATCGTCATTCTGCGCGGAGTCGCAGAATCTGGTGGTGGATCCTGCGACTCGCACGCTCGCGCAGGATGACGGGTGGGTGGGTTTCGACTCGCTTCGCTCGCTCAACCGGCGGTCGGAACTATTCGGTGGCGAAGAAGACGTTCTTCGTCTCGGTGAAGTGCTCGGCGGCGTCGGGGCCGAGCTCGCGGCCGAGTCCCGACTGCTTGAAGCCGCCGAAGGGGGTCGAGTAGCGCACCGAGGAGTGGGAGTTGACCGAGAGGTTGCCGCCCTCGACGGCCCGAGCCGCGCGGATTCCGCGGGCGAGGTCCCTCGTCCAGATGGAACCGCTGAGCCCGAACTCGGTGTCGTTGGCCAGCTGGATCGCATCGGCCTCGTCCTCGAACGGCAGCACGGCGACCACGGGCCCGAAGATCTCCTCGGTCGCGACGCGGGACCCGCGCTCGGGGGTGACGACGGTGGGCGCGAACCAGGAACCGGGGCCCTCGGGGCAGGATCCCCGGAAGGCGACGGGGGCGTCCTCGTCGAGGAACACGGCCACGCTCTCCTTGTGGGCCTGCGTCACGAGCGGGCCGACCTCGGTGGCCTCGTCGGTCGGGTCGCCGACCTTGACGCCCTGCACCGCCGTCTCGAAGCGCTCCATGAATCGGTCGTACACGCTGCGCTGCACCAGCAGGCGGCTGCGGGCGCAGCAGTCCTGGCCGGCGTTGTCGAACACCGAATAGGGCGCGGTCGCGGCGGCGCGCTCGATGTCGGCGTCCTCGAAGACGATGTTGGCGCTCTTGCCGCCGAGTTCGAGCGTGACGCGCTTCACCTGCTCGGCCGCCCCCGCCATGATCCGCTTGCCCACCGCGGTCGAACCGGTGAACACGAGCTTGCGCACGTCGGGGTGGGAGACGAACCGCTCACCGACGACGGACCCGCGACCCGCGAGCACCTGGAACAGCCCCTCGGGCAGCCCGGATTCGAGGGCGAGTTCGCCAAGGCGCAGGCTGGTGAGCGGCGTCCATTCGGCGGGCTTCAGCACGACCGCGTTGCCGGCCGCCAGCGCCGGAGCGAAGCCCCACGCGGCGATGGTCATGGGGAAGTTCCACGGCGTGATCACGCCGACGACGCCGATGGGCTCGTGGAACGTGACGTCCATGCCTCCCGCGACCGGGATCTGCTTGCCGATGAGTCGTTCGGGGGCGGCCGAATAATACTCGAGCACGTCGCGGACGTGCCCGGCCTCCCAGCGGGACTGCCCGATGGGGTGCCCGGAGTTCGCGGTCTCGAGCTGTGCCAGGCGCTCGAGATCCGTGTCGACGGCGTCGGCGAAGCGGCGCAGCGCTTTCGCGCGGTCGGCGGGCGCGACCTTCGCCCAGTCGCGCTGCGCACGCACTGCCGCGGAGATGGCGGCATCGGTCTCGGGAACGTCGAGGTGGGCGACCTCGGTGACGGCTTCGCCGGTGGCGGGGTTGATGACGGTGTAGCTCATGGCTGCTCCTTCGCGGGGGCTGCGGTGGACGATGCGCGGGCCGCTCGGTGATCCCGTGCGGCGCGGACGAGGCCTTCGAAGATCCGGCGATCCTCCGGGTTCTCCTCCGGGTGCCACTGCACGGCGACGCCGAAGGGGACGGAATCGAGCTCGATCGACTCGATGACGCCGTCCGCGGTGCGACTGGTGACGGTGAGGCCGTCGCCGACCTCGTCGATCGCCTGGTGGTGGTACAGGTGCGCGCGTGCGCGCAGGTCCTCGCCGAGCAGGCCGGCGAGGCGGGTTCCCGCGTCCACCTCGACCTCGATCGGGTTGAAGACGCCGTCGCCGAGCTGGTAGCGGTCGTCGCCGACCGCGTCGGGGAGGTGCTGGATCAGGGTGCCGCCGCGCTCGACGTTGAGCACCTGCGCGCCGCGGCAGATGCCGAGGAACGGGAGCTCGGCCTCGATGGCGGCGTCGAGCAGCGCCGCCTCGAAGCCGTCGCGGTCGGCGCGGGGCGCGCCGGTGCGTTCGTGGGGCTCCTGCGCGTAGCGGGCGGGATCGACGTCGGCGCCTCCCGAGAGGATCAGCCCGTCCAGCGAGGCGATGATGCCGCGGGCGACCGCGGGATCCACCGGCTGCGGGGGAGCACGATCGCGATGCCGCCGACGTCCGTCACGGCGTCGAGGTAGACCTTCGGGAGGAACGAGGCGCGAACGTCCCAGACGCCCGTCTGCGCCTGCTCCAGGTAGCTGGTGATGCCGATCAGCGGCAGCTCGGCGTCGGTCGCGCTCGCCGCCGGGGATTCAGAGACGTTCAAAACCGCGCACCCGCTCCCAGTCCGTGACCGCCGCGTTGAACGCGGCGACCTCGACGCGTGCCGCGTGCACGTAGTGCTCGACGACCTCGTCGCCGAACACCCGGCGGGCCAGCGCGGATCCCTCGAAGAGATCGGCCGCTTCGGCGAGCGTGCTCGGTACCCGCGCGATGTCGCTCGCGTAGGCGTTGCCGGCGAGCGGCTCGCCGAGCTCCAGCTCCTGCTCGATCCCCTCGAGGCCGGAGGCGAGCATGCCGGCGACCGCGAGGTACTGGTTCACGTCGCCGCCCGGGACGCGGTTCTCGACGCGCATGCCCATGCCGCGACCGACGACGCGCAGCGCGCAGGTCCGGTTGTCGTGGCCCCACGCGACGGCGGTGGGGGCGAAGCTGCCCTCGGCGAAGCGCTTGTAGGAGTTGATGTTCGGGGCGTAGAGCAGGGTGAACTCCCGCAGCGCGGCGAGCTGGCCCGCGAGGTAGTGGCGGAACAGCTTCGACATGCCGTCGGGGGCGGAATCGTCGACGAACAGCGGTTCGCCGGACTCCGAGCGGAGGCTCGTGTGCACGTGGCAGCTGTTGCCCTCGCGCTCGTTGAACTTCGCCATGAAGGTGATGCTCTTGCCGTGCGCCTCGGCGATCTCCTTCGCGCCGCTCTTGTAGATCGAGTGGTTGTCGCACGTGGGGATCGCATGGGTGTAGCGGAACGCGATCTCCTGCTGGCCGAGGTTGCACTCGCCCTTCACGCCCTCGCAGTACATGCCCGCTCCGTCCATGGACGTGCGGATATCGCGCAGGAGCGGTTCGAGCCGGGTCGATCCCTGGAGCGCGTAGTCGGTGTTGTAGTCGCTCGCCGGCGTGAGATCGCTGTATCGCTGGCCCCAGGCGGTCCGGTAGTCGGTGTCGAAGACGATGAACTCGAGCTCGGTGCCGACGAAGGGCTCGAATCCGTGAGCCGCGAGGCGTTCGACCTGGCGGCGCAGGATCTGCCGCGGTGCGACCTCGATGGGAGCGTGATCGTTCGCGGTCGTGAGGTCTGCGGTGACCATCGCGGTGCCGGGCAGCCACGGCATGCGGCGCAGCGTCGACAGGTCGGGGATCATCGCCATGTCGCCGTAGCCGTGCTCCCAGCTGGTGAGCGCGTAGCCGTCGACGGTGTTGAGCTCGACATCGACCGCGAGGAGGTAGTTGCAGCACTCGGCACCGTGCTCCATGACGTCCTCGAGGAAGAGGCGCGCCGAGACGCGTTTGCCGACGAGGCGACCCTGCATGTCGGTGAAGCCGATGATGACGGTGTCGATCTCGCCGGAGCTCACGGCTCCGTGCAGTTCCTCGGGTGTCAGGTTTCCGCTCGGGGGGATCATGGTTCTCCTTCTGCTCGCCGTCGAGAGTCGGGGGTGCGTTGCCATCCGAGAACCGCGATCCGGAGGTCGCGATCCTGAATGGTCGGAACACCGACCATTACACCACGACGGTGCGCGATCCGTATCGAATTCGCTCCGAAGAAGTGCGCGAAAAAGGTTGTGGCAAAGTACCAATAGGCGGTTTATAGTCATCATGACGCGCCGCAAAGATGCAGCTTCTGGGCGGACCGTTCACAACGAGGTGAAAGGGGCCGGCATGGCCAAGGACACGCTGAAGGTCTCCGGGGTGACGTACACCACGGCGGAGGCAGGGTACTTCGAGAAGCGCCAGCTCAAGCGCTCCGCTGGCGTCTGGGGGCTCTGGGGCCTCGCGGTCGGCGCGGTAATCTCGGGCAACTTCTCGGGCTGGAATTTCGGGATCGAGGCGGCGGGCTTCGGCGGCATGATGATCGCCTTCGCGATCCTCGTCGTCATGTACTACGGGCTCGTCTTCTCGATCGGCGAGATGGCGGCGGCGATGCCGCACACGGGCGGCGCCTATTCCTTCGGGCGGGCGGCGATGGGTCCCTGGGGCGGATTCGTCACCGGGCTCGCCGAGTCCATCGAGTACGTCGCCACCACCGCGGTGATCGTCTACTTCTCGGCCGGCTACGCGAACGGCGTCACCGAAGGGCTGATGGGCTTCTCGCTGCCGACCTGGGTGTGGTGGATCATCCTCTACGTGGCATTCGTCGGGCTCAACACCGCGGGTGCCTCCATCTCGCTGAAGTTCGCGATCGTCGTGTCGTTCATCTCGATCGGCGTGCTCGTGCTGTTCGGCGCGATGGCCCTCTTCAGCGGCTCCGCCGACTGGGGCAGCCTCTTCGATATCGCGCCCGACCCGGGGCAGAGCGAGTTCCTGCCGCACGGCGTGCTCCCGATCCTCTTCGCGCTGCCGTTCGCCATGTGGCTGTTCCTCGGCATCGAGGAGCTGCCGCTCGCGGCCGAGGAATCGCACAACCCGGTCCGCGACATCCCGCGCGCCGGCCTCTGGGCGCGCGGCACCCTCATCGTGACCGGCCTGCTCGTGCTGTTCCTCAACACCGCCGTGCTCGGTGCCAAGGCCACGGGAACGGCCGGCGAGCCGCTGCTCGACGGCTTCCGCAAGATCCTGGGAGACGACCTCGCCTGGGTCGCGGGCCTGCTCGCGCTGTTCGCGCTCTTCGGCCTGCTCGCGTCGCTGCAGGGCATCATGTTCGCCTACGGGCGCAACCTCTACTCGCTCTCGAGGGCCGGGTACTACCCGAAGTTCCTCTCGCTCACGGGCCAGCGCCAGACCCCGTGGGTCGCGCTCATCGCGGGTGCGCTCATCGGCTTCGCGGCCCTCGTGGTCGTCGATCTGACGGGCGGCGGCAGCGGGGTCGGCGGCGCGGTCGTGCTGAACATCGCGGTGTGGGGCGCGGTGGTCGCCTATTTCATGCAGATGCTGTCGTTCATCATCCTGCGCAGGAAGTATCCGAACGCGAAGCGCCCCTACCTGAGCCCGTGGGGCGTCTTCGGAGCCGCCGCCGCTGCCGTGATCTCGGCCCTGATCTTCCTCGGCTTCCTGCTGAACGAGACGTTCCGGCCGGCGATCGTCGCGATCGCGGTGGTCTACGCGATCGGGCTCATCGTGTTCGGGATCTACACCAGGCACCGGCTGATCCTCTCGCCGGAGGAGGAGTACGCGGTCTCGGGCGGCCTCCACGGGGACCCGCAGTCCGAGGGCTACGGCGGCGAGGTCGAGGAGGAGCTGCTGGCCCAGGACGGGATCGACGACCCCGTCAGGTAGTCGTCGCCGCTCCGGCGGGGCGCCCGTCGTCCCGCCGGGGCGGGGCCTCGCACAGGGATCGGACCACCGTTCGGATCTCGTGCTCGGTCGCGGGGCGTCGGGCGACGACGCTGCGGAAGAGCGCGAGCCCCGCGAGCGTATCGAGCAGGAGCTCCTCGTCGGTATCGGCGGGGAGCTCCTCGCGCGAGATGCCCGCCGCGATGATCTCGCGGCCGAGGTCCCGGCGGCGGCAGCCGATGCGCTTCATGAAATGGTCGAGGATCTCAGGACTCAGGATCGTGAGCCACAGCGACGACACGTCGCGGCCGCGGAGCACCATCTGCTGGTTGAGCACGTTCTGCATGGAATGCTGCACGAGATCCTCGACGACGGACCCGGTCTCGGGCCTGACGCTGGGGAGGGTCGATGCCTCGACCACGTCGCGTGCGAGGTCGGTGCGGTTCGGCCAGCGCCGGTAGATCGCGGTGCGGCTCGTGCCCGCTCCGATCGCCAGCGCGTCGTAGTTGAGCGCCGCGAGACCGCCGTCGAGCAGCTGCGCGCGCGCGAGATCGAGCACTCGTTCGGTGATATCGGTATCGCGAGGTCGACCCTGGTTCATGCACACACCCTAGACCGGTGCTTGGTGGGAATCCCATGAATATGCAACACTCGGTAGCGTAAGTGATGTGCGGCCGGTCGTTTCGGGGGAAACCCGCCGCGAGAAACAGGGGTACACGCGCATGCGCTTCACAGGGGTGCGCGCCGTCGCGCGAGCCACGCTGGCTCTCGTCTGCGGCGCGCTGGCGGTGGCGACGCTGCTCATCGCACCGGCGGGCTTCGCCGAGGCGGACGCACCGGAATCGCACGAACCGGGACTCTATCTCGCGCTCGGCTCGCCGACGCAGCTGATGCGGGGCAGCTCCCGGAGCGACGGCGGGATCGCGTTCGACCCGGTCGGCGCACCGGCCTCCCGCTCCTACAACGCGCTCGCCGCCCACCTGGCCGACGGGGCGCTCTATGCGATCGAGGACGGGAGCGGCGATCTGATCCGAGTGCTCGGGGACGGGACGACGCGCACCGTGATGCGCCTCGGCGCGGCCAGCGTGGTCGGAGCCTTCGCCGATTCCGCGCACCCGGATCGCATGTACTACGTCCCTCGTGGATCGAAGCAGCTGGCCTGGGTCGACGTCGCGACCCGCGAACGGGGCACGATCCCGATGACGGGCTCCTTCATCCCGGTCGACTTCGCCTGGAGCCAGGGGTACTTCTGGGGACTGCGCGTCGTGGATCGGCGAGCGGTGCTCACTCGGCTGGGGCTCGACGGACGCATCGAGGAGGCCCCGGTGCTCGGGATCGACGGAACCCGCTTCGGCAGCGGATCGTTCGGCGGGGCCTGGACCTACGGGAACGGCAATCTGGGCTTCCTGGCGAACAGCGGCGGCGCCGTGCAACTGCGCCTGACGACGGTCGATCCCGCGAAGGCCGAGCTCGTCGGCTACGCCGACAGTCCGGCGTCGAACAATCTGGACGCGGCCCTGATCCCGGCGGCGCCCGTGCACCTGAGCGTGCGCTTCGAGGCGAGCTGGGGCGGGCCGCGAACACCGATGGAGCTCGCGCCGGTGGTGCGCAACGACGGCGCGACCGCGTCGTCCGGATATCAACTCGAGTTCAGGCCGGAGGGCCCGGACAGTCGAGCCGTCGAATCGCCTGCGGAGTGCGTGCGATCGGAGGGACGGTTCCTGTGCTCGGGCGGGCCCCTCCGGCCGGGCGAAGAGCGCCGGCACGGTTTCTCGCTGAGCATGGTCAGCGCGGGAGCGCAGTACGCACCGAAGTGGGTGGCCGCCGTACAGGGGAACGAGTCCGATCCGAGTCCCGTGGCGACGCCGGAGTCGTTCCCCGCGTTCAGACCGACTCCGGTGCTGATCGACACCGATGTGAAGGCTCGTGTCGTCGACGTCCGGCGGGAGGGGAGAGTGACTGTCGACAAGCCCGTCCAGGTGTTCGTCCTGGTACGCAACCGCAGCGCATCGCCGCTCAGCGGGATCCGCGTGTCCATCGATTCCGCGCCGTGGAACGCTCAGGTGATCGATGAGCCGTTGCCGCCGGGCCAGCTGCGCACGGTCCGATTCGACGGCCGTGTCGACGACCTGATGATCGGCGGTATCGCCGAGATCTCGACGACGGTCACGGCGGAGATCGACGGGGCGAGGACGCGGGTGCAGAGCAAGCCGCTGCATCTCTCGGGGCAGGGAGTGGCCCCGAACGCCGGGGGACTGGCCGGACCCCAGCCGGCGCCCGTCGGCAACATCGACCCGCTCGACCCGCCCCCGCCCTTCGTGGTCATGCCGGACGACCTGACCGGGCACGGGTCCGCGGCCGGGTCCGGCACCGCGGCGGGTCCGGGCGGGCCCGGAAATGCCGCCGGATCCGCCAACGGAGGATCCGACGGCGGCACCGCGCGTGCGGGTGGGGCCTCGGCGAGCGGTGCACCGCCGCGCCCGGCCACGCCGGGAGGCCCTGCGGCGGCTGCGGGCGACGGTGATCGAGGATCCGACGGTGCGGCGATCGAGGCGGGGCCGACGCCCGGGAAAGCCGAGGACTCGAGTGGCGCCGGAGACGGGAGCCGGCCCGCCGAACTCAGCGCGACCGGATCCGACGCCGCGATCCGGGGCACGGCCGTCTGGGCGGCCGTGATCCTGCTGCTCGGAGGCGCCTGGATCGTCGGCGCGGGCCGGCGCGGAAGCCGGCGTCCGCGCGACTGATCAGCAGTCCGCCGAGAACGTCTGCGAGCGCTCGCACCACCCGGTCCAGTCGCCGAAGTAGAGCGCCGGCGGAACATCCGTGGGGGACGGGGTCGGAGCCGGCGATGGCCCGGGCCCGGGGGCTGTCGGCCGAGGAGCCGACGATCGCGGGGACTCGGGGACGCCGTCCTCGGACGCGCCTCCGGTCCCGGGGCCGGATGCGGTGCGCCCGGCACGATGCGCATCGCGCACCGGGACCGGGGCTCGGGCGGGTACATCGACCGCGGTCCGGTCGACGCCGCTCATGCTCGAAGCGGGTGCGTGCGGTTCTGCCGGAACCGAGCCCGGCAGCGCGAGGCCGCCGATCGTTCCCGCGGTGGCGAGCACGAGGCCGGCGGCGGAGAGCGCCGCGAGCGTGCCCGTGGCGGTGCGCCTGCGCCACTCGTGGGTGAGGGCGAGGACACCGGCGAGGGAGAGCCCGATCGCGCCGGCCTGCTCGCCGAACAGTACCCACCGCCGACGGCAGTCCGCGCAGTCGTCGAGGTGTGCCTGCGCCTCCGCGCGGCGCCGGGTGTTCTTCTTGCCCCAGCGCAGGTCCGTGAACCGCCCCACGCTCGTCGCGCAGTCCTCAGGCAGGTTCCGGGCCGGGTGCATGCGCTCGACCCAGCCCTTGCGCAGGCCGTCGCGTGCTCGCTTGAGCAGCACCGAGGCCGAGTTCGGCGTGAGCTCGAGCTCTCCGGCGACCTCCTGCACGGACCGGCCCTCGACGTCCACGGCGAGGATGATCTGCTGCCAGCGCGGCGGGAGATCCTGCAGTGCGGCCGCGGCCGCGGCCCGTTGCTCGGCCGACTCGAGCGAGTCCTCGCCCGCATCGAGCGAGGCGCCCTCGAAGGGCAGGTCCTCGAGCGGGGCGCCCCGCCTCCGGGACTCCCAGTGCTTGCCGAGGCGCGTCTGCACCGTGCGGAACAGGTAGGCACGGAACGATTCGCGGGGCCCGGCTCCGGCCAGCAGCGACTGGAACACGGCGTCGAAGGCCTCGGCGACGGCGTCCTCGGCGATCGCCGGGTCCTTGCGGGCGGCCCAGGCGAGCACGATCCCGTGATGACGGCGCCAGAGCGTCTCGAGGGGCCAGGCGTTGCCGTCGCGCACCAGATCGCAGAGCTCGGAATCGGACGCTCCGGTCGGCCCCGGGACTGGGCCGCGCGCCGCGTCCGGAGCCTGCATACCCGGAAGCGTAGCAGCGTGTAGCGAAAAGTTTCCCGCAACCGCGTCACATTCCCCGGGAACCGACTCTGACTCTGCGGGGAAGGACCGCAGCACCGGCTGCTGCGGAGGGGCCTCCCGAACGTCGAACTCGATCAACGGAGGAAGTATGAGATCTCGGTGGCGATTCCGCGGTGCGGCTCGGACCGTGCGCGCGCTCGTCGCAGCGGGCGCTGCGGTGCTCGTCGTGCTCATGGGGGTGACGCTGCCGGCGGCGGCGGCGGGCAACGACATGTCCGTGGCCATCCGGCCGCTCGACACCCGGGTGAAATCCGGCGAGAACATCTCGTTCGAGGTGCAGTGGGAGTGCGGTAGTACGAACTCGCCGACCTGCGCGAACGGGCAGATCGTGGTGCCGGTGCCCGACGGGCAGCCCGACGGGGTCTCGCTGAGCGTCGAGAGCTTCACCGCGGTGACGATCGGCGGCACGAGCTATCCGGTCAGCGTGCAGGGGACCGGTGCGAACCGCAAGATCGTGTGGAGCCTGCCGCCGACCATGACGGGTTCGAACGCGGGCACCGTCACCTTCATGCTGAAGTCGCAGAACTGGGTGACCCCCGACGGGACGACGGTGACGCCCTCGGCGGCCTTCACCTCGAGCCTCGGCACGGCTTCCGCCGTATCCGCGCCCGCCACGATCACCGCGGAGCTCGGACTCAAGATCCGCAAGACCAAGTACTCGCCCACCGAGGACCCCTATGTCGACGGCGATGTGACCTACCTGATCGAGTCCGGCTACCCGAGCCAGTTCCCGGCGAGCGGAAGTCACCTGTACTACGGGAACGATTCGTTCTGCAAGGCGCCGGGGCTGTGGGCGATGAAGAACCTCGTGATCGTGGACCAGCTGCCTCCGGGCACGGTGTTCAAGAGCTCGACGATGGGCGGCGTCTACAACGCCCAGAATCACACGGTCACGTGGAACCTCGGCGATTCGGCGAAGGTCGATGCGAACGGCGTCGCCTCCTGCGACGCGACGACGTTCGCGAAGGATCTGCTGGTCACGGTGAACTACCCCGCGAGCACCTTCACGAACGCGGCGAACCAGCACCTGCTGCAGACGAACACCGTGTCCGCGACGGCGCAGCCCTGGCTGCGTCCCGGTACCACGCTGTCCGACAGCGCGAAGGCGGAGCACTACCTGCGGATCGGTACCGACGGCACGTTCACCGTCCAGAAGGGGACCTCCTACGCGGCGTCGAACGGGCCGTCATGGCAGTGGGCCCGGGGCGAGAAGGCCACGCAGGGCGACTGGGTGCGCGGATACCTGCACAGCTTCAGCGTCACGGGGACCGGCAACGCGGTCGGCTCCTGGTCGATGACCGACGTGCTGCCGTGCGGGTGGACCTCGCCGTCCGACCCGAGCACGACGAACTGCGCAACGCCCGCCTACCGCGACATCTCCTTCGGCGCGAACGGGGCCATGTCGGAGCTGAAGGTGCACTGGATCACGAACCAGGGCCGCACAGGCGTCTGCACGATCCCCGAGGGCTTCACCGCGGGCGACAGCACGGTCCGATTCTGCGACGGCATTTCAAAGGGCAGCGCGATCCCCATGGGGGCGGGCGAGTGGATCACGAAGTTCTGGCTCGACCGGAACCCGATGAAGGGCGGGACGAAGGGCAAGCTGCTGCTGTTCGGCACCGTGAGCCGGGACATCCCCATCGACAACTCGACAGCGGTGGCCGCGGGGACCTACCAGCCGCACTTCCTGACCACCGGAACCGCGCAGCCCACCCCGGTGCGCGGGGTGACCCCGTCATCCGAGCACCCGCTGTGGGCCACGGTCGAGAACTGCACCGCCGACAACACGATCACGTGGAACGGCGGCAGCATGACGACGAACGGCAGCAAGGTCGATTCGAATCAGGAGGGGCGCTGCGGGTACACCCGCATCGCGCGGGATCCCGTCAACGTCTATTCCGAGAAGCGGGTGTACAACCCGAGCACCGCGACCACCGTCGCCCAGAAGCAGGCGCAGTCCAGTTCGCAGCCCGGTGACCGGCTGCGCGTCGAAGTCCAGACGCAGCGCTCCTCGTGGGGTGGAGGCGACGACGCGACCATGCGGGCCGCCCGGTTCACGCCGACCATCACCGACGTCTTGCCAGAGAACCTCGTCTACGACCCGAAGGATCCCGCGAACCCCGTGTACCTGGGACTGGAGGGCAACCCCGGCCGCCCCGCCTCGGCGGTGATCGCGAAGCTCGGGGCGCCGCGGCTCACGGTCAGCGACGTCGTGATCGGCGGCAAGACGCGCACGAAGATCGTCATCGACTTCCCGAACGCCGCCGACGGCAGCGGGCTCTTCATCTGGGATCCGGTCACGGGCCAGGAAGAAAAGCTCACGGTCGGCTTCGACGTCCGGGTCAAGGAGGGCACCCCGGCGGCGACTTCCCAGAACTACAGCCTGGTGCAGGCGAAGGAGGCGGCGACGGGCTACCTCACCTGCACGTATCCCGGAGCGTACGCCGATCCTCAGCTGCCTGACCCGGTCAAGAGCTGGGCTGACCTGAGCTTCGGTAACGCCGTGCAGGGACCGGCTGCCGATACCGGCTGCCGCGTCCAGAAGCCCTACACCGTGGTCGAGGGCCCCGGCATGGGATCGCAGAAGCAGGTCAAGGGCGCGTACGACCCGGACTACGTGCCGTCTCCCGGGATCGGTTCGACCGATCGCGCGGGCGCCGCGAGCTACCGGATCCCCGTCACGAACACCGGCAACGTCGACATGCGCGACGTGGTGGTCTACGACCTCCTGCCCCGCACCGGCGACCACGGCGTGCGTCCCGGCGCGGACGTCCGCGGCTCCGCGTTCGACGTGTTCATGACGGGTCCGGCGGCCGGCCTCCCCGCAGGCGCCACGGTGCTCTACTCGACCGCGGCGAACCCGTGCCGCGGCGAACTCGCGGGCGCGGGCGGCGGACCGCGGAGCTCCGCTCCGGCCGGCTGCGACGACACCTGGGTCGCCGCGGCAGCGATCGGCGCCGACTGGGCGAAGGTCACCGGGATCCGGATCGACTTCGGGCCGCTCGTCTGGAAGCCGCTCGACACCTACACCGCGACCTTCCCGGCCCGCGCCGGGAACGGAGGCGACCTGACCGGCATCGCCTGGAACAACGTGGCGATCGCGGGCAACCGCAACTCGAGCGGGATCCCGATGCTGCCGAACGAGGCGCCGAAGGTCGGCCTGCAGCTCGCCCCCGATCTGGCCTGGAACAAGGTCGACGGTCTCGACTCGAGCACGCTCCTCGCCGGCTCCGAGTGGACGCTCACCCCGGTCGTCGTCGCCGGCGCACCCGCGCCTGCGGGCACCTGGCCGAAGACCGTCGTCGACTGCGCCCAGGCGCCCTGCACCGGAGCCGACCAGGACCCCGCACCCGGCAAGTTCCGCATCGTCGGGGTGCCGTGGGGCAGCTACGACCTGCGCGAGACGAAGGCCCCGGCGGGCTACGTGCTCCCCGCGGACCCGGTGCGCGTCGTGGTCGGGCCGGGCGGACTCGACCCCGCCGGCTGGACCTACCGGATCGGCGACGTGAAGAACGTGAAGCCGGGCGTCGACGTGAGCTGGGAGAAGGTCGACCCGCAGCACCAGCGGCTGGCCGGAGCGGAGTGGGATCTCGTGCCCGTCGACGGGAACGGCGCGCCGACCCCCGGCGGCACCGTCGTGCACGTCACCGACTGCGCGCAGCAGAACGCTGCCGGATGCCTCGGGGCCGACACCGATCCCGCGCCCGGGAGATTCCTGCTCCGGCAGGTCCCGGCGGGCGACTACCACCTGATCGAGACCCGCGCGCCGGCCGGATTCGCGAAGCTCACCGCGCCCGTGAGAGTGACCGTCTCGGGCGCCACCGCCGTGGCCATCGGGCAGATCGAGAACCGGCAGGTCGACGTGCCCGTGCTCCCGCTGACCGGCGGGATCGGCACCCTCGTGTTCTCGATCGGCGGAGGCCTACTGATCGCGGTCACCGCGTTCCTCGTGATCCGCACCACCCGCAGACGGCGCCTCGCCGTCGACTGACCACCCAGATCTCTCCTCCTCGAGGAGGAGCACCGGACGCCGATTCTCGGCACACCCATGAAGAAAGAAAGGCATTCCATGTCTGAGCACACCGCATCGCGCGCCCTGCCGCGCGGTCTGGCCGCGACCGCGGCGCTCGCCGTCGGCGCCGCCGGCCTGTTCGTCGGAGGAACCGCGGCCTTCGCCGACAACATCGACACGGCGAAGACCGGGTCGATCATCGTCCACAAGTTCGAGAACCCCGGGAACGGGACGATGAACCCCGACGGCACGGGCTCCGCCCCGAAGACGAACCCCATCGCCGGCGTCGGCTTCGAGATCTGCCACGTCGACGGCATCGACCTCACCGCGGCCGGGAACACCGGCTGGAACCAGGTCAAGGCCGTGTCGAACGCGCAGCTGCTGGCGGCGCAGGCCGGCACCCAGCTCGCGAGTTACACGCTGTCGAACTGCACCGCGCTGCCCGACACCGACGCCGCGGGCGTCGCGAGCTCCGGCCGCCTGGCACTCGGCGCCTACCTGGTGCGCGAGGTCAAGGCCCCGGCGAACGCCGCCAAGAAGGCCGATCCGTTCATCGTCACCGTGCCGACCCCGTCGGTCAACTCGGGTGCCGGCACGGGCGCCTGGGTCTACGACGTCAACGTGTACCCCAAGAACACCGTGGGCAACCCGCCCGTCAAACGCATCGACGACCAGGCGCCCAGCAGCGCCGCCGTCGGCTCCGACGTGCAGTTCTCGGTCGAGCAGATCGTGCCGGGCATCGCCGCGGGTGAGACCTACCAGAAGTTCACGCTGTCCGACACGCTCGACGGCAGGCTGAGTCCGAAGGTCGGCACCGTCACGGTGCTGGTCGACGGGGTCGCGCTCGCCGCCGCGGACTTCACGACCACCGGATCCGCGGGGCAGACCGTCAAGGTGCAGCTCACCGCGTCGGGTCTCGCGAAGCTCTCCGCCGGGGCGAAGGTGCGCTTCGAGTTCGCCGCGACCATCACGTCCGTCGGTGACGGCACGATCGAGAACACCGCGTTCGTGAACGTGAACGACCTGGACTACACGCCCTCGAAGCCGGGCGAGCCCGGTGGCCCGGACCCCGAGAACCCCACCAACACGGTCAAGACCCGCTGGGGCCAGGCGCAGATCACCAAGGTCGATGCCTCGAAGAAGGGACTGACCGGCGCGGAGTTCGAGGTGCGCATGGGCGACACCGCCGAGTGCACCGCCGATACCGTGTTCGCGGACGTGAAGGATCCCGCCGACACGAGCAGGAAGCTGGTGATCTCCTCCGGGGCGAACGGCGTCGTGAACATCCCCGGCCTGTGGGTCGGCAGCGATTCGGTGAACGACACGGGCGAAGAGACGATCGGGCTCGCCACGCGCTGCTACCAGCTCGTCGAGGTGAAGGCTCCCGCGGGCTTCGTGCTGCCCACCGGAGCCGACGCGCTCACGACCGTGGTCGTGAAGCCGGGCACCACCGCGAACGCCGCGATCGACATCGAGAACAAGCAGCAGGAGGTTCCCGAGCTGCCCCTCACGGGTGCGGCCGGCCAGGTCCTCATGATCGCGGGCGGGCTCGCCCTCGTCGCGGTCGCCGCGGGCACCGTGCTGATCTCGCGCCGCAAGCAGCAGCGGGCCTAGCCTCCCGTCCGCGGCTCCTGGCCGGTCCGGCGCACCCTCGCGGGAGCGCCGGACCGGCCGCGGTCGTTCCCGAATCCCGGGGGCCGGCCCTCCGAACCTCCCGAACCTCCCGAACCGATCGGAGACCCTGAGCATGGATCACGAGCTGCACCCGGCCGAGACCGCCGAGGTGCGCCCCGAGCTGTCCGTCACGCGACGAGAGCGGCGCGCGCGCCGCGGACGCAGACCGCTCGGCGCCGCACCGTGGATCACGGCCGCCTGCTGGGTGCTCGGCGTCGCGATCCTGCTGTACCCGACCGCAGCGGCCTGGATCTCGCAATACAACCAGTCCACGCTGATCGGCTTCTACGATCGGCAGGTCGAGCACGCGTCGCCCGACGGGCGGACCCAGATCAAGAACGCGCGGGCGTACAACGAGGCGCTGTCGTCCGGGGTCCTGCTGCCGGCGGGGGCGAACACCCCGGTCGGCGCGGGGGAGTCCCGGGTTTCCGCCGCTCGGCCGTACCGGTCGCAGCTCGTGACTCCGAGCGGCATGATGGCGCGACTGCGGGTGCCGGCCATCGATCTGGACCTGCCGATCTTCCACGGCACCGATGATGACACCCTGCTGCGCGGGCTCGGGCACCTGGAGGGCACCTCGCTCCCGGTCGGCGGGCCTAGCACCCGTTCGGTGATCACCGGCCATCGGGGGCTCGCCAGCGCCGAGATGTTCACGAATCTGGATCGGGTGAAGACCGGCGACACCTTCACGATCGAGACGTTCGGCGAGGTGCTCACCTACCGGGTGAAGGACGTCACCGTGGTGGCGCCCGAGGACACCGAGACGCTGCATCAGGTCGCAGGCCAGGACCTCGTCACGCTCATCACCTGCACCCCGCTCGGGGTGAACACGCACCGGATCCTCGTCACGGGCGAACGGATCACCCCGACGCCGCCGGCGAACATCGAGGCTGCAGGCAAGCCCTCCGCGGTGCCGCACTTCCCCTGGTGGATCCCGGCCATGGTCGGCGCGATCCTGCTCGCGGTCGCCTACCTGCGATGGGCCGGCAGACCGATTTCGAAAACGCGCACCGAAACGCGTCACATTCGCTCGCGCGAGCGCTCTGAGTAGTCGGATCGGGTCGAGTCCTCGTCCCCCGAACCACCCGTCCCGATCCGTCCCCGGTGCCCGCCCGCAAGGCGGGCACCGGGGTGCTTCGTCCGGCGGGGGCTAGCGGGCGCCCCAGCCGAAGCGATGGGTACGGATGCCGTAGTAGGTGAAGGTCTCGGCGCGGGAGACGCCGGGAATGGGACGGATGCGCCGGTTGATGAGCTCGAACAGCGCCTCCTGGTCTTCCGCGATGACCTCGACGAGCAGGTCGTAGCGCCCGGCCGCCAGCACGACGTAGATGACGTTCTCGATCTCGCTCAGCGCCTCGGCGACGACCTCGAGATCGCCGTCGGCGACGACCCCGACCATCGCCATGCTGCGGTATCCGAGCCGGAGCGGGTTCGTCACGCCGACGATCTGCAGTGTGCCGCGATCCTCGAGTCGCATGACCCGCTTGCGGGCGCCCCCGGCGGTGAGGCCGACGAGCTGTCCGAGCTCCGCGTAGCCGAGCCTGCCGTCCTCCTGCAACGCGGTGAGCAGTGCGCGATCGATGTCGTCGAGATCGTCGGGGGTGTCGCGCAGTGGGTCGTGCATGGAGCCTCCGTGGCGTCGATGGTGAACACTGACCAGTGTATCGAGAATGAAAAGTTACTGATACTCTTCATCTGGTAATCAAAAGTGACCAGATCGAATGGAGTGGGACCGATGAGTGATGGGCTGCGTGAAGACTGGCTGCTCCGTCGTCCGGAGCCGGACCTCGCAGAGGTCGCGCGCATCGCGGAGATCGAGTTCGGCGCGACGGGTGCGCTCGACGAGCTGGGCAGCCAGCAGGATCGCAACTTCCTGATCGGGGATCCGTCGGACGGCACGGGGATCCTGCTGAAGGTCATCCACCCCACCGTGTCGGAGGCCGAGGTCTCGCTCCAGGTCCGCGTCTCCGATGCGCTGCGGGACGCCGGGGTGCGCACTCCCCGGATCCTCACGGCCGGATCCGGTCAGCGGTCGCTCGCGATACCGGGCGGCGGCGACGGCGACGCCCGGGCGCTCGCGTACGAGACCGTGCGCGGGGCCGCGTTGGCCGAGCGCCACGAGCTGGACGGCGCCCGGGCCGAGGAACTCGGTGCCCTGGCTGCGCGCGTCGCGAACGCGCTCGCCCCGGTCGAGCATCCGGCGGCGGATCGCCACCACCAGTGGGAGCTCGGCAACGCCGCCGCGGTGGTCGAACGCCTCATCGAGGAACTGCCCGAGGACCGACGAGCGGCATGCCGGACGGCCGTCGACTCGGCGGTGGCGCGACTCGACACGGTGCGCGATCGCCTGGGCACCCAGGTCATTCACGGAGACCTGACGAGCGACAACGTCATGATCGACGCGGCCGGAGCGCTCTGGGTCATCGACCTCGGCGACGCCGCGCGGTCCTGGCGCATCGCCGAGCTCGCCGTACTCGCCGCCGATGTGCTGGGGCGGTCGGGCAGCATCACCGCAGTGGCACGGGCGGTCAACGGATTCGCCGGGGCGTGCACCGAGCCCTTGACCGATGCCGAGCTCACCGCGCTCTGGCCCCTTGTCACGCTCCGCGGAGCCGTGCTCGCGGTGAGCGGATGGAGCCAGATCCGCATCGATCCGGACAACGAGTACGCGCGTGAGCGCCTCGAACACGAGTGGCGGGTGTTCGAGCGCGCCGCCTCCTTCGATCCCGCGCTGGTCGAGGCGCAGTTGCGGCTCGCCGCAGGCCTCCCGCACCGAGCCGGCCTGGTCTACCGCGATCTGGTCCCCGGGCTCGACCGGGCGCGGACCGTCGACCTCGGGATCCGGAGCGAGGCGCTCGACCGCGGGCGCTGGACCGACCCCGCGGTCGAGCAGGAGCTCGCCAGCGAGGCGCTCGGCACCGCGCCGGTCGCGGTCATGCGATTCGGGGAGTCCCGGCTGAGCCGGGTGTCGGTCGACGTCCGCGAACCCGCGGCCGCACGGTCGCGCTGCGTGGAGCTCTGGACCCGGCCCGGGGTTCCGGTGGCGGCACCGTTCGCCGGGCGCGTCGAGGCGGGGCCCGGGTTCGCCGAGCTGAGCGCCGACGGCGTGGTGCTGCGCCTCGAGGGGATCGAGCCGCGGGCGGTCGAGGCGGCCGGCGGCGAAGCCGAGGCGGGGACGGAACTCGGACGCGTCGCGGTGCACGCATCGGGCCTCGGCCGGCTCCTGGTCACACGGCGCGTGCTCGATGCGGCCCCGGCGCCGATCTTCGCGGGCGCGCGTGACGAGTACGCGGCGGACGGCGCCGCCGACCCGTCGGTCCTGCTGGGTCTGCGTCCCGCGCCCGATCCCACCCGCGAGCTGCGCGACGAGCAGCGACGCCGCGAGCACGCCATGGGCGGGGCCGCGGAACGCTACTACCTCGACCCGCCGCAGTTCGAGCGCGGATGGAACACGCTGCTCATCGATACCCGGGGCCGGGCGTACCTCGATCTCGTCAACAACGTGACGGCGATCGGGCACTCGCATCCGCGTCTCGCCGACGCGGTCGGGCGCCAGCTGCACCTGCTCAACACGAACTCGCGGTTCCTGTACGAGGCCTACGCGAACTTCGCCGAGAAACTGCTCGCCCACACGCCGGATCCCTCGCTCGACACGGTGATCCCCGTCAACAGCGGTTCCGAGGCGATCGACCTCGCGATCCGCCTGGCGCAGGCGGCCACCGGGCGGCGCGATCTCATCGCGGCTCGCGAGGGGTACCACGGCTGGACCATGGCCGCGGACGCCGTCAGCACCTCCGCCTTCGACAACCCGTCTGCGCTCGCCTCGCGTCCCGACTGGGTGCACCTGGTCGACGCGCCGAACGACTATCGCGGCCCGCACCGGGGCGCGGGCGCGGGCGCCGCCTATGCCGCGCAGGTGGGCGAGACCGCCGCGCGGCTCGGCGTCGAAGGCCGCCCGGCCGCCGCGTTCATCTGCGAACCGGTGCTCGGCAATGCCGGAGGCGTCATGCCGCCCGCGGGGTATCTCGCGGCCGCATACGACGCGATCCGAGCCAACGGCGGACTCGCGATCGCCGACGAGGTGCAGGTCGGCTACGGTCGCCTGGGCGGTGCCTTCTGGGGGTCGGAGCTGCAGGGCGCGGTCCCCGACATCATCGCGGTCGCGAAGGCGGCGGGCAACGCCTACCCGGTGGGCGCCGTGATCGCCCGGCGCGAGATCGTCGACGCGCTGCGCGAGGAGGGCATGTTCTTCTCCTCGGCGGCCGGAGCCCCCGCGAGCGCGATCGCCGCGTCCGCGGTGCTCGACGTGATCCGCGAGGAGGGGCTGCAGCGGAACGCGGGCATCGTCGGCGCGCACCTGCGCGCGCGGATCGAGGAACTGGCCGTCCGGCGCAGCCTCATCGGCCGGGTGCACGGCAGCGGGCTCTACCTCGGCGTGGAGCTGGTGCGTGACCACGAGACCCTGGAGCCCGCGCAGCAGGAGACCGCTCGCATCTGCGAGCGGCTGCTCGATCACGGGATCATCATGCAGGCGACCTCCGAGCGGCAGAACGTGCTCAAGGTGAAGCCGCCCATGACCCTCACGGTCGCCGAGGCCGACGTGTTCGTCGCGGCGCTCGACGCCGTGCTGGGCGAGCTGGAGGCCTAGTCGGCGCTCTCGGCGCCCGGGTCGGCGGAGAGCCCCGCATAGTCGACGAGCCGGTCGGCGATGACGGGGAACTCCGTGCGCACCTCGGCGACGCGGGCGGGATCGATGTCGATGGCGAGCAGCTCCTCGTCGGCGCCGCACTCGGCGAGCACGAGTCCCGACGGATCGACGACCCGGCTGCTGCCGCCGAGCTCGACGCCGCGCTGCGAGCCGCACGCGTTGACCGCGATGACGAACAGCTGATGCTCGACCGCCCGGGCGCGGGTCAGCAGTTGCCAGTGCTCGCGTCGCGCGGCCGGCCAGGCCGCCGGCACGACGACGCTCTCGGCGCCGCGGGAGCTGATCTGCTGCCAGAGCCCGGGGAACCGGAGGTCGTAGCAGGTGGTGCTGGCGAGCGCGCCGACGGGACTGCTCGTGACGCTCAGGCGGTCCCCCGGGGTCAGCAGCTCGGCCTCGAGCGAGCGGTAGCCGAAGACGTGGATCTTGCGGTAGGTCTGTGCGATGCGCCCGGCGCGGTCGAGCAGCACGGCGGTGTTGAACAGCCTGCCGGTCCCGTCGCGTTCGACGATGCTGCCGAGGTGCACCGCGGCTCCGGTGGCGCGCGCCACGCGGCGGCCCATGGCCACCGTCGGGCCGTCGAGCGGCTCGGCTCGATCGGCGTAGGCGTCGAAGGAGAAGTAGCCCGCGCTCCACAGCTCGGGGAGCACGACGAGGTCGGTGCCCGCGGCCTCGCGCAGCAGCAGCTGCTCGACGCGCGCAATGCGGTCCGGCTGCGATTCGTCGTCGGGGCTCGCCACCTGCGCGAGCAGCACGCGGGTCATGCGGGGATCCTCACGCGAGCGTCGCTGCGCCGGGCCGCCTCGTGCGCCGCAGCCTCGAGCCGCTGCCGGTAGTCGGCCAGCCACTCGCCGTCCACCGCAGGCAGGTTCGTCGCATCGGGACGCATGCCCGCCGCGCCGTCGATGAGTTCGCGCACGATGTCTGCGTGGCCCGCGTGACGCGCGTACTCGGCGGTCACGTGGACGATGATCTGCCGGAGCGTGACCGGGTTGCGGGCCCACCACGGCACCGTTCCCTCGGCGTCGAGGTCGAGGGCGTCGATGGTGGCTGCGGTCCGCTCCGCCGCTGCCCGGGACAGCGCGATGATCTCTGCGCTGGTCTGGTCGGCAGGCGCCCACATGTCGGCGTTCGGCTCGGCGTCGTCGGCGAACCAGGGGAGCGGGATGCCCGTCGGGCGGCCGAAGACCCGGCCGAAGTAGTCGAGCTCGACGCTCGCGGTGTGCTTCACGAGCCCCAGAAGGTTCGTGCCCGTCGGGGTCATCGGACGACGCAGCTCGTATTCGCCGAGCCCGTCGAGCTTCCAGAGCAGTGCGCCGCGCGCCTCGTCGAGCTTGGCGCGGAGCAGGTCCTTCTCGGATGCGATCATGCCCTCAGCCTAGGGTCGACCTCCGACACCGCGGAACCCGCACTCGCGGCGCGCTCCGCGATCCCCGCGGAGTCGTGCGCGAGCGTGCCCGTGCGGTGGGCGCGCATGAGCGCTTCGATCTCGGCCGCGGGCGCCCCGGCGGCGATCCGATCGACGAGCTCGGTGTGCTCGTGCGAGAGCCGCTCGCTGATCTCCCCGCGGTAGCCGACCACCGACGCCCGCATCGCCGCTACCCGCAGCTGCCCGCGCTGCAGAGTATCGCGCAGGTAGTGGTTGGGACAGCGGGACTGCAGGAGGCCGTGGAACTCGAGGCTGGCCTCGTTGTAGGCGTGGAAGTCCCCGCGGTCGTGCGCGGCATCCATCAGTGCATTGAGGTCCCGCGCGCGCTCGAGATCCTCCGCGGTCAGCAGCGGTGCCGAGAGCGACACGGCGAGGCCCTCGAGCACGGCCTGGGTCTGCATCACGTCGCGGTACCCCTCGGCACCCAGCTCGGCGACCCGGGCACCGCGGTGGAACTCGAACTCCACGAGCCCCTCGGATTCCAGGCGGCGCAGCGCCTCGCGCACCGGGATCAGGCTGACCCCGGTCTCGCCCGCGAGCGTGCCGATATGGATCGGATCGCCCGCGGCGAAGTCGCCCGCGACGATCCGCTCCATCACGTGGTCGTACACCCGCCTGGTCTTGTCTCGCGGACCGGCCTGGGCCTCCGCGCTCATCGCGGGTCCGACCCGTCGGTGCTCGCCGCGGGAACCCGTTCGGCCGCGAGGAGGGGGCGGAGGAAGGCGGCGATGTCGCCGAGCTCGTCGCGGCCGATGCCGTGCAGGATCCCGGTGTACTCGCGACGCACGAGCGCGGTGTGCTCGGGCAGCCACTCCGCGGTGCGCGCGATGCGGGCGGCGTCGATCACCGGATCCTCGACGTCGCGCCCCCAGAAGACGGGAGGACGAGCGGCGGCGAGGGCGCGATCCCCCTCGAAGGTTCCGGCGGGGACGAATCCCGAGCAGATCACGCCGGCAGCGAAACCGCCCGGACGCAGCCGGAGCAGGGACGTGACCATCGCGCCGCCCTGCGAGAAGCCGAACAGCGCGACGGGCGGACGGCGTTCCGCCCCGGCTCCGATCGCGCGGTCGAGGATGCCGTCGATCCAGTCGAGGGCTGCGACGGCTGCCGCGTGGGGCGCGGTGCCCGCGAACCGGGCCGGCACCGGATCGTGCGCGAGGCCCTGTGCGCCGAACGACAGCGGGAACCAGGCGTATCCGTTCTCGACGGGGGCCGGGGCGACGAGCGGCGCCCGCGGTGAGGCGCAGACCGCCGGAGGAAGCAGCGGGGCGAGTTCGATCAGGTCTCCCTCGAATGACCCGTAGCCGTGCATGAGCACGAGCAGAGGACGGTCGGCCAGTGCGGCGAGGGCCTCCGCCTCGGACGCCGGTGCGCCGTCGACGGCCCAGCGAACGCGGGCGGGATCGATCTGCAGCTCTGCCATGGTTCCAGCGTAGTTCGAAACCGCCCGGGTCCGGTGGCGCGGGGATTCGTCCCGGCGCGGCGCGTTCCCGGACGGAGTCGGGCAGAATGGGCCGCATGAGCATCGACACCGCCGAGCTGCCGGAACCGCAGGATCCCGAGGACCGTCCGCAGTTCGGTCCGGACGGCAGCGGATGGCTCAGCGACGACGAGCTCTCGTTCGTGCGCGGCCGGGTGCCGCTCGTCTACGTCGAGGCGGTACCCGTCCGCGTGGACGGGGTCGGCCGGGTCACCGAGGTCGGCCTGCTGCTGCGGGGAACCGCCGATGGCGGCATGACCCGAGCGCTCGTGTCGGGCCGGGTGCGCAAGGACGAGGCGCTGCGGGACGCGCTGTTCCGGCACCTCGAGAACGACCTCGGCCACATGGCCTTCCCGCTGATCCCGGCCGCCCCGGTGCCCGCGCAGGTGGCCGAGTACTTCCCCTGCCCGGGCTCACGCCGTACGTCGACGAGCGCCAGCACGCGGTGTCGCTGGTCTACGTGGTCCCGGTGACGGGCAGCTGCACCCCGCGCCAGGACGCGCTCGAGGTGACTTGGATGTCGCCCGAGGAGGCGCTCGCGCCCGAGACGCTCGCGGAGCTGGTGGGCGGGCGCGGCCGGCTGCTGCGCCAGGTGCTCGCCACCGTCGGCTGCTGATCCGCCCTCCGTCCGGGCGACGGCTGCGGGCGCGGGGTCAGGCCGACTGCGTGTCCTCGCGCCTGCGCCAGCTGATCGTGTGCTCCGGGCGGAACCCCCGGGCGCAGCGGGCGCAGGACGACACCCGGGTGGGCTTGCGGAACCGGAAGTGCTCGTGCCCGGCGGGGCACGTCCCCACCCAGGGCGCGAGTTCGTGCGCGATCTCGCCGTCGTGCGTCCGCCCGCCGACGTAGCCGATGCCGGCTGCGACCGCCCGCCACTTCGGACCGTGACCCGCCGACGGGCCGGCCATGGCGTGCGCCACCTCGTGCAGCAGCACCTGGTGGATCTCGTCGTCGTCGAACTTCGCCGCGAGGTGTCGCGACACGGTGATGCGCCGATTGGTGTAGTCGCACAGGCCCGCACGACGACGTGCGTGGTCGAAGCCGAAGCTCCAGGTCCGCGGGTCCAAGTGCATGCGGATGAGCGCATCGGCCCAGACGCGGACGCGCTCGAGGTCAGCCACGGCCGAACAGTTCGCGGGCCGGTGCGGGGGAGTCCACCGCCGTCGCGTCGGTCACGGGCGAGGTTCCCCGGATGAGCTCCGAGAGCTCGTCTCCCTCCAGCATGCGCGCCGGGTGCGGGCCGCCCGCCAGCAGGCGCGGCAGCCAGTCCAGTTCGCCCACGTCGCCGTTCGAGGCGATCAGCACGACGTTCCCGAACCGGCGACCCTTCAGGACCTGCGGCTCCGCCACGGCGACCACGTTCGTGAAGCGGGCGGCGAGCGTCGCCGCCTGGCCGCGGACGAACGGCAGTCCGGTGCCGTCCGCGGCGTTGAGCACGACGAGGCCGTCGGGTGCGAGCAGGGGGCGGACGAGGTCGTAGAACTCGAGGCTCGACACGTGCGCGGGCGTGCGGGCGCCCGCGAAGATGTCGACGACCACGAGGTCCATTGCACCCTGCATGCCGGCGGGGAGCTTCGCGAGCACCGCCCGGGCGTCGCCCCGTCGCACGCGGATGCTCGCGCGCTTCGGCAGCGGCGCGTGCTCGCGCACCAGGTCGACGAGCGCGTCCTCGATCTCGACGACCTGCTGACGGCTGCCGGGGCGGGTGGCCTCGACGTAGCGCGGCAGCGTGAACGCACCGCCTCCGAGGTGCAGCGCCGAGATGGGGGCGCCGCTCGGACGGAACAGGTCGATGACGTGGCCGATGCGGCGGATGTACTCGAAGAACAGGTCCGTTGGATCGACGAGGTTCACGTGCGACTGCGGGGTGCCGTCGACCACCAGCTGCACCGCGCCGGGCACGAAGCGATCGTCCTCGATCTCGGCGATGAGCCCGGAAGACAGGATCCGGGACCGGGCGGGCTGCTCGCTCACGCGGTGCGCGCGGTGAGGCCGAGCTCGGAGAGCTTGGAGCGCAGATCCCCGTCGCTCGGCTCGACCTGGTGGGTGCCGTCGGGGAACGTGACCACCGGGATGTTCGTGCGTCCGCTGATGTCGCGCGCCACGTCGGCGGCGGCCGGATCCTCGACCAGGTCGATCCACTCGAACGGCACGTCGAGTTCGTTCAGTACGCGCTTGGCTCGTCGGCAGTCGCCGCACCAGTCGGCGCCGAAGACGCGGATCTGCGGTGCTGCGGAAGCGGATGCGGGGGAATCGCTCATGCGTCGATTCTACGCTCCCGGCGCTGCCAGGCGGCGGCGGACAGGACCGCGACGGCGGTGCCGAGCAGCGCCCCGCCGAGGGTGTCGGTGAGCCAGTGCACGTGCAGCGCGGTGCGGCTCCACATCATGAGCAGGACCCAGGACGCCGCCGCGGCGAAGAGCAGTTTCGCGATCGGGGGCGGCGCGGTGCGGGCCAGGACGATCGCGAGGGTGACCGCCAGGGTCGCCGCCGAGAGGGAGTGTCCCGACGGGTACGAGGAGCCGGCGGCGTGGATGAGCATGTCGGCGGGACGCTGCCGCCCGATCAGGAGCTTCAGCAGCTCGGAGGCGGCGACGCCGAGCACGAGCGCGGTGATCAGGATCCCCGCATCGCGCGGTCGGCGGGCGGCGAACAGGCCGGCGCACGCGATGAGCCCGCAGGTGGTGACCCCGATCCAACCGCCGATGCCGGCGAGGTCGGTCGCGAGGACGGCCGCGAAGCTGCCGCGTTCCGCTCCGACCGCGTCGTGCCAGGCCGTGTCGAGCGACGTGGGATCGCCGCCGCCGATCAGCAGGAAGACGCCGAAGGCCACGACCACCGCGATCGCGAGCCAGGCGCACCCGATCGCGCCGCCGCTGATGCCCCGCGGGCGCGGGCTCCGTGCCTTGATCATCCCCACACCATAGCGACGGAGGAACCGCGGATCCTGGGCGGCGTCTTAGGAACCGAGTTCGGAGATCACCGCGTCGGCGCGATCGCCCTGCCCGGTCTCGCGCAGCACCTCGATGAGCTCTCCCGCGGCGTGGGCCCGTTCGTTCGTCAGGCGCGCGACCGCGAAGCCCTCGAACGCCGACTCCAGCGACCAGACGGCGCCGACGGTGTCGCCCGCGGAACGCTGGAGCCGCCCTGCGAGCCAGAACGCGTGCGCGGCATCCGGGATCCGACCGGCCTGCGCGAACTCCTCGCCGGCGCGCTGCGCTGCCGAGACGGCCTCGGCATGCTCGGCAGCGTCGGCCCGCGTCGCGGACCCCGCCGCGCCGAGGCTCCGGGCGAGGGTGTCGCGCAGGGTGGCGAGGGTCAGCAGGTGCTCGACCCGGCGGCTCTCGGTAAGCTCCTCGGTCAGCGCGGGCTCGGGAACACGGGCCTCGGCGCGCGTCAGCGCTGTCCGCAGACGGACGATGAGTTCCGCGCAGTCGGCCACCTGGGCGGCGACTGGGGCCCAGCCGACGAGCACCTGGGCGATCAGGCCGTCCTCCGCGCCCGCGGCCTCCAGCCGGGGAAGCGCGGCGGCATAGCGCTCGTGCGCCGCGCTCGCGTCGCCGGCGAGCTCCGCGGCCTTCGCGGCCTCGGCCCAGCAGATTCCGGCGAATTCGAGCCGGCCCTCGGCCTGCGCGAGGGCCGCCGCGAGCGCGTAGTCGTCGGAGGCGGTCAGGTAGGCGCGCATTCCGGCCTGGGACTCGGCGCGAGCGTAGGCTTCGTCGGCGTTCGCGGGTTCCGGGCGGGCATCGGACGACGCAGGCTCCGACGTCGGCCGAGCGGGGTCACCGGCGTCGTCGGCGCCGCCGCCCGTCTCGCGGCCCGCCGCCGCGTCGCCCAGGCCATCGCCGTGCGCCTCGGACACGGGATCGCCGAGGCGGCCGAGCAGCAGCTCGTGCTCCGCGCGTCGGCTGGCGAGCGCCCGGGCGACCTGGTCCGCGTAGTACCCGGTGCCGTTGCGGCGGTCGAACTGCGCCGCGAGCGCCTCGGTTTCGGACCGGACCCACGCGTGGAGCTCGCCGAGGGTCGGCGCCGCGGGAGCGCTGAGGCCGGTGGGGAGCCCGCTCCGATCGAGGTTCGCCGAGAGGCCCGAGAGGACCCCGAGCAGGAACCGGAGCCGGAAGAGGGGCGTGGACGCCTCGAGCAGGAGGCGTCCCGTGTCGGTGCGCAGCTGCTGCAGCGCGCGATCGAGCGCGCCGCCGATGGCGAGGAGCTCGAAGGCCTGGCCGTGGGCCGGGGCGAAGTCGCTGCCCTCCGCGCTCGAGTAGGTGGCGACCGCCCTGCGGTAGCTGCGGGTGGCGAGTTCGGCGTCGCCCGTACGCAGTGCGGCGAGGGCCAGCGCGTGCATGGTGCGCGTGGGCTCGAGGTTGCAGGTCCCGGTCGACGTCTTCCCGATCGCCACGGCCTCCTCGTAGCGGCCGAGTTCGGTGAAGTAGTCGGTCTGCTGGCCAACGGTGCAGGTCGCGCAGTCCTCGAGCTCGTCCCGGTCGCCCGTGATCCAGTCGATGCGTGCCCGCTCCATGTCGGCGCTTCCGGTGTGCCACGCCCAGCGGAAGCGCGACATGCGCACCGAGGATCCGCCCTTGCCCGCGATCGCGAAGCGGCGGGTCATGTCGGCGAGGAAGGCGTCGGCCTGCTCCGCCGTGATCTCGGGGTAGTCGGGCAGATCGCCCGCGATCCACTTGAACTCCCAGAACAGGTTGCGCTCGTCGGCCTCGTCGAACAGCTCGGGACGCGAATCCCAGAGTCGGAGCGTCCGGGCGAAGGCGACGAAGCCCTGCTTGCCGAGGTTCGCGAAGGTGTAGGCCTCGACGAGATCGAGCAGGGCCTGGGGCAGCTGGCGCTCGGGCCCGTCGGTCTCGAGCCTCCGGACCAGGGCCTCGGTGGCCGAGGTGCGGGCGACCCCGTAGGGGAGGCGTCGGAGGGTGCGGAGTTCGTGTTCGATGTCCTTGGCCAACGGAGTTCCTTTCTCGGGTGCCCGGTCAGGCGGTGTCGGGATCGCCGCCGAGCGACGCATCGAGCAGCACGCTCAGCGCGTCGCCGAGTGCGACGGCCTCGGCGGAGTGCAGGCCGTCGCCGGCCAGCATCACCGCCGAGAGGTAGAGGGAGTTGAGCCCGGCATCGAACACGCCTCCGGCCGGGGCCGCGAGGAGCCTGCGGACCACCGCCGAATCGTCGTTGAGTACGAGCGTGCGCGTGCGCGTGCTGGCCTCGGGGTCGGAGAACGCGTCGAGCAGACCGCTCCAGAGTCCCGGGGTCGCCGAGCGCTCGCGGTCGAGGTCGCGGCGCTGCTCGCCCGCGGAGTCGCGAAGGAGCACCGCGGGAACCGCGGCCGGCTCGAAGCTGCGCACGATGACGTCGCAGTCGGCGCTCTTGAGCAGATCCCGGGAGCGCGCGACGGCGTCGGCGACCTCGAGCTCGCGTTCGAGCTCGGGGACGCGGAGCACGTGCACGAGGTCGGCGTTCGACAGCTCGCGCACCTTCCAGCCGGGTCGCGCGGCCAGCTGCTGCAGCAGGTCGAGGTCGTAGACGTAGCCGGCGTTGACGACCACGAGCCCCTGGGCGCGCGCGACGGTGGCCACGCGCCGGAACGATTCGGTGGTGGTCGAGTAGACGACCTCGCCGCGCTCCGCGACCTGGACGAGTGTGAGTGGCCCGTCGGTCGTCTCGAAGGGGAGCACGCGGGCGACGAGCTCGAGCATCTCGGGCTCGGTGATCGCGAGCGCGCGCAGCGCCAGGTGATGGGTGCGGATGAAGTCGGCGGCGAGGCGCGATCCGCTGGTGAGGGTGCGCGCGGCCCAGGCGATGATCTGGGCACCGAGCGCTTCGCGGGCAGCCTGGAGCACCTCGTCGTCGTGCAGCTGCTCGCGCGAGGCGGTGGGCGAGAGCCCCTCCGCGTCGATGACGGCCCGTGTGAAGAACGCCCAGTCGGGCAGGATCCGGTCGACGCGCGACCCGAGCAGCATGCGTTTCGTGTAGACCCGGTGCTGGCCGCTGCCGGGGGATACCGCCTGGGGCAGGATGAAGGCGACCCCGCTGACGCCGGCGACCGGGAGATCGAGGTCGATGCGGCCGAGCGGCGTGAACCCGAAGAGCGACTCGCAGGCCCGGTCCAGCGCGCGCTCGCGTTCCCCGGGCACGGGGTACTCCGCGCGCCAGGGGAGCTCGGGAGCGGTGATCCGCTGCCAGAGCGGACCGACGCCCTCGACCGGCACCTCGACCGCGACGTCGAACGGCAGGAACCCGCCGTACTCGGTCGCGAGCTCGACGACGGTGCGGTTCGCGAGCCAGTGCTGGGCGTCGGCGCGTGCGGTCAGTCGCACCGCGGTGCCGATCTCGACCTCGGCGCCGCTCAGCTCCTCGACGTCGAAGGTGCCATCGGCTCGGCCGGTCCACCGGATCGGCACGGCGCCGGGCCGTGCCGATCGCGAGCGGACCTCGATCTCGTCGGCCACCATGAACGCCGCGAGCATGCCGATGCCGAACTGCCCGATGAACTCCGAACGCCCGAGCCCCAGATCGGCATCGCGCTTCGAGGAGCGCCCGATCGTGGCGAGCAGTTCGGCGGCCTCCCCGGCCGTGAGCCCGATGCCCGTGTCGACGACGCTGAGCGTTGCTCGGCCTGCGGGATCGGCGCCGGTCGTGATCCGGATCGTCGCGGGAGCGGACGGGTCGAGTTCTCGCCGAGCCGTGAGCGCGTCGACGGCGTTCTGTAGCAGTTCGCGCACGAAGACCTGCGGTCCCGAGTACAGGTGACGGGACAGCAGGTCGACCATGCCCGTGAGGTCGACCTGGAAGCGTTCGGACATGCGGCCTTTCTGAGAGGGGAGCTGAGCGGCTGGGGGAGGCTCTGGCGCTCGCCTACTCGGCGCTGCGCGCGGCGACCGCTGCTGCCGCCTCGGGGAACTGCTCGTTGAGCGACTCGAAGAACGCGCCGCCGGTGTTGATCACGCAGAGGAGATGCTGCATGAGCTGCTCGTCGGTGAGACCGTGCTCGTAGTCGACGTTGAGTTCGCAGTGCACGCGCACCTTGCCCTCGTCGTCGGGACGCGCGTAGGTCTTCGGCCAGAGCTTCTCGGTGTTCCAGGTGTTGCAGGCCACGAGTGCGCGTTCGAAGTCGCTCTGGTCGAGCTCGCCGTACCAGGTGCCGCGCACACAGAAGAGCTCCTGCTTCTCGCCGTTGACGAAGAAGTAGAAGAAGCCGTTCTCCCAGCCGCCCCCGATGTCCCCGTCGGAATCGACCCGGTACTGCCAGCCGGCATTCTCGAGCGCGTGCTTGACGCGGTCCTTCGAGAGCGGCGCGAGTGCTCCGCCCGCAGCAGCGGGGGTCTGTTCCTTGGTGAAGAAGCCCATGGGAGATCCTTTCGGTCGGTGGTGCGCCGCAGGGGGACGGCGTCGGATTCAGCGTATGCGATCCGACCGACATTCGAAGCGACGGATTTGCTCCCGATGAGGCGCAAAAAAAGAGTGCTGGACAGGTGCGTGCATATCGGTTAGAGTCGATAGTTGCACTTCGGACACTAGTCTGCCTTCATATAGCGGTTGGCCGTCAGCTCCTGTTCGAGCGCCTCACCGCGTGTTCCGAAGCGACTCACAAAGAGACCTGGTCAACCGGCCCGACGGGGCCCACGGAGGTAGTTTCCTTGGCTGCTGCGCGCAACGCAACTTCCACGCCCACTCCGAAGAACGGTCGCGATCACTCGCGGCTCTCCTTCGCCAAGATTTCCGACACGCTGTCGATGCCGAACCTGCTGGCACTGCAGCTCGAGAGCTTCGACTGGCTCGTCGGCAACGACGCGTGGAAGACGCGCGTCGCCGAGGCTCAGGCCGAAGGGCGCGACGACATCGCGCTGAAGAGCGGACTCGAAGAGATCTTCGACGAGATCTCGCCCATCGAGGACAACGCCGGCACCATGCAGCTGTCGTTCGAGAACCCGATCCTCGACGAGCAGAAGTTCTCGATCGAGGAGTGCAAGGAGCGGGGCAAGACCTACTCCGCGCCCCTCTACGTCGAGGCAGCGTTCTACAACACCGAGACGCAGGTGCTGAAGAGCCAGACGGTCTACATGGGCGACTTCCCCATCATGACCGACAAGGGCACCTTCATCATCAACGGCACCGAGCGCGTCATCGTCTCGCAGCTCGTCCGCAGCCCCGGCGTCTACTTCGAGCGCGCCCAGGAGAAGACCTCCGATAAGGACGTCTTCACCGCTCGCGTGATCCCCAGCCGCGGTGCATGGCTCGAGTTCGAGGTCGACAAGCGCGACCAGGTCGGCGTCCGCATCGACCGCAAGCGCAAGCAGTCGGTCACCGTCTTCCTCAAGGCGCTCGGCATGACCAGCGAGGAGATCCTCGAGGAGTTCGCCGGCTACGAGTCGATCGCGCTCACGCTCGAGAAGGACGGCATCCTCACCCAGGAGGAAGCCCTCAAGGACATCTACCGCAAGCAGCGTCCGGGCGAGCAGGTGGCCATCGAGGCCGCGCGCGCTCTGCTCGACAACAGCTACTTCAACCCGAAGCGCTACGACCTCGCCAAGGTCGGCCGCTACAAGATCAACCGCAAGCTCGGCATCGACGCGCCCATCACCGACTCGGTGCTGTCGCTCGAGGACATCGTCGCGACCATCAAGTACCTGGTCGGCCTGCACGCGGGCACCGAGACCCTGCCGGGCGTCCGCGACGGCCAGGCGATCGACGTGCGCCTCGACACCGACGACATCGATCACTTCGGCAACCGCCGCATCCGCGCGGTCGGCGAGCTGATCCAGAACCAGGTGCGCACCGGCCTCAGCCGCATGGAGCGCGTGGTGCGCGAGCGCATGACCACGCAGGACATCGAGGCGATCACGCCGAACACCCTGATCAACACGCGCCCCGTGCTCGCGGCGATCAAGGAGTTCTTCGGCACCTCGCAGCTGTCGCAGTTCATGGATCAGAACAACCCGCTCGCGGGCCTGACCAACAAGCGTCGTCTGTCGGCGCTCGGCCCCGGCGGCCTGTCCCGCGACCGCGCGGGCGTCGAGGTGCGAGACGTGCACCCGTCGCACTACGGCCGCATGTGCCCCATCGAGACCCCCGAAGGCCCGAACATCGGTCTGATCGGCGCGCTCGCGACCTTCGCCCGCATCAACGCCTTCGGCTTCATCGAGACGCCGTACCGCCGCGTGCTGAACGGTCAGGTCACCGACCAGGTCGACTACCTCACCGCGCACGAGGAGGACGAGTTCCTCATCGCGCAGGCCGGCGCTCCGCTGACCGCCGACGGCAAGTTCGCCGAGAGCCAGGTCCTCGCACGCCCCCGGGGCACCGAGGTCCAGATGGTCGACGCCGAGCTCGTCGACTACATGGACGTCTCGCCGCGCCAGATGGTGTCGGTCGGCACCTCGCTCATCCCGTTCCTCGAGCACGACGATGCGAACCGCGCGCTCATGGGCGCCAACATGCAGCGCCAGGCGGTCCCGCTGGTCCGCAGCGAGTCGCCGCTCGTCGGTACCGGCATGGAGGGCTACGCGGCCATCGACGCCGGCGACGTCGTCATCAACGAGAAGGCCGGCGTGGTCGACGAGGTCTCGGCCGACGTTGTCACCGTCCAGCTCGACGAGGGCGGCACGAAGAGCTACTACCTCCGCAAGTTCGACCGCTCGAACCAGGGCACGAACTACAACCACCGCGTGATCGTCAAGGCGGGCGAGCGGATCGAGGCCGGCGAGGTCATCGCCGACGGTCCCGCGACCGAGAACGGCGAGCTCGCGCTCGGCAAGAACCTGCTGGTCGCGTTCATGTCGTGGGAGGGCCACAACTACGAGGACGCGATCATCCTGAGCCAGAACCTGGTGAAGGACGACACCCTCTCCTCGATCCACATCGAGGAGTACGACGTGGACGCCCGCGACACCAAGCTTGGCAAGGAGGAGATCACTCGCGATCTCCCGAACGCCAGCATGGAGGCGCTGAAGGATCTCGACGAGCGCGGCATCATCCGCATCGGCGCCGAGGTCCGCCCCGGCGACATCCTCGTCGGCAAGGTCACGCCGAAGGGCGAGACCGAGCTGTCGGCCGAGGAGCGCCTGCTCCGCGCGATCTTCAACGAGAAGAGCCGCGAGGTCCGCGACACCTCGCTCAAGGTGCCGCACGGCGTCTCGGGCACGGTCACCGCGGTCAAGGTCTTCGACGCGGAGAACGACAACGACGACGAGCTCGGCTCGGGCGTCAACCAGCGCGTCGTGGTCTACATCGCCCAGAAGCGCAAGATCACCGAGGGCGACAAGCTCGCCGGCCGTCACGGCAACAAGGGCGTCATCTCGAAGATCCTGCCCGTCGAGGACATGCCGTTCCTCGCCGACGGCACCCCGGTCGACGTGATCCTGAACCCGCTGGGCATCCCCGGCCGAATGAACTTCGGCCAGGTGCTCGAGGTCCACCTCGGCTGGATCGCCAAGCAGGGCTGGAAGGTCGACGGATCGCCGGAGTGGGCTGCGAAGCTCGCCGAGGCCGCGCTCGAGGCCGCTCCCGGAACGAAGGTCGCGACGCCGGTGTTCGACGGCGCGACCGAGGAGGAGATCTCGGGGCTGCTCGATTCGACCCTGCTCACCCGCGACGGCGAGCGTCTCATCGGCTCGAGCGGCAAGACCCGCCTGTTCGACGGACGTTCGGGCGAGCCCTTCCCGTACCCGATCTCGGTCGGCTACATGTACATCCTCAAGCTGCACCACCTGGTGGACGACAAGATCCACGCGCGCTCGACGGGCCCCTACTCGATGATCACCCAGCAGCCGCTCGGCGGTAAGGCCCAGTTCGGCGGCCAGCGCTTCGGTGAGATGGAGGTGTGGGCGCTCGAGGCCTACGGTGCCGCGTACGCGCTGCAGGAGCTGCTCACGGTGAAGTCCGACGACATCCTCGGCCGCGTGAAGGTGTACGAGGCGATCGTCCGCGGCGAGAACATCCCCGAGCCGGGCGTTCCCGAGTCGTTCCGCGTGCTCATGAAGGAGATGCAGTCGCTCTGCCTGAACGTCGAGGTCCTGGGTGCCGACGGCAACGCCGTCAACCTGCGCGACAACGACGACGAGGCGCACCGCACCGCCGAGGAGCTCGGTATCAACCTGTCCACCCGCTTCGAGTCGTCGTCGATCGACGAGATCTGAGCTGATCGGCGGCCCCGCCATCCGGCGGGGCGCCGGCCGATCCCACAAGATACGTTTTTCAGATTCTCAAGGAGAACATTTTGCTCGAGGGTACGAGTTTCAACGAGCTGCAGATCCGTCTGGCCACCGCCGACGACATCCGCGGCTGGTCGTTCGGCGAGGTCAAGAAGCCGGAGACCATCAACTACCGCACGCTGAAGCCCGAGAAGGACGGTCTGTTCGGTGAGCAGATCTTCGGGCCCAGCCGGGACTGGGAGTGCGCGTGCGGCAAGTACAAGCGCGTCCGCTACAAGGGCATCGTCTGCGAGCGCTGCGGCGTCGAGGTGACCAAGTCCAGCGTGCGCCGTGAGCGCATGGGCCACATCGAGCTCGCCGCTCCCGTGACCCACATCTGGTACTTCAAGGGCGTGCCGTCGCGTCTGGGCTACCTGCTCGACATGGCGCCGAAGGACCTCGAGAAGGTCATCTACTTCGCCGCCTACATGATCATCGACGTCGACGAAGAGGGTCGTCACGAGGACATGGGCGAGCTCGAGAACGAGCTCCGCCTGGAGCTCAAGACGCTCGAGGACCAGCGCGACATCCAGATCGCCCAGCGCCAGCAGCAGGCCGAGGCGGACCTCGCCGCGCTCGAGGCCGAGGGTGCCAAGGCCGAGCAGCGCCGTCGTGCCGAGCAGTCGGCCGAGAAGGAGATGGCGGCCCTCCGCAAGAGCTTCGACGACGACATCGCTCGTCTGCAGCGCGTGTGGGAGGACTTCCGCAACCTCAAGGTCGGCGACCTCAAGCCCGAGGACGCGACCTTCGCGGAGCTCATGGACCGCTACGGCGACTACTTCGAGGCCTACATGGGCGCCGAGGCGATCAAGAAGCGCCTCGAGTCCTTCGACCTCGCTGCCGAGAGCGAGGCGCTGCACCTGCAGATCGCCGAGGGCAAGGGTCAGAAGAAGATCCGCGCCATCAAGCGCCTGAAGGTCGTCAGCTCCTTCCTCTCGACGGGCGCGAGCCCGGCCGCGATGGTGCTCGACGTGGTCCCGGTGATCCCGCCGGAGCTGCGCCCGATGGTCCAGCTCGACGGCGGCCGCTTCGCGACCTCGGATCTCAACGATCTGTACCGCCGTGTGATCAACCGCAACAACCGTCTGCGCCGCCTGCTCGATCTCGGTGCCCCCGAGATCATCGTGAACAACGAGAAGCGCATGCTGCAGGAGGCCGTCGACGCGCTGTTCGACAACGGCCGCCGCGGCCGCCCCGTCACGGGCACCGGCAACCGTGCGCTGAAGTCGCTGTCCGACATGCTCAAGGGCAAGCAGGGCCGCTTCCGTCAGAACCTGCTCGGCAAGCGCGTCGACTACTCGGGCCGTTCGGTCATCGTCGTCGGCCCGCAGCTCAAGCTGCACCAGTGCGGCCTGCCGAAGCAGATGGCGCTCGAGCTGTTCAAGCCGTTCGTCATCAAGCGCCTGATCGATCTGTCGCACGCGCAGAACATCAAGGCCGCGAAGCGCATGGTCGAGCGCGCCCGCAGCGAGGTCTGGGACGTGCTCGAGGAGATCATCCGCGAGCGTCCGGTGCTGCTCAACCGCGCACCGACCCTGCACCGCCTCGGCATCCAGGCGTTCGAGCCGCAGCTCGTCGAGGGCAAGGCGATCCAGCTGCACCCGCTCGTCTGCACCGCCTTCAACGCGGACTTCGACGGCGACCAGATGGCCGTCCACCTGCCGCTGTCGGTCGAGGCCCAGGCCGAGGCCCGCGTGCTGATGCTCGCGTCGAACAACATCCTGAAGCCGTCGGACGGACGCCCGGTGACCCTGCCCTCGCAGGACATGATCATCGGCCTGCACCACCTGACCACGGTCAAGGAGGGCGTCCCCGGCGAGGGCCGTGCGTTCGGCTCGATCTCCGAGGCCATCCTCGCGATGGACGAGGGCACCCTCGACCTCGGCGCCAAGGTGAAGCTCCGCCTCACCGGCTACGCCGACGCCGACGGCAACGTCACCGAGGGCCCGCTGCTGGTCGAGACGACCCTGGGTCGCGCGATCTTCAACGAGGCGCTCCCGGCTACCTACCCGTACTTCGAGCGGGTGGCCGACAAGGGCAGCCTCTCTGGCCTGGTCAACGACCTCGCCGAGCGGTTCCCCAAGGTGGAGGTCGCCGCGACCCTCGACCGGATCAAGGACGCCGGGTTCTACTGGGCGACCCGGTCCGGCGTGACCGTCGCGCTGTCCGACATCGTGACGCCGTCGAACAAGGCCGAGATCCTCGCCGCGCACGAGAAGGCCGCGGCCGCCGTGCAGAAGAAGTTCGAGCGCGGTCTCATCACCGACGCCGAGCGTCACGCCGAGCTCGTCGAGATCTGGACGGAGGCGACCGACGAGGTGGCCGCCGCCATGCGCGACGCGTTCCCGGCCGACAACACCATCTTCCGCATGGTGTCGTCGGGCGCCCGTGGTAACTGGCTGCAGATCCGCAACATCGCGGGTATGCGCGGCCTGGTGAGCGACCCGAAGGGCGAGATCATCCCCCGCCCGATCATCAACTCGTACCGCGAGGGCCTGTCGGTGGCGGAGTACTTCATCGCGACCCACGGTGCGCGTAAGGGCCTGGCCGATACGGCGCTCCGTACCGCCGACTCGGGCTACCTGACCCGTCGTCTGGTCGACGTCTCCCAGGACGTCATCATCCGCGAGGACGACTGCGGCACCCGCCGCGGCCTGGACCTGCCGATCGCCGAGGCCGACGCCAACGGCGTGCTGGTCCGCGACGAGGACGTGGAGAACTCGGTCTACGCTCGCACCCTGGCCGCGGACGCGGTGGATGCGAACGGCACCGTGGTCGCCACCGCCGGCTCCGACGTGGGCGACGTGCTCATCGACCAGCTCGTCGAGGCGGGCGTGACCGAGATCAAGGTCCGCTCCGTGCTCACCTGCGAGTCCGCGGTCGGCGTCTGCGCGACCTGCTATGGGCGCTCGCTCGCCACCGGCCAGCGCGTCGACATCGGCGAGGCCGTGGGCATCATCGCGGCGCAGTCGATCGGCGAGCCCGGCACGCAGCTCACCATGCGTACCTTCCACACCGGTGGTTCGGCTTCGGCCGACGACATCACGCAGGGTCTGCCCCGCGTGCAGGAGCTGTTCGAGGCCCGTACCCCGAAGGGCGCGTCGCCGATCGCAGAGGCCGCCGGCCGCATCACCATCGAGGACACTCCGAAGGGCCGCAGCATCCTGCTCGTTCCGGACGACGGCAGCGAGGAGAAGGCCTACCCGGTCCTGAAGCGCTCCACCCTCCTCGTCGAGGACGGCGACCACGTCGAGCTCGGCCAGCCGTTCCTCGCCGGAACGCTGGACCCGAAGGACATCCTGCAGGTCGGCTCCACCGAGCGCGACAAGCACATCCCGGGCGAGCGCGCGGTGCAGAAGTACCTCGTCGAGGGCGTCCAGGGCGTGTACCGCTCGCAGGGCGTGCCGATCCACGACAAGCACATCGAGGTCATCGTGCGCCAGATGCTGCGCAAGGTCACCGTCGTCGACCACGGCGAGACCGAGCTGCTCCCGGGCGAGCTCGTCGACCGCGCGCGCTACCAGCGGATCAACCGCGAGGCGCTGCTCGAGGGCAAGCGGGCCGCGACCGCGCGTCCCGAGGTCATGGGTATCACCAAGGCCTCGCTCGCGACCGAGTCGTGGCTGTCGGCCGCGTCGTTCCAGGAGACCACCCGCGTGCTCACGCAGGCGGCGATCGAGGGCCTCAAGGACCCGCTGATCGGTCTCAAGGAGAACGTCATCATCGGTAAGCTCATCCCGGCCGGCACCGGCCTGAAGAACTACCGCGACGTCGACGTGGAGGCGACCGAGGAGGCGAAGGCGGAGCGCTACCCGAACCGCCTGTTCGCGACCGACACCACCTTCGACGAGAACGACCTGTCGTTCGTGGACTTCGACAGCTTCACCGCTGACGAGTTCAACCCGGGCAACTACAGCTGATGCTCGAGCGTCATCCTGCGTGAACCTGCCGCGTGCGGGATCTCGATAGGACCACGGGAGCGGGCGTCCACCTTCGGGTGGGCGCCCGCTCCCGTTTTTCCGCAGCACCGCGCGGGAGCGCGGCGATGTCGGTGCGGTCTTGTACATTTGCCACGATCATGTTCCGATCCCGCCCGCCCGGCGGGCCGCGATTGAGAGGTGCTGCGATGAGCGAAGAGCGCGAGACCCTGCCTGCCGGCTCGCCCGTCGAAGAGACGGAGCCGAGCACCGCAGAGGTCGAGGCCGCGGTCGCCCGGGCGAAGGAGGGCGGAGCGCCCGCCGCCTCGGACGCGGTCCCAGCCGATGGCGAGGCCGGCGTCGATGCCGAAACCCGGGTGGTCTCGGCGGAGACCACCGCGCTCGAGACCGAGGCCGCTGCCGAGGCCGAGCTCGAACACCGTCGCGAGGCCTCCCTCGTGGACACCCAGCTCGACCTGGAGCGCGCCGAGCCCCGCCCGGTCATCGCGCCGGCGATCGACGAGCTGCCGTCGGCCGCGGCGGCGAAGAACGAGGCCTCCGACCTCAGCGACCTCGGGCCGGAGCGCGACGGCGAGATCCGCATCAGCGCCGATCACCCGATGGCGGCGCTCTACGTGCAGACGCCCATGCCACCGGAGATCCGTGGCAATCGCGGTGCCGGCACGCTCATCGCGCTCGTCGCGACGGTCGGGTTCGCGCTCGTCTACGCCGGCGTGCTCGCGCTCTGGATCGCTCCGAGCTTCCCGCCCTCGACCTACTTCTCCGAAGGGCTGGTGCCGCTGCTCACCTCCTGGGCATTCATCGCGGCGACGGCGGCGTTCTTCGTGGGCCTCCTGATCGTGGTGCTCGTCGTCGGCCGTGCCGGCTGGTGGGCCTACGTCCTGGGCGGGTTCTTCGTCGCAGTGCTGGTCTGGGCTGCGACCATCGTCGGGCTCCGCCTCGTGCTCGACTCGAGCCTCACCGTGCAGGGGCCGCTGTGGCAGCAGCCCGTCGGCGACCCGGGGTGGAACCCGGTCGAGCTGGTCCGTTCGCTCGGCTTCTCGGTTCCCGCCCTCGCCGCGGCGCTCGTCGCACGCGAGGCGACGGTCTGGTTCGGCGCATGGATCGGGAGCCGTGGGCGGCGCGTGACCGCGCGCAACCGCGCGGCGATCGAAGAGTACGAAGCCGCGCTCGAGGAATCGCGGACCGCGAAGCCGTGAACGACGGCGTCCGGCGCGGCGTCACCCGCGGCTACGTGGGCGGCCTCCTCGCCGCGACGCTGATCGCTGCGATGGCCCTGCTGGTCGCCGCGTGGGGCGGCCTCACGCTGATGCTGGATCGCGAGCCGGTGAACGAGTCCGGGGTGCCGGTCTCGGCGGCGCCGCTGCTGGTGCTGGGGCTGCTCGCGCTGCTCGGGTGGCTCCTCTGGCGCGGGGCGATCGTGCTCCTTCGCGGACGGAAGGCCCCCTCGTGGGATCTGATCCTCATGGCCGGCGGTCTCGCGTACCTCGTCTGGTGCCTGGGCGGCCTGCTCTGCGGGATGCCCGTCGGCGACACCTTCGCGAGCCCCTTCGCGGGAGCGCTCGCGGTGATCTGGGGACTCGTCTCCCTGCTCTTCTGGATCGTGCTCGCGCGGCGCGTCTACACTGATCGTGCAACGCCGAGGTGGCCCTGGGAGCGGCACGAGGACAGCGGGGCGGAGTGAGCATGGCGATCGGAGAGACTCTCGAGGACCGGGTATCGGCTGCGGTCGACGCCTGGCTGCGGTGGTTGCCGGGATGGCAACCGGGCAGCCAGCGCGCTCGATCCCGGATCTGCCGGCGCTGCATGGGCTCGCCGATTCTGGCATCGGCCGGGCTCACCGCCGACGTTCCGCACCAGGTCGCGCACGCGCTGAACATGCGGATGCAGCGCATCATCGACCGGACGGTCGACGAGTTCACGACGGCGGAGCTCCCCGCACTGCGCGCCGAGCTCGACGGCGACGAGCTCTGGAAGTCGGGCGGCTTCGACCCCGTCGCCGGTCTCGAGCCCGAGTACGAGGGCGTGGACCTCGATCCCGAACCCGAGGATGCCGGGCAGCCCTTCCTGTTCACCCTGGGCGAGCTCGCCGAGCAGAGCCGCCCCGAGGAACCGCTCCCGCGGCCTCCGCTGAGCTCGGAGGAGAAGCAGCGGCTCCGTCGCGAGATCGAGCTCGCCGATCGCTGCGCGGTCGACACGGGGCAGCGGCTCTGCTTCGCGCTGGTGGCCCACCGGCCGCGCATCGAGGCGGCGGTCGAACGGTTCGTCGAACCGCAGGTGCAGGCGCTGCTCGCCGAGCTGAGCCGACACCTCGAACCGCCGCGGTAGGGGTGCGGAAGCCCGCGCGATCCCTTGCGTTTCGCGCTCATCGGCGCGTATAGTTGACTCTTGGTGTGTTCCACCGATTTTGCCGTGCCTGGTCTCGGCTGAGATCGGGGAGGGCATCTTGGGTCATCCGCCTCGGCGGAACCCCCACGGCATACCTGCACCCGTCGCGCCAGCGGCAGCAGGTCAGCGGTCGCGAGAGCGTCCGCGCATGCTTGTTCATGTAAGCATTCCTGTCACCGTGCAGGAGCAAATAGGAGAATCAGTGCCTACTATTCAGCAGCTGGTTCGCAAGGGCCGGACGCCGAAGGTCTCGAAGACCAAGGCGCCCGCTCTGAAGGCGAACCCTCAGCAGCGCGGTGTGTGCACCCGTGTGTACACCACCACCCCGAAGAAGCCCAACTCGGCGATGCGCAAGGTCGCTCGTGTGAAGCTCTCCAACGGAACCGAGGTCACGGCCTACATCCCCGGTGAGGGCCACAACCTGCAGGAGCACTCGATGGTGCTCGTGCGCGGTGGTCGTGTGAAGGACCTCCCCGGTGTCCGCTACAAGATCGTGCGCGGCGCGCTCGACACGCAGGCGGTCAAGGATCGCCAGCAGGCTCGTAGCCGCTACGGTGCAAAGAAGGTGAAGTAATGCCTCGTAAGGGACCTGCTCCGAAGCGCCCCGTCGTCGCCGATCCGGTGTACGGCTCGCCCGTGGTGAGCCAGCTCGTCAACAAGATCCTCCTGGACGGCAAGAAGGGCCTCGCCGAGCGCATCGTGTACGGTGCGCTCGAGAAGGTCGCCGAGAAGTCCGGCCAGGACGCGGTGACGGTTCTCAAGAAGGCGCTCGACAACGTGCGCCCCACCCTCGAGGTCCGCTCGCGCCGCGTCGGCGGTTCCACCTACCAGGTGCCCGTCGAGGTCAAGCCGCACCGCGCGAACACGCTCGCGCTGCGCTGGCTGACCAGCTACGCCAAGGCTCGTCGTGAGAACACCATGACCGAGCGTCTCACCAACGAGATCCTCGACGCTTCCAACGGCCTCGGCGCCGCGGTGAAGCGCCGTGAGGACACGCACAAGATGGCCGAGTCGAACCGCGCGTTCGCTCACTACCGCTGGTAGCAGCCGTCCGGCTCGGGGCGGGTCGCCGATCGCGACCCGCCCCGGCCCCGCGGGCCTGAGCCCGCGATCCGGAAACTTCCCGAAGACCACCACCCCCACCCGGAGGAGACACCTGTGGCACAAGACGTGCTCACGGACCTGAGCAAGGTCCGCAACATCGGCATCATGGCGCACATCGATGCCGGCAAGACCACCACCACCGAGCGCATCCTGTTCTACACGGGTGTCAACCACAAGCTGGGCGAGACCCACGACGGCGCTTCGACGACCGACTGGATGGAGCAGGAGAAGGAGCGCGGCATCACGATCACGTCCGCCGCCGTGACCTGCTTCTGGAACAAGAACCAGATCAACATCATCGACACCCCGGGTCACGTGGACTTCACCGTCGAGGTGGAGCGTTCGCTCCGCGTCCTCGACGGCGCCGTCGCAGTCTTCGACGGCAAGGAGGGCGTCGAGCCCCAGTCCGAGACCGTGTGGCGTCAGGCCGACAAGTACGGCGTCCCCCGCATCTGCTTCGTCAACAAGATGGACAAGATGGGTGCCGACTTCTACTTCACGGTCGACACCATCGTCAGCCGCCTCGGTGCCAAGCCGCTCGTGATGCAGCTGCCCATCGGCGCTGAGAGCGACTTCATCGGCGTCGTCGACCTGCTCTCGATGAAGGCATTCGTCTGGGAGGGCGACGCCAAGGGCGACGTGACCCTGGGCGCGGCCTACGAGACCCAGGAGATCCCCGCCGACCTCCAGGCCAAGGCCGAGGAGTACCGCGCGAAGCTCGTGGAGACCGTCGCCGAGACCGACGACGCGCTGCTCGAGAAGTTCTTCGGCGGCGAGGAGATCTCGGTCGAGGAACTCAAGACCGGTATCCGCAAGCTCGTGGTGAACAACGAGATCTACCCCGTGTACTGCGGCTCGGCGTTCAAGAACCGCGGCATCCAGCCGATGCTCGACGCGGTCGTGGACTTCCTCCCGAACCCGCTCGACATCGGTTCGATCGAGGCGCACGACCCGCGCGACGAGTCGGTCGTCATCGAGCGCAAGCCCTCGGCCGACGAGCCCTTCTCGGCGCTCGCGTTCAAGGTCGCCGTGCACCCCTTCTTCGGCCGCCTCACCTACGTGCGCGTCTACTCGGGTCAGCTCGACTCGGGTGCCCAGGTCATCAACTCGACCAAGGGCAAGAAGGAGCGCATCGGCAAGATCTTCCAGATGCACGCCAACAAGGAGATGCCGGTCGAGAACCTGACCGCCGGCAACATCTACGCCGTGATCGGTCTGAAGGACACCACCACCGGTGACACCCTCTCGGATCCGAACAACCAGGTCGTGCTCGAGTCGATGACCTTCCCCGAGCCCGTGATCGAGGTGGCCATCGAGCCGAAGACCAAGGGCGACCAGGAGAAGCTGTCGACCGCGATCCAGAAGCTCGCCGAAGAGGATCCGACCTTCCGCGTGAGCCTGAACGCCGAGACCGGCCAGACCGTCATCGCGGGCATGGGCGAGCTCCACCTCGACATCCTCGTGGACCGCATGAAGCGCGAGTTCAAGGTCGAGGCCAACGTGGGCAAGCCCCAGGTGGCCTACCGCGAGACCATCCGTCGCACGGTCGAGAAGTACGACTACACCCACAAGAAGCAGACCGGTGGTTCCGGTCAGTTCGCGAAGGTGCAGATCGCGCTGGCTCCGCTTATCGGCGAGGACGCGGGCGACAAGCTGTACGAGTTCGAGGACAAGGTGACCGGTGGTCGCGTGCCTCGCGAGTACATCCCGTCGGTCGACGCCGGTATCCAGGACGCGATGCAGTACGGCATCCTCGCCGGCTTCCCCGTCGTGGGCGTCAAGGCGACGCTGCTCGACGGCGCGTACCACGACGTCGACTCCTCGGAGATGGCGTTCAAGATCGCCGGTTCGATGGCCTTCAAGGAAGCCGCCCGCATGGCGCAGCCCGTGCTGCTCGAGCCGCTCATGGCGGTCGAGGTGCGTACTCCCGAGGAGTACATGGGTGACGTGATCGGCGACCTGAACTCGCGTCGCGGTCAGATCCAGTCCATGGAGGATGCATCGGGCGTCAAGGTCATCCGCGCGCTCGTCCCGCTCTCCGAGATGTTCGGGTACATCGGCGACCTGCGGTCGAAGACCAGTGGTCGTGCGGTGTTCTCGATGACCTTCGACTCCTACGCTGAGGTGCCGAAGGCCGTGGCCGATGAGATCGTTCAGAAGGCTAAGGGCGAGTAAAGCCCACTTGGCGGTGGGGTGCTGAGCCCCACCGCCTGAACGCTCGGGTCGATCTTCGCGGCGCGAGCTTGTAACATAGGTACACACCCCGTACTCGTGACCTCCGAAACCTTCGGAGGGAAGCGGTACTCAACGTCCTGAGGAGGACCATAGTGGCGAAGGCCAAGTTCGAGCGGACCAAGCCGCACGTGAACATCGGAACCATCGGTCACGTCGATCACGGTAAGACCACCCTTACCGCGGCGATCTCGAAGACCCTTGCTGACAAGTTCCCGTCTGACGTGAACGTCCAGCGCGACTTCGACACGATCGACTCGGCTCCCGAGGAGCGCCAGCGCGGCATCACCATCAACATCTCGCACGTCGAGTACGAGACCGAGAAGCGCCACTACGCGCACGTTGATGCACCGGGTCACGCCGACTACATCAAGAACATGATCACCGGTGCCGCTCAGATGGACGGCGCGATCCTCGTGGTCGCGGCGACCGACGGCATGATGGCTCAGACCAAGGAGCACATCCTCCTCGCCAAGCAGGTCGGCGTTCCCTACCTGCTCGTCGCGCTGAACAAGAGCGACATGGTCGACGACGAGGAGATCCTCGAGCTCGTCGAGATGGAGGTCCGCGAGGAGCTCTCCAAGAACGGCTTCGACGGCGACAACGCTCCCGTCGTGCGCGTCTCGGGCTACGAGGCGCTGCAGGGCAACGAGAAGTGGGTCAACTCGATCCTCGAGCTCATGGCTGCCGTCGACGAGAGCATCCCCGATCCGGTGCGTGACAAGGACAAGCCGTTCCTCATGCCCGTCGAGGACGTCTTCACCATCACCGGTCGTGGAACCGTCGTCACCGGCCGCGCCGAGCGCGGTACCCTCGCCATCAACAGCGAGGTCGAGATCGTGGGTCTGCGTCCGACGCAGAAGACCACCGTCACCGGTATCGAGATGTTCCACAAGCAGCTCGACGAGGCATGGGCCGGCGAGAACTGTGGCCTGCTGCTCCGCGGCACCAAGCGCGAGGATGTCGAGCGCGGCCAGGTCGTCGTGAAGCCGGGTTCGATCACCCCGCACACCAAGTTCGAGGGCACCGCCTACATCCTGAAGAAGGAAGAGGGCGGCCGTCACAACCCGTTCGAGACGAACTACCGTCCGCAGTTCTACTTCCGTACGACTGACGTGACCGGTGTCATCACCCTGCCCGAGGACAAGCCGATGGTTATGCCCGGCGACACCACCGACATGTCGGTCGAGCTGATCCAGCCGATCGCCATGGAGGAGGGCCTCGGCTTCGCGATCCGTGAGGGTGGCCGCACCGTCGGCGCCGGCACGGTGACCAAGGTCGTCGAGTAAGCATTACTCGATCCTGCAGCGGGGCCGCACCTTCGGGTGCGGCCCCGCTGTCGTTTTCCCGAAGCTCGCGCGTTGACGCCACATAGGGTGCAAACGCATGACGCATTTGCGCGCGGGCGCAGAATATTCTCGCGTGTACGCCCTGGTTCTCTGATTCCCGGGCGATCAGGCTGGGAGCATGTCTCCTCGAAAGGTCCTCGCTGCAGAGAAGATCGGCGCCCGGATCCGCGAGGCCCGGCACGAACTCGGACTGACCATCGAGGATCTGAGCGCGCTCGCCGAGATCGACGCTGCGACGCTGGGCAAGTTGGAGCGGGGCGCTCAGAGCCCCTCGGTCGAGACCGTCGTCCGCGTGGCGAGCGCGCTCGAGGTCGACGCGGGGGCGCTCCTGCAGGGGATCACGGCCGACGACTACGGGAAGCGGGAGCACCGGTTCACCGCCCGAGACTTCCTCGCCGAACGCGCGCGACGCGATCGCTGAGCGCTTAAGCCGGTTTCCGCCTCACGAACACGATGAACCCCCGCAGGGAAACCTGCGGGGGTTCATCGCGTGTACGGCGCGCTGGCGCCGCCAGCCGGCTCGGACTACTCGTTGCCGACCTGCTTGTCGACGTTCGAGCGCACGTCCTCGACCTGCTCCTCGAAGCGTCCGCCGGTGACCCTGTTGGCCAGGTCGGCGGCGCCGTCGAGCACCTTGTCGCTGATGCCCTCGGCCTGCTCGCTGTGCAGCGCCTCGCTGATCTTGTCGGCGTTGCCCTTGATGAATTCTCCGGCCTGCTTGCCGAGATCCTCGATACCCATGTCTCGTCCTCCGAACGATGTCCGCGCGGCGGTCCCTCCCGCGGCGCTGGATCCGGTGTGAGGCGGACACCTCACGCGCTCATTCTGTCCGAGGTATCGCCTGGAAACACCCCGAGTATTCTCAGGAGATCCGCAGGATAATGGACGGTTCGCCGGCGGCGCGCGGTGCGGAACCGGCGCCGAGCCGCCGCCCGGCGGGCGTTGCAACAGGCTCACCGGGACCTGGCCGCTATCCTCGTAGTGGACTCCGGGGCCTGCCCGGACTGCAGACCGTCCGATCCAGAAGGGGGCGAAGTGCCGCTCACTGCCACCCAACGCGTCGCGCACTTCCTGAAGCAGTACGGCCTGCTCTACCTCGGGGACTGCCTCGCCTGGGCGGTCGGCATCCTCGCCGCCCTCGTGCTCCGCTTCGACTTCGACCTGTCCCGGATCCACTGGGGCTCCACCCCTCTGCTGATCCTCTTCACCTGGGTGCTGCAGCTCATCGGAGGCTGGGTGTTCTGGCTCTACCGTTCGCGGTACGAGATCGGCGGGTTCGACGAGGTTCGGGCGATCGTGCTCGAGACCACCGCGGTCACCGTGATCGCCTGGCTGTTCGCCTACCTGATCGGCTACTCCAACGGAATCCCGCGCAGCACCATGATCATCGCGGCCCCCATCGCCTTCAGCGTCATGGGCGTGCTGCGCTACCTGAAACGGCTCGGTGCCGAACAGCGCGCGAAGCCCGGGCGCAGCGCCGAGCGGGTGCTGCTCTACGGTTCCGGGTACCTGGGCGCCCAGACCGCCAAGCGATTGCTCACCGACGCCGAATCGAGCCTGCTCCCCGTCGGATTCCTCGATGACGACGTCGAGAAGCGCAACCACGAGGTGCGCGGCGTGCGCGTGCTCGGCGGCTTCGCGGATCTCGCGCGCGCGGTCGAGGAGACCGGCGCGACCGCGATCATGGTCTGCATCGGGGACGCGGACGCGAGCCTGCTCCGGCGCATCGACGAGGCGGCGGACCGGCTCGGGATCCGGGTCATGGTGCTTCCCTCGCTCGAACAGCTGCTGCAGAACTCCTCCGCGATCTCTGACGTGCGCGATATCTCCATCGAGGACCTGATCGGTCGGCATCCGGTGCGTCTCGAGATGGCATCCATCGCCCAGTACCTGCAGGATCGCGTCGTCCTGGTCACCGGTGCGGGCGGTTCGATCGGCTCTGAGCTCTCGCGGCAGCTGGCGCGGTTCGCACCGCGCGAGCTGATCCTGCTCGACCGCGACGAGACCGCGCTGCAGGCCGCGCAGCTGTCGATCAGCGGGCACGGGCTGCTCGACACGCGCGACGTCGTGCTCGCCGATATCCGTGACGCAGAAGCGCTGCGCCAGATCTTCGCGGAGCGGAAGCCCGAGGTGGTGTTCCATGCGGCGGCGCTGAAGCACCTGCCGATGCTGGAGCAGTACCCGGAGGAGGCCTGGAAGACGAACGTGCTCGGCACGCTCAACGTGCTCCGCGCGGCGCAATCGGTTGGCGTGAGCACCTTCGTGAACATCTCCACCGATAAGGCAGCGAACCCCACGAGCGTGCTCGGGCATTCGAAGCGCGTCGCCGAGAAGCTCACCGCCTGGATGGCGCAGGAGACGGGGGAGCGGTACCTCTCGGTGCGCTTCGGCAACGTCATCGGCAGCCGCGGTTCCATGCTCCCGACCTTCGCTGCGCTCATCGAGTCCGGCGGCCCGGTCACGGTCACCCATCCCGAGGTGACCCGGTTCTTCATGACGATCCCCGAGGCCTGCCAGCTGGTCGTCCAGGCCGGCGGCATCGGCAGGCAGGGCGAGGTGCTGATCCTCGACATGGGCGAGCCGGTGAAGATCCTCGACGTCGCGCAGCGCATGATCGCCCAGTCGGGCAAGCCGATCGAGATCGTCTTCACGGGGCTGCGCCACGGCGAGAAGCTGCACGAGGAACTGGTCGCGCTGGGCGAGGGGGACGAACGGCCCTTCCACCCGAAGATCTCGCACGCCCACGTCGATGTGCTCGCGCCCGACCGCCTCGACCACGACGGATGGGTCGCCCGGCTCGATCTCACCGACGAAGCCGGGGAGCGGGTCCAGTGAGCCCGATCCTCCTCGCGTCGCTCGTCGCCGGCGCGACGCTGCTGCTCAGCCTGCTGCTGCCCTTCGTCGTCCGTCCGCTCCTGATCCGACTCGGGATCATGGACGTCCCGAACGAGCGGTCCTCGCACTCCCGGCCCGTCCTGCGCGGGCTCGGGCTGGCGGTGCTCATCGCCATGCTCGTCGGGGGTTGCTCGGAGTGTTCCTGCTCCGCGACGGTCGTTCCGCCGGCGACCGCTGGGACCTGCTGCTGGTCGTCGTGGTCGCTTCCCTCGCAGCGGGCCTCCTCGGACTGGGCGAGGATCTCCACGGAGTGAGCGTGCGTGCGCGCAGCATCTGGCTGATCCTGATCGCGCTGGCCGGGCCCGGCGCACTGCTGCTGCTCGCCTCCCGGCCGTTCCCCGATTCCGGGTACGCGTGGATCGCGGGCACGGCCGGTGCTCCGCTCCACCTGGAGTGGTGGAGCGGGATCCTGCTGCTGCTCTATGCGATGCTCTTCGTCTCCGGGTACATCAACGTCGCCAACTTCATGGACGGCCTGAACGGGATCAGCGGCCTGCACGGCGTCATCGCCGGGCTGGCCTTCGCCGCGGCCGGCTGGTTCACCGGGCTCGGCTGGCTGGTGCTCGCGGGCCTGGTACTGGCGGCGGGTTTCGCCGGCTTCCTGCCCTGGAATCTCACGAAGCCTGGAGCGTTCCTTGGAGATGTCGGCAGCTACCTGCTCGGCGGTGCGGTCGCGATCACGAGCTTCGCCGCCCTGCTCGCCGGCGTGCCCCTGCTCGCGACGATCGGGCCCATGGTGATCACCTTCGGGGACGTGGGGGTCACGCTCGTGAAGCGCGTGCGCGAGGGCAAGCGCTGGGACGAGCCGCACAAGGAGCACACCTACCAGCGGATCGAGCAGCGGGGATACTCGCACGTGCAGGCGTCCCTGCTCGCCGCGGGATGCACCCTGCTCACCTCGGTCCTCGGCCTCGCCTCGCTGTTCGTCGGGTTCGGGGGAGCGGTCGCGCTGTTCGCGGCCGGGTTGGTGGTGCTCCTCGTCTACCTGGCGCTCCCGCGCCTCCTTCCTGCGCGCGCATAGCCCGGGCCGATCGGGGGCTTCGAACGGGATCGCGAACCGCGACACGCCCGGGTTGCACGATGCATGAACCCCGTGCGAGAATAGACAGGTTCAGCATTCCCCGCCTGTGCGGGGATCACTGCCAGGCAGTGCATCACCACCGCGGTCCGCCGCGGGTCCGGTGAGGCCGCGGGGAGCGAACACCAGCCCGCATGTCGCACGTCGGCCAGACGAGAGTCCGGCCGTCTTCGCATGTGTGCGGGCTTTGACAGGTGAACAGAGACCCAGCATTCGTTCGTTCAGATCGGGGTGCCAGGGCGCTGGTACGCAAGACGTCCAATGCCGCGCAGTCGAGAGGCCGCGCGGTACGACGCAAGTAGAAAGTAGAGAGTCACATGGCGGGACAGAAGATCCGCATTCGACTGAAGTCGTATGACCACGAGGTCATCGACAGCTCCGCGCGCAAGATCGTCGACACGGTCACCCGTGCGGGCGCGACCGTTATCGGCCCCGTGCCGCTCCCGACGGAGAAGAACGTGATCGCAGTGATCCGTTCGCCGCACAAGTACAAGGACAGCCGCGAGCACTTCGAGAAGCGCACGCACAAGCGCCTGATCGACATCGTCGATCCCACTCCCAAGGCCGTCGATTCGCTCATGCGTCTCGACCTTCCGGCCGATGTCAACATCGAGATCAAGCTCTAAGGGGGATCTGAGAATGTCGCATCTGAATCGCAACGTCAAGGGTCTCCTGGGCACCAAGCTCGGCATGACACAGGTCTGGGACGAGAACGGCAAGGTCGTTCCCGTCACCGTGATCGAGGTGGCCCCCAACGTGGTCACCCAGATCCGCACCGCTGAGGTCGACGGCTACAGCGCCGTGCAGATCGCCGCAGGGCAGATCGATCCCCGCAAGGTGAACCAGCCCACCGCTGGCCACTTCGCGAAGGCCGGCGTCACCCCGCGCCGTCACCTCACCGAGGTGCGCACCGCGGACGCAGCCGAGTACTCGCTCGGCCAGGAGCTCACCATCGATGGCACCTTCGAGGCCGGTCAGAAGATCGACGTCGTCGGCACCTCGAAGGGCAAGGGCTTCGCCGGCGTCATGAAGCGCCACAACTTCAAGGGCGTTTCGGCTTCGCACGGCGCGCACCGCAACCACCGCAAGCCGGGTTCGATCGGCGGCGCCGCGACTCCCGGTCGCGTGTTCAAGGGCCAGCGCATGGCCGGCCGCATGGGTGGCGAGCGCGTCACCGTGCAGAACCTCACCGTGCACGCGGTCGACGCCGAGAAGGGTCTCATCCTGATCAAGGGTGCCGTTCCCGGTGCGCGCGGCCGTCTCGTATTCGTTCGCAACGCTGTGAAGGGGGCGTAGTTCATGGCTACCGCAACCAAGCTCCAGGTGCTCGACGCGAAGGGCAAGAAGGCCGGCGAGGTCTCGCTGCCCGAGTCGCTCTTCGGCGCCGAGACCAACGTCCCGCTGATCCACCAGGTCGTCACCGCGCAGCTCGCTGCTCGACGCCAGGGTACGCACAAGACCAAGAACCGCGGCGAGGTCTCCGGTTCGGGCGTCAAGCCGTTCAAGCAGAAGGGCACCGGCCGCGCTCGTCAGGGTTCGGTCCGCGCTCCTGAGCACCGCGGCGGCGGCGTCGTGCACGGCCCCGTGCCGCGCGACTACTCGCAGCGCACCCCCAAGAAGATGATCGCGGCGGCACTCCGCGGCCTGCTCTCGGACCGCGCTCGCGCGAACCGCCTGCACGTCGTCGACTCGTTCGGGATCGCAGACAAGCCCAGCACCAAGGTCGCTCGCGAGTTCCTCGCGAACGTCGCCCCCGGCAAGCGCGTTCTCGTGGTCATCGGCCGCGACGACGAGCTCACCGTGCTGAGCGTCCGCAACCTGCCCGGCGTGCACGTCATCGCGTGGGATCAGCTCAACGCCTACGACGTGGTCGTCAGCGACGATCTCGTCTTCACCAAGGCCGCCTACGACGCATTCGTCGACGGACGCGCCGCTGAGGAGGTCTCGAAGTGAGCCTGAACAAGAACGTGCACGACGTCATCATCCGACCGATCGTCTCGGAGAAGAGCTACGGGCTCATCGACGCCAACGGCCAGTACACCTTCGAGGTGCAGCCGACGGCCAACAAGACCGAGATCAAGCTCGCCATCGAGCAGGTCTTCGGGGTGAAGGTCGACAAGATCAACACGCTCAACCGCAAGGGCAAGACGCGCCGGACCAAGTTCGGCATGGGCAAGCGCAAGGACACCAAGCGCGCCATCGTCACCCTGAAGTCGGGATCCATCGACATCTTCACGGCTGCGCTGTAGCTCGGAAGCGAAGAGAGAAGACACACATGGCTATTCGTAAGTACAAGCCGACGACCCCCGGTCGTCGCGGTTCGAGCGTCGCCGATTTCGCTGAGATCACGCGTTCGACCCCCGAGAAGTCGCTGCTCCGTCCGCTGCCGAAGACCGGTGGCCGCAACAACCAGGGCCGCATCACCACCCGCCACATCGGTGGTGGCCACAAGCGCCAGTACCGCGTCATCGACTTCCGTCGCAATGACAAGGACGGCGTGAACGCGAAGGTCGCTCACATCGAGTACGACCCCAACCGTACGGCTCGCATCGCGCTCCTCCACTTCGAGGACGGCACCAAGCGCTACATCATCGCGCCGAACAAGCTGAAGCAGGGCGACATCGTCGAGTCCGGTCCCGCGGCCGACATCAAGCCCGGCAACAACCTGCCGCTGCGCAACATCCCGACCGGTACCGTGATCCACGCGATCGAGCTGAAGCCGGGCGGGGGCGCCAAGCTGGCGCGGTCCGCCGGCTCGTCCGTCCGCCTCGTGGCGAAGGACGGCCCCTACGCCCAGCTGCGTCTGCCCTCGGGCGAGATCCGCAACGTCGACGTGCGCTGCCGCGCAACCGTCGGCGAGGTGGGCAACGCCGAGCAGTCGAACATCAACTGGGGCAAGGCCGGCCGTATGCGCTGGAAGGGCGTCCGCCCGACCGTCCGCGGTGTCGTCATGAACCCGGTCGACCACCCGCACGGTGGTGGCGAGGGTCGCACCTCGGGTGGTCGTCACCCGGTCAGCCCCTGGGGTCAGAAGGAAGGCCGTACGCGCCGTCCCAACAAGGAAAGCGACAAGCTCATCGTTCGTCGCCGTCCCCGCGGTAAGCACTAGTCGGCAGGTAGGAGAGAGTAGAAGATGCCTCGTAGTCTCAAGAAGGGCCCCTTCGTCGACAACCACCTGCTCGGCAAGGTGGTTTCGCAGAACGAAGCCGGCACCAAGAACGTGATCAAGACCTGGTCGCGCCGCTCGATGATCATCCCGGCCATGCTGGGTCACACCATCGCAGTGCACGACGGTCGCAAGCACATCCCGGTGTTCGTCACCGAGACCATGGTCGGTCACAAGCTGGGCGAGTTCGCCCCGACCCGCACCTTCCGTGGTCACGTGAAGGACGACAAGAAGGGCCGTCGCCGCTAACGCGGTGACGTGAAGGAGGAAGAGAAATGGTGGAGTCGATCGCACGCGTGCGTCATATCCGCATCACCCCCCAGAAGGCCCGTCGTGTCGTTGACCTGATCCGCGGCAAGAACGCCCAGGAGGCCCTGGCCATCCTGAAGTTCGCCCCGCAGGCCGCATCGGAGCCGATTTTCAAGCTCGTCGCCTCGGCGATCGCGAACGCTCGCGTGAAGGCCGACAACGAGAACCTTCGTCTCAACGAGGACGAGCTGGTCATCGCTCGTGCATTCGTCGACGAGGGCGCCACGCTGAAGCGGTTCCGTCCGCGGGCCCAGGGCCGCGCGTTCCGCATCAACAAGCGCACCAGCCACATCACGGTCGTGCTTCAGACCGCCGATGAGCTCGTGACCGCGAAGAAGGGAGCCAAGTAAATGGGCCAGAAGATTCATCCCTACGGCTTCCGCCTCGGGATCACGACCGACCACGTCTCGCGTTGGTTCTCGGATTCGACCAAGCCGGGCCAGCGGTACGCGGACTACCTCGCAGAGGACATCCGCATCCGCAAGCACCTGACCGAGCAGCTGGACCGCGCCGGCGTGTCCCGCGTCGAGATCGAGCGCACCCGCGACCGCGTCCGCGTGGACATCCACTCGGCTCGCCCGGGCATCGTCATCGGACGCCGCGGCGCCGAGGCGGAGCGCATCCGTGCCGAGCTCGAGAAGCTCACCGGCAAGCAGATCCAGCTGAACATCCTCGAGGTCAAGAACCCCGAGGCCGACGCTCAGCTCGTCGCGCAGGGCATCGCCGAGCAGCTCGCTGCTCGCGTGGCGTTCCGCCGCGCGATGCGCAAGGGCCTGCAGGGCGCTCAGCGCGCCGGCGCCAAGGGCATCCGCATCCAGGTCTCCGGCCGTCTCGGCGGCGCCGAGATGAGCCGTTCGGAGTTCTACCGCGAGGGTCGCGTGCCGCTGCACACCCTTCGCGCGAACATCGACTACGGCTTCTACGAGGCGAAGACCACCTTCGGCCGCATCGGCGTGAAGGTCTGGATCTACAAGGGTGACCTCACGAACAAGGAACTCGCTCGCGAGCAGGCGGCCCAGAAGCCGTCGCGCGACCGTCGCGATGACCGCCGTCGCGCGCCCCGTGGCGCGCAGACCGAGGCTGCGCCCGTCGCAGCAGGAGCGGAGAAGTAAGCATGCTGATTCCCCGTCGAGTCAAGTACCGCAAGCAGCACCACCCGGGGCGCAGCGGTCGTTCGAAGGGCGGCAACACGGTCGCGTTCGGTGAGTTCGGCATCCAGGCCCTCACCCCCGCGTACGTGACGAACCGCCAGATCGAGTCGGCCCGTATCGCCATGACCCGCCACATCAAGCGTGGCGGCAAGGTGTGGATCAACATCTACCCGGATCGTCCCCTGACGAAGAAGCCCGCGGAAACCCGCATGGGTTCCGGTAAGGGCTCGCCCGAGTGGTGGGTCGCAAACGTCAAGCCCGGCCGCGTCCTCTTCGAGGTCGCTGGTGTTGATGAGCAGCTCGCTCGTGAGGCGCTCACCCGCGCCATCCACAAGCTGCCGCTCAAGGCTCGGATTATCAAGCGCGAGGAGGGCGACGCGTAATGGCGATCGGAAGCAAGGAACTGGTCATCAGCGAGCTCGACACCTTCGAGGACGAGCGTCTGGCTGAGGAGCTCAAGAAGGCCAAGGCGGAGCTGTTCAACCTGCGGTTCCAGTCGGCCACCGGCCAGCTCGAGAGCCACGGGCGCGTGCGTCAGGTGAAGCGCGACATCGCGCGCATCTACACCGTGCTCCGCGAGCGCGAGCTGGGGATCCGGGCCACGCCCGCTCCCGCGGCTCCCGCGAAGGCGAAGAAGAGCAGCAAGAAGACCGAGCAGGCGGACGCCGCCGCTGAGACGAAGGAGGCCTAATAATGGCTGAGGTCGAGAAGGAACAGCGCGGCTACCGTAAGGCCCGCCGCGGCTACGTCGTCAGCGACAAGATGGATAAGACCATCGTCGTCGAGGTCGAGGATCGCGTGAAGCACCCGCTCTACGGCAAGGTCCTGCGCCGTTCGTCGAAGGTCAAGGCCCACGACGAGCAGAACACCGCAGGCATCGGCGATCTCGTGCTCATCCACGAGACCCGTCCGCTGAGCGCCTCGAAGCGCTGGCGCCTCGTCGAGATCCTCGAGAAGGCGAAGTAAGCCCTCGGGCTTACTGAGTAAGGAGTAAGAAGTGATTCAGCAGGAATCCAGGCTCAAGGTCGCCGATAACACCGGTGCCAAGGAGCTGCTCACCATCCGCGTGCTCGCTGGTTCGAGCCGCCGCTACGCCGGCCTCGGGGACACCATCGTCGCGACCGTCAAGGACGCGATCCCGGGCGGCAACGTGAAGAAGGGCGACGTCGTCAAGGCTGTTGTCGTTCGTGCGAAGAAGGCGACCCGTCGTGCAGACGGCTCGTACATCAAGTTCGACGAGAACGCCGCCGTCATCCTCAAGGCCGACGGGGAGCCCCGCGGCACCCGTATCTTCGGACCCGTCGGTCGCGAGCTTCGCGACAAGCGGTTCATGAAGATCGTCTCGCTCGCACCGGAGGTGATCTAGTCCATGGCTAGCAAGATCAAGAAGGGTGACCTCGTGGAGGTCATCTCGGGCCCGTCGCAGGAGCGCGGTGGCTACAAGGGCAAGCAGGGCCACGTCATCGCGGTCCTGACCGAGACCGACCGTGTGGTCGTCGAGGGCGTCAACTACGTCACCAAGCACGTGAAGCAGGGCCAGTCGGCCCGCGGCACCAACGAGGGAGGGATCGAGACCGTCGAGGCCCCGATCCACATCTCGAACGTCGCGATCGTCGATCCCGAGACCAAGAAGCCGACCCGTGTCGGTTTCCGCACCGAAGAGGTGGAGAAGGGCGGCAAGAAGAAGACCGTCCGCGTCCGCTTCGCCAAGAAGTCTGGGAAGGACCTCTGATGTCTGAGACGGCAACGAAGATCCAGCCGCGCCTCAAGCAGAAGTACCGTGCCGAGATCGTTCCTGCGCTCCGCGAGGAGTTCAAGTTCGAGAACGTCATGCAGGTTCCCGGCCTGGTCAAGGTCGTCGTGAACACCGGTGTCGGCGAGGCAGCTCGCGACAGCAAGGTGATCGAGGGCGCTATCGCGGACCTCGTCAAGATCACCGGCCAGAAGCCGAAGGTCACGACCGCCCGCAAGTCCATCGCGCAGTTCAAGCTGCGTGAGGGCCAGGCCATCGGCGCGCACGTCACCCTCCGCGGTGACCGCGCGTGGGAGTTCCTGGACCGTCTGGTCAACCTCGCGCTGCCGCGCATCCGCGATTTCCGCGGTCTGTCGCCCAAGCAGTTCGACGGGAACGGCAACTACACCTTCGGTCTGACCGAGCAGAGTGTGTTCCACGAGATCGATCAGGATAAGATCGATCGGGTGCGTGGTTTCGACATCACCGTCGTCACCACCGCGAAGACCGACGACGAGGGTCGTGCGCTGCTCAAGGCGCTCGGCTTCCCGTTCAAGGCCGAATAACAACTGAATAGTCCATGCGGCTGCGGCACCCCGGGTTTCCGGGGTGCCCGCAGCCGTGTCACCCAGGTCGCCAGCCGTGTCCGGCTGCGCGATACCAGGCGAGAAAGAAGAGTCACTCATGACGATGACTGATCCGGTCGCAGATATGCTGACCCGTCTGCGCAACGCAAACTCTGCGCACCATGACGACGTGTCGCTCCCCGGCTCCAAGCTGAAGGAGCGGATCGCTGAGATCCTCAAGCGCGAGGGCTACATCGCGGATTGGAAGGTCGAGGACGCCCGCGTCGGCACCACCCTCACCCTGTCGCTGAAGTACGGCAGCAACCGCGAGCGCTCCATCGAGGGCATCAAGCGCGTCTCCAAGCCCGGCCTCCGGGTGTACGCGCGCTCCACCGAGATCCCGAGCGTGCTCGGCGGCCTCGGCATCGCGATCCTGTCCACCTCCTCGGGGCTCCTCACGGACCGCGAGGCCGAGCAGAAGGGCGTGGGCGGAGAAGTTCTCGCCTACGTGTGGTAATTCGACATGTCACGTATTGGAAAGCTTCCCATTGCCGTTCCCGGCAGTGTCAACGTTTCGATCGATGGCCAGACGGTCACGGTCAAGGGCCCGAAGGGCGAGCTGACGCTCGTCGTCGCCGAGCCCATCCGCGTTGCGCTGGAGGACGGCCAGGTGCTGGTGACCCGGCCCGATGACGAGCGCGACTCGCGTGCGCTCCACGGGCTGACCCGCACCCTCATCAACAACGACATCATCGGTGTGACCGAGGGCTACTCCAAGCAGCTCGAGGTCGTCGGCACCGGTTACCGCGTGCAGCAGAAGGGCGCCGGCCTCGAGCTCGCGCTCGGCTTCTCGCACCCGGTCAACGTCGAGGCGCCCGAGGGCATCACGCTGTCCGTCGAGGGCAACACCAAGATCACCGTGAGCGGTATCTCGAAGCAGGCGGTCGGCGAGGCCGCCGCCAACATCCGCAAGCTGAAGAAGCCGGAGCCCTACAAGGGCAAGGGCATCCGCTACGCGGGCGAGAACGTCCGTCGCAAGGCAGGAAAGGCTGGTAAGTAACCATGGCCGCTAGTATTTCCCGCGCCAAGGGCCGTTCGGCTGCGCGCATCCGCCGCCACACCCGCCTGCGCAAGAAGATCGTCGGCACGGAGGCTCGTCCCCGTCTCGTCGTGACCCGCTCGTCGCGTCACGTGTTCGTCCAGGTCGTCGACGACTCGAAGGGCCACACCGTGGCCTCGGCGTCGACGATGGAGGCGGACCTCCGCTCGTTCGAGGGCGACAAGACCGCCAAGGCTCGCCGCGTGGGCGAGCTCGTCGCCGAGCGCGCGAAGAGCGCCGGTGTCGAGGCTGTCGTCTTCGACCGTGGCGGCAGCAAGTACGCAGGCCGTGTCGCAGCGATCGCTGACGGCGCCCGTGAGGCAGGTCTGACGCTGTGAGCAACGAAACGAAGGAGCAGGAAGTGTCCGCAGAGGCGCAGGCTGAGACTCAGACTGCTGAGGCCCCGGCCACCGATCACCGCAACGAGCCCCGCGAGCAGCGCCGGGGAGCCGCGACCGCGGCACCCGCGGTGAGCGCGGCGGCCGCGACCGCAACGAGAGCCAGTTCCTCGAGCGCGTCGTCACCATCAACCGCGTTTCGAAGGTCGTCAAGGGCGGCCGTCGCTTCAGCTTCACCGCGCTCGTCGTGGTGGGCGATGGCAACGGCACCGTCGGCGTCGGCTACGGCAAGGCGAAGGAGGTGCCCCTCGCCATCTCCAAGGGTGTCGAGGAGGCGAAGAAGAACTTCTTCCGCGTGCCCCGCGTCGGCAACACCATCCCGCACCCGGTGCAGGGCGAGGCCGCTGCCGGCGTCGTGCTGCTCCGCCCGGCTGCTGCCGGTACCGGTGTTATCGCTGGTGGCCCCGTCCGCGCCGTGCTCGAGTGCGCCGGCATCCACGACGTCCTGAGCAAGTCGCTCGGCTCGTCGAACACCCTGAACATCGTGCACGCGACCGTCGAGGCGCTGCAGCAGCTCGAGGAGCCCCGCTCCGTCGCAGCTCGCCGTGGTCTCGACTTCGACCGCGTCGCCCCGGCCCGCATCGTGCGCGCCGAGGCGAAGGCCGCGGCCGACGCTGCCGCCAAGGCGAAGGCAGGTGCGTAATGGCGAAGAGCCTGAAGATTACGCAGACGAAGTCCGTTATCAGCGAGAAGCAGAACCAGCGCGATACGCTGCGCAGCCTCGGTCTCCGCAAGATCGGCCAGTCGGTCGTTCGTGAGGACACCCAGGCCAACCGCGGCTACATCCGCGCGGTCGCTCACCTGGTCGAGGTTGAGGAGATCGACGCATGACCGAGAAGAACGAAGAGCGCGGCGACGTGCTCAAGGCGCACCACCTGCGCCCGGCAGCCGGTTCCAAGAAGGCCAAGACCCGCGTGGGTCGTGGTGAGGCGTCCAAGGGTAAGACCGCTGGTCGCGGCACCAAGGGCACCAAGGCCCGCTACCAGGTGAAGGCCGGCTTCGAGGGCGGGCAGATGCCGCTGCACATGCGCACCCCGAAGCTGCGCGGGTTCAAGAACCCGTTCCGCACCGAGTACCAGGTCGTCAACCTCGCGAAGCTCGCAGAGCTCTACCCGAAGGGTGGCGAGGTCACCGTCGAGGATCTCGTGGCCAAGGGCGCGGTTCGCAAGAACCAGCCGGTCAAGGTCCTGGGCGATGGCGACATCCAGGTGAAGCTCACCGTTTCGGTCGACAAGGTCTCCGGCTCCGCTGAGCAGAAGATCGTGGCCGCCGGCGGCGAGATCAAGTAAGTCCGTCGACCTTCGGGTCGGCACGACGCCCGGGGCGGGGGGACTTCGACGTAGTCGAAGCCTTCCGCCCCCGTTCGTATTTTCCCGACTTGCACGTCCCGTGTAGGCTGGAGTATCGGTTCTCGTCGTGACGGCGAAGCCCTCGACGACGCCCTCAGGAGGCAAGGTTTTGTTCAGCGCCATCGGCCGGATCTTCCGGACGCCCGATCTGCGGCGGAAGATCCTCTTCACGCTCGCCATCGTCGCCCTGTTCCGCGTCGGCTCCTTCGTGCCGGCACCCTTCGTGAGCTACAGCAACGTCCAGGCCTGCCTCGCGGCGAACCAGGGCACCTCGGGGCTCTACGAGATGATCAACATGTTCAGCGGCGGTGCGCTGCTGCAGCTGTCGATCTTCGCGCTGGGCATCATGCCGTACATTACGGCATCGATCATCACGCAGCTGCTGCGCGTCGTCATCCCGCACTTCGAGGCGCTGCACAAGGAGGGCCAGGCCGGTCAGGCCAAGCTCACCCAGTACACGCGCTACCTGACCATCGCCCTGGCGATCCTGCAGTCGACCACGCTGGTCACCGTCGCCCGCTCGGGTCTGCTGTTCGGCGCCTCGGCCAATCAGGCCTGCCAGAACCTGGTCTCGCAGGAGTGGTGGGCCGTGCTCATCATGATCCTGACTCTGACCGCGGGCACCGGCCTCATCATGTGGTTCGGCGAGCTCATTACCGAGCGCGGCATCGGCAACGGCATGTCGCTCCTCATCTTCACCTCCATCGCGGCGCAGTTCCCGAACTCGCTCTGGGCCATCAAGCAGGCCAAGGGCTGGGAGGTCTTCTTCCTCGTGCTCGGCGTCGGCCTCGTCGTGGTCGCCGCGGTCGTGTTCGTCGAGCAGTCCCAGCGGCGCATCCCGGTCCAGTACGCGAAGCGCGTGGTCGGACGCCGCACCTACGGCGGCTCGAGCACCTACATCCCCATCAAGGTGAACATGGCGGGCGTGATCCCGGTCATCTTCGCCTCGGCGATCCTGTACCTGCCGATGCTCATCGCGCAGTTCAACCAGCCGGGTATCGGCGAGGAGCCGAAGCCCTGGGTCGTCTGGATCTCCAACAACCTCGTGCAGGGCGATCAGCCGCTCTACATGCTGGTCTTCTTCCTCCTCGTGATCGGCTTCACGTTCTTCTACGTGCAGATCACCTTCAACCCGGAGGAGGTCGCGGACAACATGAAGAAGTACGGCGGCTTCATCCCCGGCATCCGCGCGGGCCGCCCCACCGCCGAGTACCTGAACTACGTGCTGAACCGCATCACCAGCGCGGGCTCGCTCTACATCGGCCTCATCGCGCTGATCCCGCTCATCGCGCTGTCGTTCTTCGGCGCGAACCAGAACTTCCCGTTCGGCGGATCCTCGATCCTCATCATCGTCGGCGTCGGGCTTGAGACCGTCAAGCAGATCGACGCGCAGCTGCAGCAGCGCCACTACGAAGGGCTCCTCAAGTGACCGAATCCCACCGCATCGCCCGACTGCTCATCGTCGGCCCTCCCGGGGCGGGCAAGGGCACGCAGGCCCAGCGGATCGTCGAGCGCTACGGTGTTCCCGCGATCTCGACCGGCGACATCTTCCGCGCGAACATCAAGGGCGGCACCGAGCTGGGCAAGCGCGTCCAGGCGATCATCGAGGCCGGCGAGCTGGTCCCCGACGAGCTCACCAACGAGATCGTCGCGGACCGCCTCGGTCAGAGCGATGCCGCGAACGGGTTCCTGCTCGACGGCTATCCGCGGACGGTCGATCAGGTGCACGCGCTCGACGCCGTGCTCGATGCACAGGGGCCTCGCTCGACGCCGTCGTGCTGCTCGAGGCGGACACCGAAGAGGTCGTCGCCCGCCTGCTCAAGCGCGCCGCCGTCGAAGGCCGCGCAGACGACACCGAAGAGGTCATCCGGCACCGCCAGGAGATCTACGCGGCGCAGACGGCCCCGCTCATCGAGCTCTTCTCGGATCGGGGCATCCTCGTGGCGGTCGACGGTCTCGGCGGCATCGACGAGGTCTCGTCGCGCATCGCCGACGCGCTCGACGGAAAGCTGAGCGCCGTCAAGTGAGCCGTGGGATCCTGCGCCGTTCGATCTACAAGTCGCCCGCGCAGCTGCGCCTCATGCGGGAGCCGGGCCTTGCTGCCGCGGCCGCGCTCCGGGCCATGCGGGAGGCCGTTCGGCCCGGGATCACGCTGCTCGAGCTCGATGCGATCGCCGAGGACGCGATCCGGTCGCTCGGGGAGCGCCCAACTTCATGCTGGAGCCCGGCTACCGGCACACCATCTGCGCGAACCTGAACGAGCACGTGGTGCACGGCATCCCGACCGATCATGCGCTCGAGCCCGGCGACATCGTCTCGCTCGACGTGGGCGCCGTACTGGGCGGCTGGAACAGCGACGCCGCCATCACGGTGGCGCTGCCCGACCCGACCCGGCCCGACCACACGGACGAGATCGAGAAGCTCAGCCACGTCACCGAGCAGGCCATGTGGCGGGGCATCGCCCGTCTCGCGAGCGCGAAGCACGTGAACGAGATCGGCGAGGCCGTGTCCTCGTACGTGCGCAAGCACAGCGACTACGGCGTGCTCGAGGACTACATCGGCCACGGCATCGGACGACGCATGCACGAGGATCCTCCGGTGTTTAACGTGCCCGTGTCCCGCAAGGGGCCCGAGGTGCGCCCGGGGCTCGTGGTCGCGATCGAGCCGATCATTTCCGCCGGCGGTATCGACACGGTCGTCCAGGACGACGACTGGACCGTGACCATCGCCGACGGATCGCTGAGCGCGCAGTGGGAGCACTCCGTGGCCGTGCACCCGGGCGGTATCTGGGTGCTCACCGCCGAAGACGGCGGGGCCTCCGGCCTCGAGCCGCTCGGCGTCACTCCGGTCCCCATCCCGTAGGCGATTCGCGGCCGTCAAGCCGACACGCTGATTCGCTTGTGATCCCGGGCGAGTTCGGTTAGGATTTCTCTTTGGTGCCTTGCGCCTCGTTCCGTGTTCTCTTCTGGAGTCGCGACCGAGGCGCCCGGCATTCGCAAGACGAGTGAATACCCACCGAAGCGATAGTGAGGCTATGGCCAAAAAAGACGGCGTCATCGAGATCGAGGGCCAGGTGATCGAGGCTCTGCCCAACGCGATGTTCCGCGTTGAGCTGACCAACGGGCACAAGGTTCTCGCCCACATCTCGGGCAAGATGCGTCAGCACTACATCCGCATCCTCCCCGAGGATCGCGTGGTCGTTGAGCTGACCCCCTACGATCTGACCCGCGGCCGGATCGTCTACCGCTACCGCTGAGGCTCGCTCGGAAGTAACGGCTCGCGGCACCCCGCGAGCACGAGGACAGCGAACCACGTAAAGGAAACATCATGAAGGTCAAGCCCAGCGTCAAGAAGATCTGCGACAAGTGCCGCGTGATCCGTCGCCACGGCCGCGTCATGGTGATCTGCGAGAACCCCCGCCACAAGCAGCGCCAGGGCTAGTCCCGGCGCCCGGTAGGGCTGCTCCGGGGCATTCGACCCCGATCACACGCAACTGAATACGAATCCTGCGACCGATTCCGGCTCGCAGGATGACCCACAAGCGCATCGAAGATCCCGCGCGGCGACCGGCACCGAGCCGATCCACGCGCGGGGGACACCTCGGGTCGGAGGCCCGAACCCCCGATGCGCACCACACCTCCACTTCCGCTAAGGAGAGCCAGAATGGCACGTCTCGCAGGAGTCGACATCCCGCGTGAAAAGCGCGTCGAGATCGCACTCACGTACATCTACGGCGTCGGCCGCACCCGCGCGCTGAAGACCCTCGCCGACACCGGCATCGATGGCAACATCCGCGTCAAGGACCTCAGCGACGATCAGCTCGTCCTGCTCCGCGACTACATCGAGGGCAACTACAAGGTTGAGGGCGACCTCCGCCGTGAGGTCGCCGCTGACATCCGCCGCAAGGTCGAGATCGGCAGCTACCAGGGTCTCCGCCACCGCAAGGGGCTGCCCGTGCACGGTCAGCGCACCAAGACGAACGCTCGTACCCGCAAGGGACCGAAGCGTACCGTCGCCGGTAAGAAGAAGTAATCCCGGTCAGCGCGACCACACACATAGGTTTCAGGAGAACAGTCAATGGCTGCACCGAAGTCCGCGGCTCGTAAGCCGCGTCGCAAGGACAAGAAGAACGTCGTCGTGGGCCAGGCCCACATCAAGTCGACCTTCAACAACACCATCGTCTCGATCACCGACACCACCGGTGCCGTGATCAGCTGGGCCTCCTCGGGTGGCGTCGGCTTCAAGGGTTCGCGCAAGTCGACCCCGTTCGCCGCACAGCTCGCCGCAGAGAACGCCGCCCGCAAGGCGCAGGAGCACGGCATGAAGAAGGTCGACGTCTTCGTGAAGGGTCCGGGCTCCGGCCGCGAGACCGCGATCCGCTCGCTCCAGGCCGCCGGTCTCGAGGTCGGGTCGATCAACGACGTGACCCCGCAGACGCACAACGGCTGCCGTCCGCCGAAGCGTCGCCGCGTCTGAGTCGACAGTCGCGCCGGCTTCCGGCCGGCGCGACTGCCGCCCATCGGGCGGCACCCCATCCCCCTGGCTCAGACCAGATCCCGCATGAGTCATATAGCGGACTCCAGCGAAAGGACCACACACAGTGCTGATTGCACAGCGACCCACTCTGACTGAAGATTCCATCTCCGAGTTCCGTTCGCGTTTCGTCATCGAGCCCCTGGAGCCGGGCTTCGGCTACACGCTCGGCAACTCGCTGCGTCGTACCCTGCTGTCCTCGATCCCGGGTGCCGCTGTGACCAGCGTGCGCTTCGAGGGCGTTGCACACGAGTTCACGACGATCCCCGGCGTGACCGAGGACGTCACCGAGATCATCCTCAACATCAAGGATCTCGTCGTCTCGAGCGAGCACGACGAGCCGATCACGGCGTACCTCCGCAAGACCGGCGCCGGTGAGGTGACCGCTGCGGACATCTCGGCTCCGGCCGGTGTCGAGGTGCACAACCCCGAGCTCGTCATCGCGACCCTCAGCGACACGGCTCAGTTCGAACTCGAACTGACCATCGAGCGCGGCCGCGGCTACGTCTCGTCAGCTCAGAACCGCAACGAGGACGCCGAGGTCGGCCGGATTCCGGTCGACTCGATCTACTCGCCCGTGCTCAAGGTGACCTACCGCGTCGAGGCGACTCGTGCCGGTGAGCGCACCGACTTCGACCGCCTCGTGGTCGACGTCGAGTCGAAGCCCGCGATCAGCCCGCGCGACGCGATCGCGTCCGCCGGTTCGACGCTGGTGGAGCTGTTCGGCCTGGCTCGCGAGCTCAACACCGCCGCCGAGGGCGTCGAGATCGGCCCCGCGCCGGTCGACGCGGTCTCCGACGGGGAGCTCTCGATCCCGATCGAGGATCTCGATCTCTCGGTGCGCAGCTACAACTGCCTGAAGCGCGAGGGGATCAACACCGTCAGCGAGCTCGTCGCTCTCTCCGAGGCGCAGCTCATGAACATCCGCAACTTCGGTCAGAAGTCCGTCTTCGAGGTGCGCGACAAGCTCACCGAGATGGGCCTCTCGCTGAAGGACGCCGTGCCCGGTTTCGACGGCGCGCAGTTCTACAGCTACGAAGACGACGCCAACTAATTCGGCCGGCGTTCGCCCGACCGTTCATTTTCCACTGGAGTAAACAATGCCCAAGCCCAACAAGGGTGCGCGCCTCGGCGGCGGCCCCGCCCACGAGCGCCTGCTGCTCAACCAGCTCGCTTCGCAGCTCTTCGAGCACAAGCGGATCCAGACGACCGAGACCAAGGCGAAGCGCGTTCAGCCCGTCGCCGAGCGTCTCATCACCTTCGCGAAGCGCGGCGACCTGCACGCCCGCCGTCGCGTGATGCGTCAGATCCTCGACAAGTCCGTCGTGCACGAGCTCTTCACCGAGATCGCGCCGCAGGTCGAGAACCGTGAGGGTGGCTACACCCGCATCATCAAGACCGGATTCCGCAAGGGCGACAACGCTCCCCTCGCAGTGATCGAGCTCGTGCTCGAGCCCGTGAACCCGAAGCCGAAGGCCGCCAAGAAGGCTGCCAAGGTCGAGGAGCCCGCTGCCGAGGTCGCCGAGACCGAGGCCGTTGAGGCCGAGGCCGCCGAGGCCCCCGCCGCCGAGGCTGCGGAGGAGAAGGCCGAGTAAGGTCCTCTGCTCTTCGGAAGCGCCCCGCCGTGTTCGCACGGCGGGGCGCTTCCGCGTTTCCGGGGTGCCGCCGGGGTCCCTCACCGCCCGCGATCCGCAGTCGCACTGATTTTGAGCCTCAGACTGAGATATCCGGTGCAAATCTCAGTCTGAGTCTCGAAATCAGTCTGGCGGAGAACCGGCCACCGGCAGACCGACGACAGCCCCGCAAGGAGCTGCTAGCGTCGAGGCGCCCCGAAGCCGACGGCCTCGTCGGGCTGCTGCAGCGCGGCGATGGCCTTCGCGACGGAGTCCGCGTATCGGGAGCCGCCCTCGGGCTCCGGGTGGATGCCGTCGCCGGCCAGCAGCTCCGGCCGGGGCGTGATCGCCGAGTTCCAGTCGGCGACGACGACGCCGCGGTGCTGCGCGGCGAACTTCTGCAGATCGGCGTTCACGCCGGGGATCCAGTCCCGGTCGGCATGCGCGTTGACGAGCACGAGCTGGCGGGTGCCGGCGACGGACCGCAACCGCGCGAGGTCGTCGTCCAGCACCGGCCCGTTGGTGCCGAGACCGACGACGAGGACGCGCCGCAGCTCCCCGCGCCCTGCGAGGTCCTCGACGATGCCGAGACCGGCCCCGAGACCTCGCGACACCTCGGCGTCGATCGAGATCCCCGGGAACCGGGCCGCGAGCTCGGGCGAGCTGGCGAGCATGACCGAATCGCCGACCGCGGTGATGTCGCCGCCGACCGGTTGCGTGGATGCTGCCGCAGCGGGCGGGGGAGCCGGCTTCTTCTTCCGCAGCGCCTCCTGCCCGCGCAGGATGGCCTCGGCGGAACTGCTGCGGCTCGGCGCTGTGGCGACCGCGATCGTTACAGCGGGCAGGGTCAGGAACAGCAGCACGAGGACGGCCGAGGCGATCCGCCGGCGCCGCAGGGTGCCCTGGGCCGGGCGGATCAGCAGCCCGACCGAGCGGCGCAGGCCGAGGGCACGCACGGGCAGCTCCAGATAGCGGTAGGAGAGCGCCGCGCAGGCGACGGTGATCAGCAGGGCTCCGAGCCCGAGCACCCAGGATCCGGCACCCGTGCGTCCCTCCGGGCCCATCAGCTCGGCGCCCAGCACCCAGACGGGCCAGTGCCAGAGGTAGATGCCGTATGAGCGCGCGCCGACCCAGCG